>JBFIFS010000001.1:0-83221 GCA_041602695.1 Kiritimatiellia bacterium
CTAAAACCTAAGAAATAGCGACAAGGGGTCGGTTTCTGTTGGGATTCTGTGGCTAGTGGCCTTTAATGAAGCCCCAGCGGCCCTGGCTGTATGGCCAGTACAGCAAGAAAGCCGGTCCGACGAGATTGTCGCGAGGAACGGAGCCCCAATAGCGACTGTCATAGCTGCTTCTGGTATTGTCTCCCAGAGCAACGTACTCGTCTTTGGCAAGGTGTATCCTTGCGTCCGCTGATTTCAGTACAGGGTCAATATCGCCGCCGGCACGAGCTAGCTGGTACCCGTGGTACCCAGGATCGCTCTCGGCGACCCGCCTGATTGTCTCAGGCTCCATGAGGGGTTCCATTCCGATAAGCACGTGAGGCGGGTTCACCCCTACACTCTCTGAAGGCATCCCGCACATTCTTTTAATATAGTGGGTTCCTTCAGGCAGGCCGACTATGTCCCTCGTGTTGAATACCATGACGTCGCCGCGACGCGGCTTGACGAAGTTCCAGGCGACCTTATTCACAAAAACATGGTCACCGGCTTTCTGGCGACCACGCCACAGAACCGCTCCGGTAGTAAGCTGGATGCCCTCCATCAGCAGCAGCCTGTCCGATTTCGGCACGAAATAAACGTAGTTTCCGACGTGGCATTCCATGAGGCCTGGCTTCGCGCTAGGCTGGCGAAAGCGTAACCTGCCGGTTTGCCTGACTCTGACTTCTTTATACCACTCGCCGGTGATGATCCAGCGCAGCGGCTTCAGCGGGAACTTGTCGGTGAGGGCCGGCGCGTCCATTTCGATGCCGTGAATTCCGTAAAGAGTCGGCTGCATTGATCCAGTGGGAATTTTGAAAGGCTGAATAAAGTAGGTCCTGATACCCATTGCAACGGCAATCGCGACAACGAGGATTTCGAGGTTCTCGCGCAGCCCAGAGAACCTGCGTTTTGAAGCCACCAGTGAGACAGCTTCTACCATATTCGCGGAGGCTTCGGTGATCTCGCTAGTGTCGGCTTTCCCCCTGAGAATGGTCCTGAGTTCAGCCTCCTTCTGTGCGAGATTCTCGAGGTGCGCCTCTTTTGCCACGTCTTCCCTGTGGTTTCTGACGTGCTTCGCCAGGCGCAGCGCGTTCTTTGCCAGCTTTCTCGCCTCACGTCGTCTTAATAGTCCGGCTAGCACTGCGTTACGCTCCCGTCCTGAGTACTGAAATGAAGGCCTTCTGGGGCACGCTTACCTGGCCGAATTGTTTCATTCGCTTCTTGCCCTTCTTCTGCTTGTCCAAAAGCTTGCGCTTTCGCGTCACGTCGCCGCCATAAAGCTTGGCTGTAACGTCTTTTCTGAACGCCCTGATAGTTTCGCGGGCGATGATTGTTCTGCCCAGTGCGGCCTGTATCGGAATAGCGAACATGTGCCGGGGAACGCTTTCTTTGAGCGCCGCGCATATCTGCCTGCCTTTTGATATGGCTTTGGACCGATGAACCAAGCAGGAAAATGCGTCCACGACCTCGCTGTTCAGCATCACGTCGAGTTTGACCATGTCGCTGGCCTCGTATCCGGAATGTTCGTAATCCATGGACGCATAGCCGTGGCTGACGCTTTTGAGAATATCGTGAAAATCGGTGAGAATCTCGTTTAAAGGCATGTTGCACGTCAGCATCACCCTGGTTGTGTCGAGTGACTCGGTTTTGAGCACGTCCCCTCTCCTGTCCATGATGAGCTTCATGACATCCCCGATATGCTCATTCATGCATATTATGAATGCCCTGATACAGGGCTCGTAGATTGTGTCTATGGTGGTGATGTCCGGCATGAAAACGGGATTGTCCAGCTCCATGCTCGTTCCGTCCTTAAGATCAATTCTGTATATTACGGATGGTGCGGTGCTGATGATGTCGAGGTCAAACTCTCTGGTCAGGCGCTCCTGGACGATTTCCATGTGCAGCAGCCCGAGAAAACCGCATCTGAAGCCAAAACCCAGGGCGACAGAGGATTCTGCGTGAAAAGTCAGTGCAGAGTCATTGAGGCTGAGCTTCTCAAGTGATTGGCGGAACTTTTCATAATCAGCGGTGTCCACGGGATACAGCCCGCTAAATACCATGGGCTTTATAGGGCTGAAACCGGCAAGCGCTCCAGAAGAGTCGTCGCTGCCCATTACTATTGTGTCCCCGACCTGGCTCTCCGACGGCGTCTTGATGGTTCCTATGAGATAGCCCACCTGTCCAGGATTCAGCTTTTCGACTGGAGTAGGTTTTGGCGAGAAGATCCCGATTTCCTTGATTTCGGTACGGGTGCCCGTTCCAAGCATCTTTATTCGGTCGCGGCCGCGGATGGCTCCGTCCACGACGCGCACATACGTGACCACACCTCGAAATGCATCGTAGACCGAGTCGAAAATCAGGGCCCTGGTCGATTCCTGGGTGCATTGGGGCGGAGGAATCTTGCTGATAACTGCCTCCATCACTGCGTCAATGCCCTGCCCCGTCTTTGCGCTGACAAGCAGGGCGTCAGACGCATCTATTGCTAGAACATCTTCTATCTGTTTCTTCGCCGCCTCGATGTCAGCATTAGGCAGGTCGATCTTGTTCAGTACCGGTATGACCTCGAGGCCGCGATCGACTGCGAGGTGGGTGTTTGCCACAGTCTGGGCCTGCACGCCCTGGGCGGCGTCAACAACAAGAATGGCGCCTTCGCAGGCCGACATGCTGCGTGACACCTCGTAAGAAAAATCTACGTGTCCGGGAGTGTCGATCAGGTTAAGTTCATACTCCAGTCCGTCATCGGCGTCGTAATGCATCGTTACCGGATGGGATTTGATGGTGATGCCGCGCTCGCGCTCTATATCCATGTCGTCCAGCAGCTGGTCCCGAAACTGTCGCTGATCGACCGTCTTCGTCTTAAGCAGCATTTGATCGGCCAGCGTGGATTTGCCGTGGTCAATATGCGCGATGATGCAGAAGTTGCGTATTTGCTTAAGTTCCATGAGGGCTGCCGTTCACCTTATCCTGTCTGAGTCGCCAGGCTTTGCTTCGCCTTCTCGCGCATGGCAGCTACGTCAGCGGCCATGTCACTGGCCCTGTAAAGGCTCGTTCCCGCTATCAGCACGTTTGCTCCGTTGGCGGCGCACAAAGGGGCGGTCTGAAGATCAACGCCGCCATCGACCAGGATGTCGATTTGAGAACTGCTCCTCGAGTCGGCGAAATTACGAAGTTGCTTTATTTTCGGCAATACTTGTGACATGAAGGCCTGACCGCCGTAGCCGGGATGCACTGTCATGCAAAGGATCTCGTCGACGCGGTCGATTACAGGAAGAATCATCTCCGCCGGCGTTTCGGGGTTGAGGGTTATTCCGGGTCGTACGCCCTTTTCGCGAATCCGCTCGAGCTCAACAGCGATATCGCACTCAGCCTCTACATGGATCAGCAGTGAGTCCGCCCCGGCCTCTACGAAGTTGGATATCATCTGGTCCGGACGGCTGAGCATGAGGTGGACGCTCAGAGGTATATCTACTACCCGCTTGGCCATCTCGACCACAGCTGGTCCCATGCTGATGTTCGGCACGAAATGCGGGTCCATGATGTCAATATGCAGGCCGTCAGCTCCGGCATCCTGGGCCATTTTTGCCCCGTCAGCAAGATGACCGATGTCTGCGGCAAGTAGCGATGGTAAAATTTTGATTTCCATGGGGCGGGATTATTACAGATCAGTACCAGACCTTCCAGAGAAAAAGACCTGAGGAGGGGGCCGTTGGGACGTCAGCAGTCCTTCTTGCAGAGCTGATTACAGCCCCTACTGAGCCGGCGCTGACCTCCCCTGCCCCAACCCGAAGCAGGTATCCGACCATGCTGCGGACCATTTTGTAAAGGAATCCGTCTCCTTTGACCGAAATGCAGATCTTTGGGCCGCTCCTGCTTATCCTTAAATGAAAGATGTTGCGCGTATGGCTGGGAACGTCTGTCTTTGGGTTGGCTGTGAATGCACGGAAGTTGTGACGGCCAACGAATGCCTTGGCAGCGCATCGCATCGCGCTTATGTCCAGCGGCCGGCGAACATGAGTGCAGTAGAGGCGTTCGAACGGGTCTATCATGGGTGCGTTCCAGATAAAGTATCGATATTCCTTCGCTGTTGTGCTTCTGCGGGCATGAAAGTCACTGACCGCCTTTCTTGCGCTCAGGACGCGGATGTCTGATGGTATAAGGGTGTTCAGTACGATTGGTATCTTTGACACGGGAACCGTAATGTCGGCATCGAAATGCGCAACCTGGCCCCTGGCGTGAACTCCCTGGTCTGTTCGGCCGCTGCCGTGAAGCCTTGTCCGCGAGCCGCACATCTTCTGCAGTGCTCGCTCCAGAACCGACTGAACGGTTTCGTCCTTCGGCTGTATTTGCCAGCCGGCATACGCGGTACCGTCGTACGCTACCGTTATTCTGTATCGCTGTTTCGGCATCGTTCGCTAAGCGGCACCGCCTGAGTCGAGAAAAGCCTGCAGGAAAATCTGTGCAGACATCTGGTCTATTCTCTTCTTGCGCTTCTTTCTCGAGAGATCGCCTTCAAGCATGATCTTCTCCGCGCTGACCGTCGACAGCCGCTCATCCCAGTACCTTACCGGCAGCCCGGACATTTCTTCAATTTTTGCGCCTATGCGGCGGGATTTGTCGGCCATCTCCCCGTGTGTTCCGTCCATGTTAAGCGGCAGGCCAATGAGGACCATCTCAGCTTCAGCCTCCTCAACGACCTGGAGAATAGCTTTAACAGACTCGTTTTCATTCCTGATTTCCCGCGTAGTAAATGGAACCGATATGTCGCCAATCGTGCTAACGGCAAATCCTATGCGACGTTCTCCGGCATCTACAGCTAGTACTCTCAACTAAATGTACCTTTCCAGGTTGGGCTGTGAACCGACGAGCCTGACCAGCTCCTTGATCCGTTCAACCTGAGACTTGTGGCAGACAAGCGTGACGTCATTATCGCTTACAACCACCAGGTCCCGGACGCCAAGCAGGGCTGTAAGGCCTTTCTCCGAAACCACGATGTTGCCGCGGGAGTCAATCTGGCAGCTCTCGCCCAGTACAATGTTTGAAAACGGGTCCTCAGGGAAATGCTCAGAGAGTGCTGTCCAGGAACCGACGTCGCTCCATTCAAACGGAGATTTAGCCATAATAATGTTTTCTTCGTGCTCCATTACGGCGTAATCGACGGAAATCTTTTCAAGCTCGGGATACGTGTCGTCCATTATTGCGGGAAGATCGGCCAGGTCACTCAGCCCAGCCACCCTCTCCGCCATGCCGTGCAGGGGCGGCGCAAGCCCTTCAAGACGGGCCGCGAAGTTTGCCGCCTTCCAGACGAACATTCCCGAATTCCAGAAATATTGTCCGGAGTCCAGGTATGTTTGCGCGGTCTGGGCATCCGGTTTCTCTACGAACCGCTCCGCTGTAAGGAAGCTTACATTCCCCTGTCTTGCTCGCTCGCCCGACGTCTCGATGTATCCGAAGGCAGTGCTCGGAAACGATGGCTCTATGCCGATGGTGAGGATCGCGTCTTCGTCTGAAGCAACAGCAACGCTCTCGCGTATGGTTTCTGCGAAAAGATCCAACTTGCCGATGATATGATCGGCGGTAAGTATCGCGCAGACAGCCTCCGTGTCGCGTGAAAGCGCGATCCCGGCAGCCAGGGCGCAGGCTGCGGCTGTGTCCCGGCCCATTGGTTCCCCGACAATGTTCGCCGGAGGGAGCAGTGGATTTATTTCGCGCATTACATCAACGAGTGACGCATTGGTAATGATAAAGACGCGCTCAGGGGGCAGGAGCTGCAGCGCCCTGTCTACGGAAGCTGCAATCAGAGGCTGGCCGGTGAATACCGACAGAGTCTGTTTGGGGTGCGCTGAAGTGCTGAGCGGCCAGAAGCGCTCACCTTTCCCGCCGGCCATGATAAAAGCGAATGCATTGTCCATATTGACTTCTTCCTAGTTCACATGTTGAGTTGATAAATGATGGCCAGCCCCTCGAGGGTAAGGCCGGACACTACCTTGGTGTCCTGGCGCAGTTCACGAGCGGCCTTGCGCGCGTGTCCGCCGGTAACAAGCAGGGGCACCTTTCGCTGATCAAAGGCGCCCTTCTGGAGGTGGTTGACAATGGCGTTGATCATGGCCCCATACCCTACCCTGACCCCGATCCGCATAGCTCCCTCGGTACTTCGCCCAATCTTGGGCACGGCGCCGCTGAATTCCATTTTAGGAAGCAGCCCGGTGCTAGATGCGAGATAATCTGTCATTACGGCCGGACCCGGCGCTATGGCACCTCCGAGGAAGCGCCCTTTTTCGTCAATGCAGTCGACAGTGATGGCAGTGCCCGCATCGATCACGATGTGAGCTTTCCTGAGTCTGACAAAAGAGGCTGACGCGGCCGCAAGGCGGTCAGGCCCGATTGTAGCTGGTTGGGGATACTTGAGTGCAATCGGCAGCTTCATGTGATGGTTCAGGAAGAGTAGAGGGATTCGGCTTACGCTCCTCCACGCCTCGCGAAGGCGGGTGCAGTTGGCCGGCGATACGGAGCATGCTATGGCGCCCTCGATCTGCTTGTCCTTTGCCAGTCCCTTCAGTACCTGCAGCAGCTTCTTTGGTGTGAGGGCGTCGTGCTCGTGAACTGATGGAGGCCCCGGCCTTCCATTCTGCACCAGCGCGAATTTAAGCGAAGTGTTCCCAACATCGAATACGGCAATTCTTGGCATGGCTATTCCTGAGCTAGCTCCAGCGAAAGGTCTGCGGCTGCCGCCGAGTGGGTAAGGCACCCGAGGGAGACGGCGTCTACGCCCGTGGCGGCTATTTCCTCAACACGGTCGATGCCAATGCCTCCCGAGGCCTCAAGCTTGCAGCGCCCGTCAGCGATGCGCACGCATTCCTTCATGAGGTCAGATGTCATGTTGTCCAGCAGTATCCAGTCCGGGCTGCCTGTCAGGGCGTCCGTGAGCTCTGGAATTGACTCCACCTCAATTTCGATCTCAAGATCCGGGCACCGTTTGCGCGCAGCCATCACGGCCTCTCCGAGCCCGGCCCTGCCCCACAGCTTGCGGTGGTTGTCCTTTATCAGCACGCGATCGAAAAGACCGTAACGGTGGTTCACGCCGCCTCCGCACAGTACGGCGTATTTCTCAAACGTCCTGAGTGCCGGCGTGGTCTTGCGCGTGTCCAGAATCATGAGGTCGCCGGCCTTGGCGACAAATTCCGCGGTAAGCGTAGCAATTCCAGTCATGCGCTGCATGAAGTTCAGGGCGGTCCTCTCCGCAGTGAGAATTGCGCCGGCAGGCCCAGCGATCTCGATGATGCGGTCGTTTTTCGCGGCCCGCGCTCCGTCAGGCACGAGGATTGTGACTTGGAGTGAACTCTCTACCTGAGAAAACACAGCGGCAGCGACATCCGCACCGGAGACGACGCAGGAATGCCTCGCGAGAATATGGCCGGTGCCCCGCACTTCCTCCGGAACGAGGGACGACGTGGTGACATCTCCTGCTGAGTCAAGGTCCTCCTCCAGCGCCATCCTGATAAGGGCAACAACAGCGACGTCCTCAGCAATGTTGGGCAGCGTGCTCACTTCTGCACCTTCCACTCGGTGCTTAAATGGACGCCCTCAAAACTCTTGGGGGCCTGAATCGATATAGGGTACCTGTTGTCGACGCGATGGTAATTGGTTCTGTGGTCCTCAGAATGGACCGACAGGGAAATCAGGTAGGTCCCTCCTGCGAGGGCGAGATTATCGAAACGAACGGCGATGCGGCCCTTCCCTTCGACCCGCTCGATTGTCGTGCCCTCTATCTGCGTGTTCGTCCCGAACATGGTAGCACCCTTGACGTCTTTGATTGCAACGCCGAAAACAGGCCGTGCAACAGGCTCTTTGGCTTCGTACGCGATGTCGATAACCATCTCGTCGCCAAAACTGAAGTCCTCGGCCGGCCCGTCACCACCCCTAATCGTAACGTCCTGGATTGTAATCTCGCCGCTGCCCCATTCGCGCTCAGAAGATTTCGCGAGCTTGCTGCGCGATGCCGATCGATAGCCCTCTGTTATCTCAGAGGGGTCTCCCAGTCCAGCTACTTTGCCGTGATCCAAGAAAAGAATTCTATCGCTTATAGCCTGGATGGTCGGGATGTCGTGGGAAATAATCAGCATCGTCCTTCCTTCGCGGCGAAACTCCTCCATCTTGGCGATGCATTTACGCTGGAAAGACTCGTCACCGACGGCCAGGACTTCGTCTACCAGGAGGATGTCCGGGTTTACCTCGACCGCCACGGCGAAGCCGAGTCTAACATACATCCCTGAGGAGTAGTGCTTGACTGGCTGATCGATAAAGTCAGACAGCTCGGCGAAGGCCACGATAGCATCGAAGCGCTGCTTCATTTGCTCCCGGGTCAGGCCCATTATTGCCCCGTAGAGAAAGACGTTTTCCCTGCCGGTCAGATCTGGATGAAATCCTGCGCCCAGCTCCAAGAGAGATGAAACGCTGCCGCTCGACCGTATCGTCCCCGCGGAAGGCAGCATGGTTCCGGTAATCAGTGAAAGGAGCGTGCTTTTGCCGGCTCCGTTGGCCCCGATTATGCCGAGCGTTTCCCCTTTTCTTACAGAGAAACTCACGCTGTCAAGGGCAAGCAGAGTGCGCTGATAGCGCTTGCGCCCCATAAACCGCTCGATCACCGCGGACTTAAGCGTCATAGTCCCGGATTGACGAATCAGGAACTCCTTGGTCACCCCGTCTACGACTATTGCATGTTCAGCACTCATCAAAGAACATCTCCGAAATATCGCTGGGCCTTCTGGAACACCACTACTCCTATGAGGAGGACGCCCCAGCATACAGCGGCCGAGATTGCCATTCCCGGCGCCCCTGCAGTAGGCAGCGACATGAATATGAACCTATAAGCCGCAACGGTCCCGGTCATCGGGTTCAAATAGATCATCCACCTCATGTTCTCTGGCATGAAGGCCAGCTGCCGTTCGGCTTCATAAAAGATCGGTGTTAAAAAGAACCAAGCCAGGGTGCTCACACCCACGATATGCTCAGTGTCCCTGAAGTATACATTGGCCGATGAAATGATAAGGGCCAGACCCAGGCAGAGCGCCGCATGTGTCAAGAGAACGAGCGGCAGACCCAAGAGGCATGCAGGGCGGAGTCCCACCGCCAGCAGATATACTATCAGGACCACGAGCGTCAGCATGAAGTTTATCAAGTTAGCTGCCACATTCGACAGGGGCAGAATTATTCTGGGGAACGAAGTCTTCTTCACCAGGTTGGTGTTGCCTCCGACTGCGCTAAGCGAGTCGTTCAGGCAAGTTGAAAGAAACTGCCAGACGACGATGCCGGTAACGAGCATCTGAAGATACCAGGGCTGTCCTTCATTAAACCTGAGGATTCGGGCAAAGACAGCGTAAATCAGTATCATTACCAGGGGCGTAAGCAATGACCAGAAGAAGCCGAGCGCGGAGTTCTTATAGCGTATCTTCAGGTTCCTCAATACGAGGATCCAGAGAAGCTCTCTTCTTTCCCATATGTCTGTAAGAAGTCTATTCAAGCGCACTGCCCCAATCTGATCTCACGGAGTATGCCACAGATCAGCTGACCCCCTCAAGAACTATAGGGATCCGCCCCCGCACAGAATTGATAAGGTAGACACTGGACGCCTGTACTAGGTCCTCTCTGTGTATGACACGTTCGCGAAGTTCGCCCCGCCGCAGCATGACCTCGCGTAGGGTTCCGGCAAGTACGCCGCACTTTATCGGAGGCGTGTAATGTACGCGGCCCAGCACGACAACCACGTTTGCCTTGCACGATTCAGTAAGCTCTCCACGCTCATTAAATAGCAGCATATCGTCCGCCCCGGGTTTCTCTTGCAGGGCCCTGTCGTATACCGTTCGATTGGTCGTCTTGTGATAGAGGAAGCAGTCGCCGGAGTCGACCACCGTCTTGGCGATTGCGACCTTCCAGGGCCCGCGCGCAGGTGCAATGGGCTTCGTCCGGAACCTCATGCTGCCGTCATTTGACAGCAGCATTCTGACGATGCAGCTTCGCTTAAGGCGTCGGACATACTCAGAGAGCTGCTGGCGCACGCGCCGCCTGCTCGTCGGGTAACCGAAGTAGGCGGCGCTTCTCGCAATTCTGTCGACGTGCTCCCTTGAGAGCCGTACTCCCCTTCCCCTCTCCCAGAGCATGGTTTCCAGAAGATCGAAAGGCCTGCGATCGGCAAAAAGCACCTTGGATTTTGCGATACACTCATCGTATTCGCAGTCGGCGTCTGACTCCCATACAATCCCGGACCCGGTGCCGTATACGGCTGAACCGTCCCGGGCGATATCGAGTGTACGGATTCCTACGTTGAAAGAAGAGCGGCCCCTGGATACATAGCCGATCGCTCCCGTATAGATCCCGCGGGGATGCGCCTCAAGATCTTTGATGATCCGCATGGTTTCAACCTTTGGCGCGCCCGTTACCGACGCGCATGGAAAGAGGGCTTTCAAAGTGTCTGCGAGGGAGCTGCGGGTTTGTCCGCGAATCGTTGAGGTAGCCTGGAATACCGTTGGGTACTTTTCTATATCAAACAGGCTGCGCACCTTGACTGTACCCGCGGCAGAAATGCGGCCAAGATCGTTCCTGATCATGTCTACGATCATGACATTCTCCGCCGCGTTCTTTTTTGAGTCGCGAAGGGATGACTCGATCTTACGGTCGACCGTTGGGTCGGGATGACGGGAGGCCGTGCCCTTCATGGGCCGCGACTCTATAATTCGGCCCTCCTTCCAGAAGAACAGCTCAGGAGAGACGGAGCAGACGGTCCTGTCACCGACGTCGATGAATGCTGAATAGTTCGACTGCTGGCTCTCCTGAAGCTGCGCGAACAGCGCGAACGGATCTCCTCTGAAGTCCAGATAGATAGGGAACGTGAAGTTTACCTGATACGTAGCGCCAGACTTCAGGAGTGTTTTGATCGCAGAGATCTTCTTGCGATAGGCTCCGCGTGTAAGGCCGGCACGCTTCAGGCTCAGCTGGTACGTGCCATTGGATCCCGGCAGGCGCTTGAGGCGGCGGCATGAAGAGTACTCACGGAACCAGACAAGCGGTTCGGACGTCGTCATTGCCGGCAACGCAGGGTCGAAGGCCGGCGCGGCCTCATAAGAAATATAACCGACGCAGTATCGTCCCTCTCCGGCGGCCATTTCCACTGACTTTATGACGGAAGGTATCTTCGCATGCGAATGGGCGCAGTGCACTTGGCCGGGACTACTGAACTGCAGCCAACCCCTTGGTCCGTCTTTGACCAGCGCTGATGCAGTCGGTCTCACAGGGCAGGTACCCTATTTCTTGAGGCGCGCTTCCACCTCTTTGCGAGTCGAGTGTTTGGCGTGCTTGTTGAGGAGCTCCCTTACCTCGGTTATCCTCATCTTCTCTGCCTCTTCGGCATTAAATCCTATCTCAACGAGACGCGCCTTCAGAACCTTGTCGCGCTTTCTTCGCTGCGCTGCGCCCTTCCTAGGACGAGTCGCCGGTTTCTTGCTGAACTTTCTACCAGTTCCCATTTGAATCTCCTTTTATCTGCCTGAGTCGGCAGCAGATGGCTCCAAGTAAGGGCGGAGTATTATGTATCCGTGAGAATCGATCAAGCACTATTTCTCGGAAATACCGGCACAAAATCGATCTTTCTTTGCTCGAAATCCACCTTTGAAACCTGCACGGTAAGTTTATCGCCAGTCTTGTAGGTCTTTTTGCCTGCCCTGACTTCATTACGATGCCCGTCAAACCGTGACCGGCCTTTCGCAAGGGTCGATATATGCACAAGTCCCTGCACCTGAAGGTCCAGCAGCTCCACGAAGAGGCCGAAACGCATGACATTAACAATCACCGCTTCCCTGTCCTTTGGCCTTTTCGATCCGAGCTCCCGTTCCAGGAAGCGGTATTTCTTGATTTCCGTCACGTTCCGTTCAGCCATATCCGCAGTATTTTCCGTGGCGGTGCAATGCTTCGCGCAACCTCCGAGCTTGCCCTTTACTCGGCCACCGGAACCCTTCCCTGAAAGGACCCTTGCGAGTTCGCGATGGACCACTAGATCGGGGTATCTTCGAATTGGCGAGGTGAAGTGAAGATAGTGCCTTTTGGCCAACCCATAATGTCCAATTTGTGAGTCAGTAGAATACACGGCCCGGTTCATGCTCTTCAGTACCTCAATGCGGGCATAGTGGGCCAGCGGCCGCCCTTCGATGCTTTTCAGGAACGCACCGAGTCCCTTCTGGGTCTTCAGGTTGCCAGGCTGGAATCCAATTGCCTGGAGCTTTCCGGTCAATTCGTCAAGGCGCTCCTCGAATGGAGGCTCGTGCACACGGTAGATCCCGGGCGACTTGGTCTCTGAAAGTTTTACGGCAACGGCTTCATTGGCTGCTATCATGAATTCTTCCACTAATTGGTGGGATTCATCGGTTGATACCGACCGTATATCGCAAATCATGCCGTCGGCTCCGATGTCGAATTCGGCCTCCGGAACATCAAGCTCCAGGGCCCCGTTCGAGAATCGCTTCTTTCGAAGTTTCTGAGCGATAGCCGACAGGTCCTTGAGGAGTCCGGTTATCTGCGTGTCCGTATCCGCCTTAACGGCCCTGCCCTCGAGCACCGCGAGCGCCTCTTCATAAGTCAGGCGCCGCTTCGAGCGGATTACCGTCCGGGCGAAATCGCGCTCTACGACGATGCCGGCCCTGGAGATGTTGAGAAACACCGAAAACGCGAGGCGGTCCTGGTCGGGTCGCAGCGAGCATATGCCGTTCGAAAGCTGTTCCGGAAGCATCGGTACGACTTTATCCGGAAAGTAGACACTATTGCCTCTCTCTTTCGCCTCAGCATCCAGCGCGCTCCCCTCCCGTACAAAATGTGCCACGTCGGCGATATGTATACCGACCCTGGTGACGCCGCCCCCAAGCTTTTCCAGGGAAAGCGCGTCATCAAAGTCTCTTGCCCTCACGGGGTCGATCGTGACAACGAGCTGGCTGCGAAGGTCGCGGCGGCGGCCCGGCTTCTCAAGAAAGCCTGAAACCGTTTCTGCGTCCTTCATTACCTGCTCGGGGAACTCGTCTCGAATATGCATCGATTTGATGATTGAGAGAGTGTCCAGTGACGCGTCGTCCTCCGGGCCGATCACGTCCACTATCTCACCCTGTGGCATGAGCTTAGGGTTTTCCCAGGACAAGAAGCGGACGACCACGCGGTCACCTTCCGCGGCCTCGCCGGTGCTGGCGACATAGAAGTCCTGCCTGTATTTGCGGTCAATTGGAACAACATATGTCATGCGTCCAGCTGACCTCACAGTGCCCACAATATCATGCGCCACACGCTCTATTATGCGTATGACCTTGGCATACTCGATATCGCCGCTGTCCCGTCGCGAGGCAAGTTTGTAGCGCGCGAGGACGCGATCTCCCTGCATCGCGGTCGCAAGGTCCGACTGGTCGATACGCACCCGCTTTTCGGAGTCATCAATTGAGAGAATAGCGTCACCGTTACGAAGAACGTCGATCCTGCCCGAAAAGAGGTCCTCTTCCCCTCCGAGCGAGTATGATCCGCGTCCACTGTGAAACAGCAGTCCGTCGTTCACCAGCTCGGCAAGCCAGCGCTGTAGTCGTTTCCTGGCAGTCTTACGCAGGTTGAGGGCCCGGGATATTTCCGATATGGGGGCCGGCTTCTTCTGCTCGGACACGAACTTTAAAATTTTCTTCTTTATTACTTCAGGCTTCATTTAGCTCCTCTTTGGTTTCGCGGGCACGGTAGTTAAAAGCGCATACCTTAGTCCATTCTTCGTAGTTCCAGTCATGTGGAAATCCAGAACACTGGTCGGGCTTTACGGGATTGACCCTGCAACTGCGGTCCCGATTAAGAAAGATACAGCTGCCGTCCTCGTGGTCCTTTAGCTTCAGTCCCGCCCTGCTCGGTTTTAGCTCTGTGTAGCAATCCGCGAAATCGCGGGCCGAGATGCCAAGATGGCCGGCCATGCGCTCTATCTCCGTCTGGCTGACCGTGACAGCTCCCTTAATCGTACAGCAGTTACCGCAGCGCACGCACTCGAAGTCAGTTGGGACGGGAAGCGTCATCGGGCGCAGACCCTGCCTATGAGCTCTTTCAGCTCGATGGCCGAGGGACTCATTTGTGAGCAGCGCGTCTGGCTGCCCTTAAGGCCGTCGATAAGGAAATGATGAGCAGCGTCCTCGCCGGTGGCCTTGATGACCGCATCGGGAAACTTCGCCGGATGTGCTGTGGCGAGGCATATGGTCGGAACATCGGAGGCATGGAAATCTGCCACCTTCCAGCCAACGGCGGAATGCGGGTCCAGCAGGTAGTTATGGGTGCGCCACACTGACGCCATTGTCCTGAGGGTATCATCGTCACTGCAGCTTCCGGCAGTGAACAGTTCATCTGTGGAGCCGAGATGCTCGGAAGAAAGCGTGCGGTTTTTCTTGAAGGTTTCCATCATGCTGCTCAGTTTGCCTGCGTCCTGTCCGCACCGGTAGTAAAGATAACGTTCAAAGTTGCTGGCGACCTGTATGTCCATCGAAGGGCTGAGTGTTGGTTTAACTGCAGAACAGCTGTAGTCCCCATTGGTAAAGAAGCGGGTGAGAATATCATTCGTGTTTGTGGCCAGTATGAGGCGCTCTACAGGAAGGCCCATCTGTGCGGCTATGTATCCTGCGAAAATATCGCCGAAATTACCGGTAGGAACAGAAAACTGGACTCGCTGCGAGCCTGTTTCCCCCATGACGCGAAATGCGGCGTAGAAATAGTAGACAACCTGGGCGAGAAGCCTCGCCCAGTTAATTGAGTTCACCGAGCCCAAGCTGTACTCGTCCTTAAAAGTCAGGTCAGCGAAGACCTCCTTCATGATCGACTGACAGTCGTCAAAAGTCCCATGCACTGCTATGTTATGCACATTCTCGTCAAGAACACTCGTCATCTGGAGCTCCTGCACTGGGCTGACCCGATTGTGCGGGTGCATGACGAATATTCGTATGTTCTTTTTGTTGCGCACGCCGTGGATTGCCGCGCTTCCCGTGTCGCCACTTGTGGCTGCCACGATATTAAGGACCCCACCCCGATCCGCGAGTACCTGGTCAAAGATGTTCCCGAGAAACTGCAGCGCTATGTCCTTAAACGCGAGTGTTGGCCCGTGAAACAGCTCAAGAACATGGCGATCGGCCACCGGTACAATCCTGACTACTTCATCCTCGCGGAAAAGCGCATAGCTCTTATCAACAAGCGAAGTGAGTGTATCTTCTTCGATGTCGGCAAAGAGCGACATGACCCGCACGCACAACTCTTTGTAGCTGAGCTGTTTCCAGGACTCCAGCTCGCTCCTGGCGTCTGGGATATGCTCGGGGAGCAACAGGCCGCCGTCATTTGCGAGCCCCATCATCACAGCATCCGAGAATGGGATTGGCTTGATATTGCCGCGTGTGCTGATGTATTTCATATACGGTATCTAATACTTAAGGTCAGAACAAAGCAAGGCACAATAGCTTCAGGAGACCCTGATATGTCCAAAATTGCACTCGTGATTGCAGACGGCAGTGAAGAGATGGAAATCGTAATTATTGCAGATGTTTTGCGCCGGGCCGACCTGGATGTAGATCTTGTATCCATACTGGGCGAGAAGGTGCTGTGCTCCCGTAAGGTCTCTCTTTGTGCTGACCGCACGCTTGATTCAGCGGAGCTGTCGGACTATGACGTGATAATACTTCCCGGCGGGATGGATGGAACACAGTCATTTATCCGCCACGAGCCGCTGCTGGGCGCGCTGCAGTCGCACCACTCTGAGGGGAAGCTGCTTTGCGCTATATGCGCCGCTCCCCTTGCCCTGGATTCAGCGGGCATTCTGAAGGGAAGAGCCGTAACCTGCCACCCCTCCGTGAGCGACAGGGTTACCAGTGCAAACTATACAGGTAAACGCGTCGAAAGAGACGGCAACATCCTGACTAGTCAAGGGCCCGGTACGGCCTTTGAGTTCGCCCTTGAGATCATCGCAGAGCTCAAGGGGCATGATGCTGCGCAGAGCGTCAGGTCCGGGCTTGTCCTCTAGCCCCTGGCCTCGGACTTCGCCTCGTTGACTACGATTCGACGGCCGCGCATTTCCTTGCCGTTAAGCGCGCGGATAGCCTCCAGGCTGCTGGCCCTGTTCGCCATCTCCACAAACCCAAAGCCCTTGGACTTGTTATTGAACTTGTTCTTGATGATTCGCGCTGACGTCACGCCGCCGAACTGTCCGAACTCACGTTTAAGGTCCTTTTCCCGGACATCATACGAGAGGTTTCCGACATAAAGCTCGGTAACACCCCCGCTCTGCTTCGTGCCGGTCATACGCTGCCCGACCACTATGCCGATAATAAACCATGCCACGGAAAAAAGTGACACGAGAACGGTGATATCCATTGAGAAGCTGTCGACACTATACATTTTTCTACTCCTTTTAGGAACAATCCGCCCTGTCTGTGACAATCAATAAAGGGCGCCGGTAAAGGACCGGTATTCTGGTTCCCCATTATTTCAACTCGAGAAAACCCTCGAGCTTTCTTAACCTCGTCGGGTGTCGGAGCTTCCGGAGAGCTTTGGCTTCGATCTGCCTGATTCGCTCACGGGTCACGTTGAACTCCTTTCCGACCTCCTCCAATGTTCTCGAATACCCATCGGTCAATCCGAACCTGTAGTCGAGAACCTGACGTTCCCTGTCCGTCAAGGTGTTGAGAACATCCCTAAGTCTGTCCTTCAGCATGCTGTGTGCTGTCATCTCTGAAGGATTCTCGGCACTCTTATCCTCGATAAAGTCGCCGAAATGCGCGTCATCACTGTCGCCAACAGGGCTCTGCAGTGATATGGGCTGCTGGGCCATCTTGTAAACGGCCCGAACCCGCTCAACCGGCATATCCAGCTCGTCCGCGGCTTCCTCCGGTGTAGGTTCACGTCCCAGCTGCTGAACAAGTTTCTTCTGAACCCTCAGCAACTTGTTGATAGTCTCAATCATGTGCACTGGGATTCTGATTGTTCGGGCCTGATCGGCAATCGCACGAGTGGCCGCCTGCCTTATCCACCATGTCGCGTAAGTGCTGAACTTGTAGCCCCGCCTGTATTCAAACTTCTCTACGGCTTTCATCAGGCCGGTATTGCCTTCCTGAATCAAGTCCAGAAAAGACAGGCCGCGGTTCATGTACTTTTTGACAATGCTTATTACCAGTCGCAGGTTCGCCTCGACCATCTCCGTTCGAGCCTGATGGCCGTTGCTCATCGCTTCCTTAAGCTCTGCGTAGGTATTGTTGAGTTCTTCCGAATTCATGCACAGCCGTATCTCGCTCTCCCGGATCTCCTTAGCGACTGCCCTTACCTCAGCGTCACGTGCCTTGCTCTTCCGCTTGTTCGATGCCCGCTTGTGCTTGCGCTCAAGCTTCAGGAAGTCGCGAAAGGCTTCATCAGTGGTCTCAGCCATTGACTCGATGACCTTCTGCTTGAAGTGCAGTTTGTTGAATGCCTTGGATATCTTGAGCCGGGTTTTGCCTATTTCCTTTGCGAGGCGGTCCCTGCGCTTCTTCGTTGTCGTCTTCTTGAGAAACTCGACGAACTGCTTGCGGAGCTTCTTCTCAGTTGTCCGGATTTCGGTGCGAATGCGAGGAAGGATTTTTATATACTTCTCGCGGCTGTCGACGAACTTGTCTTTCACTATCCTGTCGAAACGCTCTTCCCCGCGGTCGAGCCTCTCGGCAAGGTCCAGGTACATGTCCGGCGCTATACCGAGCCTG
Organism: Kiritimatiellia bacterium; assembly: GCA_041602695.1. Lineage (GTDB taxonomy): Bacteria > Verrucomicrobiota > Kiritimatiellia > UBA8416 > JBFIFS01 > JBFIFS01. Next base: position 17,775 of record JBFIFS010000001.1, read on the forward strand.
TCGAAAAGTGTTTTTACCGTTACTTCGGCCTTTTCGATTCGCTTGCAGATTTCAACTTCCTGCTCGCGAGTCAGCAGCGGTACCTGTCCCATCTGGTGCAGGTACATGCGAATAGGGTCATCATAGAAATCTATCTTGCCCTTGCGTCCGGTCTTGGCCGTTTCCTTCCGGAACTTTTCGACGGAATGCGACTCAATTATCTCAACCTGCATCCCCTTCAAAAGAGACAGGTAGGATTCGAGGTCTTCTGCTCCGACGACTTGCTCCGGCAGATGCTCGTTGATGTCATCGAAGGTGAGATAGCCCTGGGCCTCAGCAACCTTAAGCAATTCCTTGATCTTGCCCTTAACCTCGTCTTTCGCAACCCCTGAGGCGACCTGCCCGGACTCTTCCTCTGCCTTCTTCCTCGAGTCGACAATTTGGGCGGCGGCGTCTGATTTCCTGGGACGTCCCCGCTTCTTCTTTACAGGAACCGAAAGTCCGGAGACTTCAAGTACGGCGCTTTCCTTCTTCTTCTTGGCTCGTTTAGCTGGTGTCTTCTTCGCGGCCTTTTTCTTCGTGACCTTTTTTGCGTCTTTCGTCTTTTTCGAGGCCGTCTTGGCAGGCGTCTTCTTCGCCTTAGTTTTCTTCGTTTCTATCTTCTTTTTTCCCACGCGCGTTGCGGAACTCTTGGTTCGCTTTGCAGCAGCGTTCTTCTTAGCAGGAGTCTTCCTCTTTGTTACGGTCTTCTTAACCGCTTTCTTTTTTTTGGATTGACTCGCCGGCTTACGCTTTGCTGTCTTTGTGGCTTGAGAAGTCTTTGTCGGCTTCTTTTTTGTTGGCATATTACCTTCCCTTAACAGCTCTGCCAGTCTGCACAGAGGTGCAAAAAACTCCGCGGGTTTGTATTATCTATTGGGTTCGATAGCAAGAGAAATTCGATGAAATCTGGTATTTATTTGCAGTTGTTTCAGTCCAAAAGCGCCTGCAATCCCTCGATATGCGATGCAAGTGCCTTATCATCAACGCGTTGCGCGGCATCGAGCGCCTTCTTCATTGCCGCTGCCCCTTCGTTTATAAATCCTTGGGCATGAAGGCTCTTGGCGGCCGCGAGATAGCGCAGGCTGGATTTCTCAAACTCATCCGCACGCGCGAAGTATGCAGCGCCCCTCTCGAGCGCGTTAGCCATCCCATATAGCAATCCAGCCGTGCTCAGTTCGCTTGCCTCCCTGTCGCTTAGCTCTCCGGCGCGGCGCGGCGTTTCGACTGCAAGGCGAGCCATGCCTCGGTAGAAAGCCGCCTTTGCCGCAGAGGTGCCCTTCTTTTCGACCTTCCTCCAATATGTATCCTCTACCTCTTTGGCTTTAGTCTCATCTCCGGTGTTTGCCAGAAGCAGGTAGGCTGCTGCGATGAACTCCGAATGACCATCAAAAGGCATTCCCCTGGGAGGACGCTCCAGTACGCCTATCGATGCGTAAGATGCCGCCCAGCTCTTGTCTTCCTGGTGAATCAGGGCTCGCAACGCCTCGTTGTGGGCGACGCTGACAGGATCGCGTCTTCCCGACAAGTCCGCTTCCCGAAGAATGACTGCGGCGTCCTTCGCCTCTCCATTTCCATACATGCAGGCGGCTAAATTATAGGCGGTGCGCGCGATCTCTCCAGCGTCTGCCGTCTTTCTCGCTTCAGTAAGCTCTGCTTCGCACTTTCTGTACAGGTCCGGCTCCGTCTTGGCATAGAAGCCGTAGAGCGGAGATATGAACTCACTTGCTTCCTTTTCGGGAATATACTTGCGAATGAGCCAGTGTTTTTGTGCCCCCTTGATCAGGCGACGCGTCTCATGAACGGTCGCACCGGCCTCCGCGAGTATTTCATTGAGGTGATTGATTGCCTCGCGGACATCAGCCGTGAGGGTCGGATCCGTGATCATCGTACCGAGCAGCCCTTCGCCGCCGCTCAGGTCTCCGGCTATCTTGTTGGCGTTCGACATCACACCGCTGGCCTCATCGACCATGGGCACGACAGCGGCCTGGAGCTGCTCTACTGCCTTCTTTGCAATCTCCATCAGCTCTTTGTCTTTGTAACAAGCGATCACTCCACCGTCCGCAATCTGCTCGCCCTGCCCTTCCGTAATTTCGATATGAGTATCACCGGCGAGTCCGAACATCTTTTTTACGCGGGCAACGGAGTCCACGCTGACGTAGCGATGAAAGCGCTCTTTAATCTCCAGGACGGCCATCAGGCCTCCGTCATCCAGAGGCTCGATGCTCTTGACGCGGCCTGCCTTCGCGCTGCGTATCTTTACTTCATCGCCCTCCTGCAGGTCAAAGCTGCCCTGTTCCGCAGACGACTTCCCGTCCGCATCCATAAAGACGGCATGGATTTCCACCCTGCCCTCAAACCATCCCTGCGCTTTTCCCGCGAGGATGACGCCTAGAATGAAGAGAGACAGAGCAATGAGAACCATTGCTCCAACTGTTTCGTTAACATAACGCAGCCCTGGCTTATTCGTAGTCACTACATGTTTCCTCTCTGGAATTTGTGTCTCTGATTGAAATTCGCCTTATTTCGGGCACACCTAAGTCTGACTCGTCGCCGGGTGGCTCCGCTCCGCTCCAAATCAGCGTCCCGCCAGATGCAATGTACTTGCTGACCTGCTCCCTTAGCTGAACCGTGTGTGAGATCCCTGGCACCGTGTCACTATTGTCGAAAAGAAGAAGGGAGGGTGTTCCGAGAAAAGCCCTGACCCACTGGCATCTTTCCAGGACAGAAGCGGCGGCGCCCTCAGGGCGCTCGTCCAGATGTTGCGTGACATCAAAGATAGCTGCGAGCAAGGCGATCTCCTCGTTGACCTGATCGGCCGTCAGGAAGCCCGCGTGCAGAACACGAAGTCCCACATTCATTCTCAAAGAGAGGTTCTCAATCCACGCCTTGTCGTGGGGAAAGACTCGTCCGATCTGAGCGCGGGCCCGGCACTCCGCGAAGGGATCCAACTCACGCCATCGGAACCCCTGAAAGATTACCTCCCCCTTTATTGGCGGCACCAGCCCGGAGAGCACGTCATAGATCTCCTCGCAATTGCCGTGGGCCCAAAGGACCTGTCCCTTGTCGGCAGAAAACGAAAAGGCGGCTCCGGAGGACAGAACCAGATCTCTCGCTTCCAGCAGGGACGCTTTGTTGTTGGTGGAATCAGACATAGAAAATAACAGATACAAGAAACGATACTACAAGCATTGTCGCAATCGAAAGGACGACCCCTTTCGTGACCGCCTGCGGTATTTCTGTGCTCAGGCCGCTGGTCGAGAGGCCTTCCACGCAGCTTATAGCGCCAATCACGAGGCCGCCGAAAAGGCATTTCACCGCGAAGTCAAAGATGGCCGCCGGCGCAAGTGCAAACAGGACGGAATCCGCGAATTGCTGAAGTGTCACCTCCATCGTGCCGGTAAGCACACCGGCTATCCACCCGGAGAATAGAGATACAGCAACAAAGATCATGCTCAGACAGAAGTGCGATATGGATATGGCGGCGGACCGAGGCATTACCAGGTAGGTGAAGGTGTCAACGCCCTGTGCCTCCAGCACATGGAGCTCATGTCTGTTCCGCATGCCGGCCAGCTCCGCGCAGATTGCGGTTCCGCTGCGTCCAATAATCACGAATCCAACAAACACGGGCGCTATGCCCGAAATCAGCAGGCGAACCAGGACCGTTCCCGTCAGGTCACTCTGCCCGATATTGGCCATCCAGATCTGGACCTGCAACACCACGGCAACCCCGCAAAGGCATGAGAGGAGCACTATCAGCCGCAAAGCCTGTACACCACTGAAATAGAGCTGCCGCACAAAAACAGATCTCACAGGGTAAGACCAGCTCCGTACATCAAGAGATACCCGGGTTGCCGCTAAAGCTACAGCGGCTATTCGGCTCGCCTCACTAAAGACAGAACGGGTCCTCTCGCCAACCGCCGCGAGGACTGCGGCCGCGTCCGCACTTCGCATTACGATGCCTCCTGACTCATGAGTCGGATAATACTCCGAGAAGGAAGATGATTCAAGCCGCCTATTTCTCCTCCACTATGCGCAGCCACTCTGTCGGGACAAGTCGCTCGAAACCCATATGGTCGAGGACGAGTACGCGATATGATGCTCGCAGAGGGCGGAGAAAGCGGAGGATCGTTCCGGCAGGCACCTTCCTGTTGTCGCTCTTCATCAACCGGACGAGGCTCCAGCGCTTCAGGTTTCTGATCCTGTTCCAGTAATCCTCGGACATCTTAACAGGTCTGGATGGAACAGTTCTTCGCTTTCTCCGGCTTGAATCGTGCTTGCGGCAGGGCTTTAGAGAGACTGCGTATCCCATCTCACAGGCGCGCCCGACAGCCCATTTGTCCGCTGACTTTTCTCCTTCGCGTCCGTGAAGCCCAAGCTTGTATCTCCTGTAGTGATGAAGCTCATGGGCGAAAATGTAAGCGAGGTGGGCGTGGAATGACCGAAGCCAGATGCGGAAACCGTTCTGGTTATACTCCACCCTTGGGTAGGAAATGCCATTGCAGCCCATTGAGACCTCAATGAGTGCAAACTTGTCCGGCAGTCCGGGCGGAATACCGCCGGAATGTGCGGACTTCCACGGCCCGCGCATGCGGTGCAGTGCGTGGCGCGAAATATCCTTCGAGTAGAACGCCCCGCTCCAGCCCGAAGTGTCTGGATTAAGCTGTACTACAACCAGAAGGCGACGGGTATCGGTTCCGCGCGCTATGCGCCGTACTGTGCCCTCCACGCGCATCCTGTCTGTAGCGAAGGACCGAAAAGCACCCGCCGGACTGTATATTAATACTCTCATAAATCTATCTTCCCCGAGTCCGGAAAAGATATCTTTCCCTTATTTCGAAATCAAGTGCAGTGAGCACCCGGACTGATTGACATCTCGGCACCTTCTAAGTAATATTCAGACATGTACGAGATGATTATCAGGGGCTGTCGGGGCACGGTGCCTGTCTGCAGCACTCAGTTTGTCGATTTTGGCGGATGCAGTACATCGTTCTCTGTGAACACGCCAGAGGGACTGCTGCTGATTGATGCCGGAACGGGCATTAAGTCCGTCGATCCGGTAACCGCCCCTGATTCTATTTACCTGCTTTTTACCCACTACCACGTGGATCACATATCTGGCCTGCCTGTATTTGCGCCCTTATATTACAAGGGCAAGACGGTCACTCTTATGGGCGATCCGCAGCGCGAGGATAACTGGCGGGACACGTTGTCAAATTTCATGACCAAGCCCTACTGGCCAATTGGTATTGCTGACACCCCCGCGAAGCTTTCAATGGAAGACCTTGTGCCCGGCGGCGATCTGCGCCTCGGGGATGTCAGGGTGACGTGGATGCCCCTGCCCCATCCGCAGGGCTGCCTCGCGTTCAGGATTGACTGTCCTGACTACAGTGCTGTTATTGCCACCGATGTCGAGTTCCCGAAAGACATAGTTCCCGATGAGTTTTCGGAGTTTGCTTCCGGAGCGACATTCCTCATATTTGACGCGCAGTACCACCCCGCCGAGCTTCTGGAGCACCAGGGCTGGGGCCACAGCTCCTGGAGGACGGCCTGCAGGGCGGCAGCCGATTCCGGGGCAAGAAACCTTATACTGACTCATCATGCCCCGGACAGGACAGATCTTGAGATTCGGGATATCGAACGGCTGGCCAAAAAGGAGTTTGCAGACACTGTAGCCGGATCGTGCGGAATGACTATTTGGCCGCAGATCTGATCTGAGGGGGCAGAGACTCCAGCGAGATGGTTCCGTCTACTTGCGCCTGAAGTGCATGGCCGGCAACCATGTCGATTTCCTTGCTATTGCCGGGCCACGGGTACTGCTCCATCAGTTCGATGACTTCCTGGCTCATGTTCGGCAGGACCCCGCCCTCTTTGTTGATTCGGGTTTGCATGGCCATGCGCAGCGTCGGAACCACGTCTTCCTTTCTGTCTCGCAGCGGCGGGATCTTTATGAGGATGATCTTCAAAGCCTTGTAGAAGCTCAGGCTCAACTCGCCGGCCGCGGCCATCTGTTCCAGATTACCTGTCCCTGATGCAATGATGCGTGCATCGAGCAGGCGCTCCTTGTCCTGCTCAGAAGAAGTAAACTTTTTGTCTTCAAGGATCGTCGCAAGCCGCTCCTGTTCCTGTAATGGCAGCGACTCTATCTGTTTCAGGTAGAGGGTAGCCCCACAAGCCCTGTCCAGCGCCGAAGGCTTTCCTGGCTCACCGGCAAGCAGCGTTCCCGCCTCCGGACGCGAGCAGTCGACCGTAACCATTTCTTTGTCCTTACGCCGGCTGTACTGATGCAGTGTTTCTGCGACGAGACTCTTGCCTGTGCCCTTTTCTCCCGTAATAAGCACTGTGACATCGGTTCCTGCTACACGGCTGATCATGTCGCAGACGCTCTTCATTATGGGGCTTTCCGCCACAATGCCTTCGAACTGGTATGTCGATTCAAGCTGCAGGTTAAGGTTAACGGAATCGGAGTCCAGCAGGCCCTGAAAATCTACTGCGCGCTGCACCGTGCTCAGAAGCTGATCAATCTTGAGCGGCTTCTCAAGGCAAGCGAACGGCGACGCCTCTGCCACGCTCTGCATGGTGTTCTGGTCTGATGCGTCAATTATCGCTATCACTGGGACAGCCGGATGGGCCGTCCTGACGCTCTTTACCAAATTGAACTCAGGATCCGCTTCTCCACCAGCAGATGCGAGTACCAGATCATACGCAGCCCCCGCAAGCTTTTCCTCCGCCTGCTTACCATCGGCGGCAGCGTCAACCTTGTACCCCTCTGTTTTAAGCAGTTTTGTCAGAATTGCCGTCGTGCCCTGGTCTATGCTTGCTAAGAGAATTCCTGACATTTTAGTCCTTTGTTGCTCTGATAAACTCGCCGTTCCAGCCCACCTCGGGCTCAGCTTCCCTGTAACCGCTAATGCGCAACAAGAGCTTAACACAGGGACCGTCCTCTTGGTCAAGCGATAATGCCTGCTTCAGAAGCCTTTCAGCCCTGTCCCAGTCCCGGTCCCAGTGCGCTTTCAGAGCTTCTTCATAGAGGTCTGTAACCTTCCTTCGCTGCTCGTCAATCTCGCCTTTCCTGGCTATTAGTTCGTAGAGAAGGATCGGTCGAGTCTTACCTTTGACTATGATCTTGTCGAGCATTCTGGCCTCAATGTGGTCTTTTGCGGCCTCGTATGTTGTTTCCCCGATAGCTATCATTGTTCCGTAGTCTTTGTTCGCCGGCTCAAAGCGCGCCGCCTGGTTCACGGGGTCCCCCATTACGGTGTACTGGAAGCGCCTGTCGGAACCCATGTTGCCCGCAGTGACGGTGCCTGAGTTAATCCCCATCCGGACGTGAAGCTCATGACCGAACTCTTCAAGCAGTGCCGGACGGATACGATCCAGCGCGGCCTGCTGCTCGATCGCAGCAAGGCATGCCTGAACCGCGTGGTCTTCGGTTGGAAAAGGAACACCCCACTCCGCCATAATTGCGTCTCCCTGGTATTTGTCCACATATCCGCCCCTGTCCATGATGATCTGAGTCATAGGGCTGAGATACCGGTTCAAAAGTTCGGACAGCTTTGCCGGCTCCAGGCTCTCGGAGATGGTGGTAAAAGCCCGGACGTCAGAGAAGAACATTGTTGCCTCGGCCTTTTGTCCTGACAGGGAAAAGCTTCCCGGATTCTTTTCGAGATATGTGAGGACGTCCTCTGACACCATTGTGCCGAACATGTCGCGAACCTTTTTCTTCTGGAGCTCCTCCTGCCAGAACTTGATCATCGTAAGGACAAGGTAGACTATGACTATTGTTATAATGATCCAGACCGGGACGAAAACGAGGTGATACTCCTGGATCAGCAGCACGCTGGAGGCATAGGCGATCCAGATCATGGCAACGGTCACCAGGAAGCTCATCCACGAGCGCCCTCGTGCGATAAGGAATGAGAGAGCAAGGCCGGTGAGCAGGATGAAGATCGCCTGGACTCCTGTAAGGTAACTCGGCGCCAGCAGCATGTCGTCGGCAAGAATATTGTCTACCATCGTGGCGTGTATTTCCACGCCTGAAAAATGCTGTGTAAGCGGCGTGGCCCGGAGGTCCTTGAGCGCCGCCGCCGAAGTCCCCATGAAGACAATCTTGTCAGCGAGCTCTCTTGACCCTACCTTGCCGTCCAGAATGTCTTTCGCGGAATAGGTGGGGAAAGAGCTGTAGAATCCCGACTTTGCGCTCTTGTTGATCGTTCGGTAATTGACCACGATTCTTCCGGCGTGATCAGTGGGAATCATGTAACTGCCCAGTCGTATGCGCGTGATGCCGTTTTCATCGTAGAATACCATCCCGGAGCTGATCCCTTTGTCCAGCCTGACGGCCTCAAGTGCGAGCGCCGGATAGACCCGTTTGGGACCGTAAGCCCATATCAGGGGATTGCTTCTGACAACACTGTCGGAATCAACCAGGGCGTTAAAGAATGCAGTATTCGCGGCCTCGTTCAAGGCGAGTATCGGCACGCTCATTGTGTCCGCCTGGACCAAGAACTGTATTGGGTTGAGCTTTGCTTTACCCATGAAGGAAAGATAGGACGAGTAGAAGGGATCGATGGAATCGTCAACCATGTCGGCGGGGCGATCGACCGGCCACATCATAATACCGAGAATAGCATTTCTGTTGCTCAGGCTTCCGGCAAAGACCTGATCGAAGTCGTGCACCTCATCCGGCAGGCCCTTGATGTGAACATCAGCATCAAAGGCGCGCTTAATTCGAGCGGTAAGGATCTTAGGGGAAGTCCTGTCCTGCTCGGAAAATAGTATGTCATACGCAAGGACCGACGCCCCTGACTCAAATATCCTGTCATTAAGCCTGGCTACCAGATAACGGGGCCACGGCCATTGCCCCAAGTGCGGGTCCGCCATGCTGTCATCATCGATGTCAACAATAACCACCCTCCCTGACTTCGGTGGTTCGCTTACGCGACGGAGAAGCGCGTCATAAGCATAATTTGAGATCGCCTGAATGAAGCCTGGGCCCCAGAGGAAGAGTATGAGGCAAACCACGGTGACCGCGAGCCCAACCAGCATCACCGGGTTTATGCGGCGCAATGTTTTCAGCATCCGCTTATCCGTTCATCATAGTGGGCATGCATCAGAACAGGTCCGCACCAAAGCCGCCATGCGCGCTGGCTGCCGTTCCGTGATTGAAATTGAACGTCCCTGCCGCGCCCGTTATTGGAACGGTGCCCATCCCGGGGCCAACCAGATGTCCGCCGACAGTATGGCCCGTCAGTGAGCCGATGCCGTATGGAGTCCCATTGACAATAAGGCTGTAACTTGCGGGCGCCCCTGTCATTAATCCGTCACTCTGTATTATTCCCCCCGCCTGGAATGCCAGGCTGTCGCCGCCCATATTGTTCATCGAAAAATTGCCGTTCCAGTTGGGCGTAGTGCCCTGCCCCACCTGTACTGACAGGGCGCACGTGCCCTGTACCAGCCTGGCGTAGGGGCCAGCGAAGACCATGGCAGCCGCGGTGCCTGAACCTGAGAGGTTGTACATGGTTGAACCGACAGCAATCGCAGCGAAGTCTGCTCCCTTTATCTTGGCAAGAGACCTGAATGCAACCGACTGAGGAACACCTTCAAGTTCCCATATCCCCCAATCCCAGTCCGTACCTCCTCCCATTTGCACAAGAACAGGAGATGGTCCCGGCGGCGGAGGCGGAGGATTGGTAGTTCCGTCCGGTGGCGGGGGGTCCTCATTCGGCGGCGGCGGTGGCGGAGGAGGCGGAGGTGGATCTTCCAGCTGGTCCTCAGGCGGCGGAGGAGGAGGCGGTGGCGGAGGAGGCGGAGGACGCGCAAGAAGTGTGTCGTCCGGGGGAGGCAGCAGCACGCTGCCATCGGGAGGCGGCAGGAGCGGATCGGTAGTATTTCCATCCGGCGGTGGAAGCAGCAAGCTGCCATCAGGAGGCGGCAGCTGTGTGGAGTCCGGCGGCGGCCTGCGGCGGGGCCTCGCATTGCGATGGCCGGGCCTAGGCCCATCATCGGGTGGAGGAAGCATTGCAACATCTTCACCGGGCGGAGGAGGCAGGATTCCCTTGTCTTCCGGCGGCGGATCCTCGCCTTCCCTGAAAATTGGCTGGTCTTCATTCGCGGCATCACCGGCACCGGGCAGCGGGGCTGCGCTCAGGTCAAGGTTGGGATCCTTGTCAGCTCCGACAGGGGTGCAGTCATCTATCAGCCTGGCCAGGTCAGCTGGTGTAAGTTCTGTTTCCTTCAGTCCTTCGTTCTCGCTTATTGATACAATCCGGCCCGGCTTCTTGGCGTGCAGCGTCCTTGCGATATCCTTACCTGTCTGCTGGATGCTCAAATTGTCCGGCTGCACTCCATCAAGGGCGGCTTTCGACGACGCAGTGATGACGACGCTCTCTTTTTCCCCAAGCTCAATTATGTAAATATTTTCAGACTGCTGAGAAATCCTGAAGCCCATTTCGCAGCCCCGAATTCCGATGGTGGCCATGCGGGTCTTTACCTGGAAGCGTTCCGGGTTCAGTTTGGTTATCTTCCCCGTTACCATGCGGAATATTCCCTTTATCGCACCGAGTGAACAGTTGGCGCTGTCCTTGTCGCCGGGGTTGTAGACATACTTGTCTATCACGATCTCGCTCTTTTCTCCCTGAGAGATGACCGTCTCGTCCTTGAATATTATTTGCAGCTTTGCGCCCTCGCCGGTGGCCACCTTGTCATTGAGGAAGACCGGGCTCTTGATTTCCAGGGGGCGAAGTTTGGCATCGGTTCCGACGGCGGTGGCCTTTCCTTCCAACGCTATCACGCTGCCGATCGGTTCGGCGAATAACAGGGCAGGAAACAGCAGCCCCAAGCACAGTGCGTTTCGAATCAAAGCGTTCATTCTATACCTCCATTACTCAAAAGGCGTAAAACACGGATGCCGTCGTAACCTCTCTGTCGTACTGATAAAGCGCGAATGAGGAAGTAGAGCGCGTGGACTGATAGTTGATGTCAGCACCAAAGCGGGTTCCAAACCGTCGGCTTAGCCCCACGGTTACCTGGCGCTGTGAATCTTCCCTCTGTTCAGGCGAAAGGTCCTCTTTTTCAGCGTAGCTGGTCTTCGTGCTGGACAGCCTCCCATAGAGAACACAGCCCAACGGAATGACCTGCTCGGCGCCAAGGTTCCATGCGACGCTGTTGTACTCGTAGACTCCAGAATCCGTTCCGTCATGCGAGAACGCGAGGCCCATAACCACGCTGGCCTTGCCGTCCGGCGCGATCATCTTTACCGCCTGGCCGATTGACGCGTACCAGCCGTCTCGGTCATTGAGCTCCTTGTAGTCCCTCATCTCGGCGACCGCACTGGTTGTAAGGCTGACCCGTCCTCCGCTGTGCATGCGCCTGTAAACGGGGGCTATGCCTATCATATCCACCAGCGCTTCTCCTCCGGTATCGATATGCGAGTACCTGACAGGGATCCGAACCAATGAGCTTCCAAATGCTTTCGAGAAGCCGGCTGCACCCATCAGGTACATCGTCTCGTAAATCTCCGCATCATCTAGTGTATTATTATAAGCCATAATGTCGGCAAAAGCAAGCCAGCCCCCCTGAGCTCCGACGTCAGAGGTCCCGGAAAGGCTGAGTGATGCGAACTGCCCTTTTGACTCCGCAGGAAGTGACTCGGAGGTCAGCGATAACTCGTCGATAGAGAGGCTGCCGAATACGATGGGAGCGATGCTTATGATCGTGGAGTCCGGCCCGACGTTGACATTACTGTCATCGATGAATCCGACGTCGATACGTCCAGACAACGCTCGTTTCTTGGAGTAACCCTCCACCTCCCTCAGGTAACGCTCAACGTTGGCCCTCACTTTGCTGTTGAGATCGTGAGCCAAGACTTCCCTGAGGTTTTTGCGGGCGGCCTCGTAAAGGCGGCTCGCTACCTGGGCCCGGGCAAGCTCAAGGCGCGCCCTGTCATTTGCGGGGTTAACCATCAAAATGCGCTCGAACGCCAGGCGGGCCCTCGGATGGTCCCCCAGCGCCATGCAGGTCATGCCGTATGCGAAATTAATCTTCTGGTTCTCCGGGTCTGCTGCCAGTAACTCGCTGAGGAGTTTGTAGGATGTCTTCAAGTCACCCGACTCGCGCGCTGCCTCGGCCTGACTGTAACGATCGTCAATGACCGGCTCCAGATAGACAGACTTCGTCTGCTTTACGAGAGCGGCAGCAACAGCCTTTGCGTTCTGTGACATGGCCAGCTGGAGCGGCGTGACACCTTTGTTTGCCTTCACGTCAACCCTCGCCCCCTTGGCTATCAGGAGGGTGGCTATTTCGCCCGCGTCAAAAAATGCGGCCCAGTGCAGGGGCGTGTAGCCCTCCGAGGTCGCGAGCTCTATGTCAGCTCCGCTTGCCGCCAGCAACTCAACCATCTCCTTGTTCTTGAGTCCCACGGCAAGATGGAGGGGCGTCGAACCGCCGGATGTCTGTGCGTTCACGGCCAGAGGCTCGGAAGCAAGAATGCGCCTCACGGCGTCGAAATCCTCATTCTCAACCGCGGTATGGATAGGCGCTGACTGCGCGCGCATGGTGGCCATCGATAATGCAAGCGCCATGGCCCAAAAGCACTGAGTTCTTATGATAGTAGAAAAATGCATTACGTACCGTGGTTAGGATAAATTACGCCAACCTGCGTGTCAACGCCGCTTGTGCGGACCGACTGTGGCAATTCAGGGTGCACATTGAATCTTGAACCGTAACCGCGCAAAGCTTAACGTCCTGCCATATGAGGATTTGCATAGATATTCAGCCAGCCGTAACTCAACGGGCCGGGATCGGCAGGTACGTGTCAGAGCTTGTGGGACATCTTCCAAAGGAAGACGATTGCAATTTCGACCTTTTTTACTTCGACTTTAAGGGCAGGGCCCGTCCGCCCCGTGCAGAAAGCTGCACTCTCAAGAGGTACTCTAAGCTCCCCGGGATGCTGGTTCAGCAGGCATGGAAGCGCGTTGGATGGCCGCGCTTCGATTCAATTGCCGGGGATGCTGACCTCTATCATTTCCCGAATTTTATTATCCCTCCCCTCTCCTCGGGCAAGAAGGCGGTGGTCAGTATTCACGATATCAGCTTCATCCTGCATCCAGAGTTTGCGGAAAAGCGAAACCTTGATTACCTGTCCCGCCGGATTAAGGCGACGGTCCAGAGGGCCGATGCTGTGATAACTATTTCTGAGCAGAGCGCCAGCGACATAAATAAGCACCTGGGCGTGCCGCGTGAAAAACTTTCGCCCATACACCTTGGGGTGTCGCAGAGCTTTCAGCCTGCCCAGGATGAAGACATCCTGTCCGCAAAGCAGGCTCTTGGACTGGACAGGCCTTTCATTTTGATGGTCGGCACGTTCGAGCCTCGCAAGAACATCCCGTATGCGGTGGAGCTCTTCGAAAAGATGTCGTTCTTTGATGGTGACCTCGTTATCGTGGGGCAGAAGGGTTGGAAGAATGAGGCTATCTTTGACGTAATCACCGCGTCTTCGCGCTCCGCAAGGATTAAAACAATTCAGGCGGTTTCCGACCAACACCTCGTAAGCCTCTATTCAGGGGCCGAATTTCTCCTCATGACGTCCCTCTATGAGGGCTTCGGCTTTCCCCCTGTCGAGGCAATGGCATGCCATACACCCGTGCTGACTTCGGCAGGAGGATCCCTTGCGGAAATCTGTGGTGACGCCGCTATAGTTATTGAGGAGTATGACCCGGAGCTGTGGCTTGAAAAGGCTCAGGCCATTCTGCACGATTCCGGGCTGCGAAATGATCTCGTCGCGCGAGGGATTGAGAAGGCTAAGAACTACACCTGGCAGAAGACTGCCGATGAGCACGTGTCCGCCTACAGGAAGGTCGTGAAGTGAAAGTTCTCGTCGATGCCCGATGGATATTTCCCGAAATATCAGGAATAGGACTTTACACAGTGGAGCTTCTTCGCGCCCTGCTGGCGCAGGACCGCGAAAATGACTATGTCGTGCTGTTCAGTGATGCGGGCGTGATGGAGCGCACCGTGCTTGACCTGGGGCTTGATGAGGCGCGGAACGCGGAAGCGAGCCTCGTGCCCTACGGTGTCTTCTCCATGAAGAGCCAGCTCATGATGCCTTCCTACATTCGTGGGATCGGCGCGGATATATTCCACTCCACAAACTACATGGTGCCGATGGCGGCGTTTTCTGCGCTGCGCGCCAATAGAACTAAATGTGTGATTACGATCCACGACCTGATCCCCCTGCTCTTTCCAGATCATGCGCCGAAGGCAAAGAAGACGCGGCTCATGCCCCTCTATAGGTTCGTCATGAGACAGGTGGCGGCCCGGGCCGACGCAATCCTGACCGTCAGCGAGAATTCCGCCCATGACATAAGGCGCATGCTTATGTCACGAAACGCGGATCACGCAAAGGTCGTGTCTGCCTACAACGGGGTTTCGGATGAATACCGCAAGCTCGCATGGGCGCCCGCGCGAAATCCGCGAAAACTGCTCTATGTCGGCAGGCTTGACCCATACAAGAATGTCACAGGACTCATGCGCATTTTCAAAGGCGTGCTTGGGCGAACTTCAGAGAAGGTGAAACTGGTCATAGCAGGATCGAAAGATCCGCGCTATCCCGAAGCAGAAAGGCTTGCTGAAGAGCTTGGCGTCTCAGAGCACGTGGAATGGACCGGCTACGTCACCCCTGAAAAGCTGATTGCACTTTACGCGGAGGCAAGCGTTTTGGTGCATCCATCCCATTATGAAGGGTTCGGTTTACCGGTAGCGGAGGCAATGGCAGCCGGACTGCCGGTTGTCTGCAGCAGCGGAGGGTCGTTGTCGGAAGTCGCAGGCAACGCCGCATGCGTGCACGAACACACTGACGAAACGGGGTTTGTTGAGAGTATCTGTTCGATACTTGATTCAGAGTCAAAGGCGAAAGAGCTCTCGCAGCTTGGCCGCAGCCAGGCCGAGAAGTTTACGTGGGCCAATGCCGCCCGGAAGACGCGCGAGGTGTATGAAATGCTTGCAGGGGGGAACTCATGAGGTACCCAGGCAATCATGGATCCAAGACAGCTTTGCTCTGCCACGACTGGCTTACGGGAATGCGGGGCGGGGAGAAAGTGCTGGAGATCCTTTGCGAATGGTTTCCCGAGGCTGATGTCTGCACTCTTATCTGTAACCCTGGATCCATCTCCCAAACGATAAAGCGGCATCACATCCGTACATCTCGCCTCCAGTCCATGCCTGGCATCTTCGCGAACTACAGATATTACCTCCCCTTCTTTCCGTCAGCCCTCCGCTCCATTCGGGTTCCCCCGGCGGACCTGCTGATAAGCACAAGCCACTGTGTTGCAAAGGGGCTTCCCAAGCCGCCCTCCTCCCGCCATCTATGCTACTGCTTTACGCCCATGCGCTACGCCTGGCTGTTTCACGATGAGTATCTCGGGCGCAATCCTTTGAAACGCCTGCTCGCGGCGCCCATCCTGTCATATATGCGAAATTGGGACATGCGCACCGTGCCTAACGTGGATATGTTCGTGGCCATAAGCCGCCATGTCGCCGACAGGATCCGACGTTTCTATGGACAGGAGGCGGAAATAGTCTTTCCTCCGGTAGATACGGACCGTTTCACGCCCGGGGACGAGAGCGCCGATTTTGACCTGATAGTTTCAGCGCTTGTGCCCTACAAGAAGGTCGATCTGGCCGTTGAGGCTTACCGAAATATGGACCGGCGGCTAAAGATTGCCGGAACGGGAACCGAGCTCAAGCGCCTGCGTGAGAATGCTCCGTCGAACGTCGAGTTCCTGGAGTGGCAAAGCGATGACCAGATTCTCGGGCTTTACAGGGCCTGCAGGCTCCTGGTCTTTCCGGGCGAGGAGGATTTCGGTATTGTGCCCGTAGAGGCCCAATCCTGCGGCAAACCGGTTGTTGCGTACCGCAAGGGCGGCGCCCTTGAAACGATAGCCGAGGGCGTTTCCGGCGTTTTCTTTGACGAACAGGACCCGTCCTCGCTTGCCCAGGCCGTAGAGGACTGTGCGGCCAGAAAGTGGGGGTCGGAAGCAATTCGGAATCACGCCCTCTCATTCAGCACGCAGAACTTTGTCAATGGCCTCGCCAGGTGCATTGACAAGCTGTTGGGCTGAGCTGACTGCAGCATCTTTTCCGCGAAAAAAACCCCCGACAATGCCTTGACAGAAGGCGAAAACTCCAATACTGTTTCGCGTCTTTTAGGACTAGTCACCATTATATGGGGATACAAATGGCAGCAAAAACAGAAGAGAAAAAGGGTTACGCAGTCATTGCGACTGGCGGCAAGCAGTACCTCGTCCGGCAGGGAGACAAGGTCGAGGTTGAACTCCTCGGCGTTGAACCCGGCGCCAAGGTCGAAATCACAAGTGTACTGGCTGTTTCGGATGGAAAGACCCTGAAAGTCGGTGCTCCCGAAGTTGAGGGAGCAAAGGTCGTCTGCACGGCGGTCGAAAACAAGAAGGCGGACAAGGTTGTTTCTTTTAAGAAGAAGCGCCGCAAAGGATTCAAAAAGAAAATCGGCCACAGGCAGAACTATACCGTTCTGTCGGTCGAGAAGCTGTAGATTTACGGCGATTGGAGATAAGCCATGGCACATAAGAAGAGTGGCGGTTCAGCAAAGAACGGTAGAGACAGCAAGTCGAAGAGGCTTGGCGTTAAGCGTTATGCTGGCCAGTATGTTACGGCGGGATCCATTCTCGTGAGGCAGCGCGGCACGAAAGTCCACCCGGGCGTTAATGTCAAGCGGGGCAAGGACGACACGCTTTTTGCCACCAAGTCAGGCACTGTCCAATTCGATAAGGACGGCAAGCGCGTCAACGTCGCT
The DNA here is from genome assembly GCA_041602695.1 of Kiritimatiellia bacterium. Taxonomy (GTDB): domain Bacteria; phylum Verrucomicrobiota; class Kiritimatiellia; order UBA8416; family JBFIFS01; genus JBFIFS01. Next base: position 34,621 of record JBFIFS010000001.1, read on the forward strand.
GAGACGGCGTCTGCCTGACATCCGGCAAGCCCCGGAGCAGTGTGAAATCCCGAAAATTCATAGACTCAGTCACCATACACGTCAATGCTGGTGACGGGGGGCATGGTGCGGCCACATTCAGGCGGGAAAAGTACATCCCGCGGGGCGGCCCGGACGGAGGCGATGGCGGGCATGGCGGCGACGTCACCCTGGTAGCTGATCCCGATACCGATTCACTAATAAGCCTGTTCTTCGCTCCGCATCAGCGCGCCGGTCATGCCGGCCATGGAAAGAACAAGCAGATGCACGGGAAGAATGGCAAGCCGCTTGTGATCAAAGTTCCATGCGGCACGGAGATTTGGGACAAGGACGCCGAGGTCATGCTTGGCGAGGTTGTAAGACCTGGCGATGAGCTGCTCGTGGCAAAGGGCGGTAAAGGCGGCCTGGGTAATATCCATTTCAAAAGCTCAACAAACAGGGCGCCAACCAAGCGGACCGAGGGGAAAGAGGGTGAACAGCGAGAGCTGAAACTCGAACTAAAGATCGTTTCCGACCTGGGTTTGGTAGGATTTCCCAACGCTGGAAAGTCGTCGCTTATCAGCTGCATAAGCGAAGCGCATCCGAAAGTAGCGGCTTATCCTTTCACCACACTCAACCCGATCATAGGAACCGTGATTTTTGAAGACTATACGTCGATACGGGTCGCTGATATTCCTGGAATAATTAAAGACGCGCACAAGGGCGTGGGCCTCGGTGACGCTTTTCTCAGGCATATTGAACGCTCGCGGGGACTTGTCTACGTAATTGATCTTTCCGGCATTGACGGGCGCGAGCCCTGGGACGATTACAAGAATCTGCGCGACGAAATTCGCCTGTACAGTCCGGCCCTCGCCGACTTGCCGCATGTTGTTGTTGCGAACAAGATGGACACACAGGAAGCTCAGGAAAACATCAAAGCATTCCGGAGCAATACAGGGCTGTCGCCTGTGGAGATTTCCACTGTGTCGGGCGAAGGTATTGAGGACCTTAAGTCCACCCTGAAGGGACTCGCCACAGAGCTGGGGATATTCTGATGTACCAGCCCCGAGCGTTCTAAAAGTAGCCGGCGATGCCTGTCCTGAAGAACACGGACTTGCTCATTTCGAGCTCCACGCTTGAGGCGTTCCTGCGCTCGAAAACGAGTGAGCGATGGTATGACTTGCCGGACTCGACGAAGATTGCCAGGCGGTCGTCCAGCACTCGCTGCACACCAAAAGTGTTTCGGTAGTCCTCCAGCGTCAAGGTCTCGCGGGCATCATTTTCGCGGTCACGAAGGTTGTAAGTAACGTTACGCCAGGTGAACTTGCCGTAGAAATTCCAAATCTCATCGGGACGCCACAAGAGCACACTTTCAGGGATTCCCAGCTCAACGCGAAAGGAGGGGTCCGGCTCCCATGCCAGGCCCAGTATGGGGAACAGCTCTCTGTCAAATCCCGAGCGATATTCGAACCCTGCGATTCCAGACAACTCTGAGCTGAACGTTTTGACCCCCGCGAGCCTGACTGGAAGGAAGAAGGCGTCACTGTCCAGGGTCTCCAGGTCCGAATAAAGGCCGGGAGCCAGGCCGATCAGAAGGGTCCAGCCATTTCGCATCCTTCTCATCCAGGCCAGATCCAGGGAAACTTGCGAGACATGCTCCGGAAGGTCCAGGCTGGCAGTCTGCAGGAAGAATGTGCTCCGGAAGTTTAAGTGCGCATCAACGTCACCGCCCAGCGTATCGTTCCAGTAGGCGCAGCCCCAGCTGGCATCGACCTCGAAAAGCCCGGTATCTGACCCTCCCTGGATATCTGACTCCTCAATATAGGCACCTGCGAGCGTATAGAGAGGCCGCGGCTCCTTGTCGAGAATCTGGCACTTCGGCCCCCTGCCCCAGCAGATTGAGGCGAAGCAGCAGATTAAAAGCAGAATGAAGATTGAGAAGAGGCTTCTACTTGTCATGATCGTTCCTTTCGGCATCGCTCAGGTATTGAAGCACACTAATCAACAGGATTCAATTGAAGTATTAGGGCCGGCGTGAATTGACTCTGCTCCTGCGAAGAGCATGGCGAGCCTGTCGATCCCAAGTGCAACGCCGGCACAGCCGGGAAGCCCTCGTTTCATTGCTGAAAGAAACTCAAGGTCCTGGGGATACACCACCTTCCCCATGGCCCGGCGCTGCGCGGCGATCAACTCAAGGCGTGCCTCCTGTTCGCCGGCGTCCGTCAGCTCGCTGTATGCGTTAGCGATTTCGACTCCCCCAATATAAAGTTCCCATCTTTCCGCGACATCATCCCTTATTCGGGCAAAAGCCGAGGCGCCAGTGGGGAAATCCTTAAGAAACAGGGCGCTCCCCGGCGCCAGGTTAGGCTCGACTTTGTCAACCAGATCGATGTCAAAACGGTCGGCGTCAAATTCGAGCACGGGGTCCCACCCCGCGTGCTTCCGGAACAGGTCACGAATATCACTGATCTGCCAATCGCCCGAGATGTCAATACAGCGCCCGTCCCATAACATTTGCTCCGAGCCGAGCACTTTCTTTGCCGCGTACTTTACCAGCTCCATGGTTTCAGCGGCGATCTGTATGTAATCCAGCCCAACATGGTACCACTCAAGCATCGTGAATTCCGGATTGTGAAGGCGCCCCCTTTCTCCGTCCCTGTAGCACGGGCCAATCTGGAATATCCTTTTGGCACCATCGACCAGCATTCTTTTCATGTGAAATTCAGGGGAGGTGCGCAGATACATGTCGCCGTCGCAAACAGCGTCGATGTGCAGTTCCTGCGCCGGTACCGGGATGCGCACAGGGGTCTCAACTTCTTCGTAACAGCGCGAGGAAAAGAACTGCCTGACGGCGGCTTCGAGCTCGAGGCGGACTTCCTGGATAGGCTTTTGAGTTTTCAGGTCCAAGCCTGCAGGTCTCTATTAGCTCTTGCCGGCACGATCGACGTACTCACCGGTGCGGGTGTCGATCCGGAGGATATCGCCCTCATTGACGAAAATGGGCACCTGGACCTCAAACCCGCCCTCCACGGTGGCAGGCTTCAGGACGTTGGTTGCTGTGTTGCCGCGAGCACCGGGTTCAGTTTTGATGCACTCCCGCTCAATGAAGTTTGGAAATGTGATGTCAATAGGCGTGCCGTCGTGAAAGAGAACGTCCACCTTGATGTCCTCCTTGAGGTAAAACCGCTTTTCGCCGAGGACCTCCGGAGTCAGGGTTACCTGCTCGTAATCGTCATCCATGAAAACATAGTTATCGCCGTCTGCGTAAGAGTAAACCATCGGCTTCTCTTCAAGGGAACAGCGCTCCATCTTGTCATTCGAGCGGTAGCTCTTGGACATAGTGGTGCCGGTTATCATGTTCTTCAGTTTACAGTTATAAACCGCCTGGCCTTTGCCGGGCTTCATGAAATTGAATTCTGTAATTACCCAGGGCTGGCCATCAATCTGGATCTTGAGCCCTTTTCTCAAATCGGATGCACTGTACATATATAAGACCCTCTCTCAATTCGCTTAAAGGCGCGAAGGTTAATAGGCTTTCGATCCTCTGTCAATATCCCCTTTTTAATATAGACTTTACCACTGCCTTTGGTTGAATAGATCGTTCTTGCTAACACTTTAGAGGCTAACGAGATGGCAGCAAATCGTTTATACAGGAAGATGTCCGGCGGAGTAACGGCCCCGATGGGCTTCAAGGCGTCCGGGGTCAGGGCCGGGATCAAGCACTCGCGTCCGGATTTGGCCCTGATATTTTCGGAAATGCCCGCACGTACCACCGCGATCTATACGCAGAATGTGGTTAAGGGCGAACACATAGCCGTATGTCGGAAGCATCTTGCTGACAATAAATGTCAGGCTGTTGTCGTGAACAGCGGATGTGCCAATGCCTGCGTCGGTCCACAGGGCGCAAAGGACGCCATCACGATGACCAAGCTGGCCGGCCGAGCCATGGGTATCCCGCATGAGGACGTACTTGTCTGCTCGACGGGCACCATCGGAATCAGGCTCCCCATGGCGAAAATCCGGGCAGGTGTCGCGGCGGCCGCGAAAACACTCGAAGCGGGCGGCGGGCGTGCGGCAGCGAAAGCGATAATGACCACTGACACATATCACAAGGAATACGCGCTTGAGCTCAATCTCGGCGGAAGGAAGGTGCGGATCGGCGGTATGGCGAAGGGATCGGGAATGATTGAGCCCAACATGGCGACGATGCTGGCTTTTATTACAACCGACGCAAATGTTTCCGCCTCGGCACTTAGCATGTGTTTGAAACAAGCCGCCGAGCAGTCTTTTAACCGTGTAAGCGTCGACGGTGACCAGAGCTGTAACGATACCGTTATCCTGATGGCTAACGGCGCAGCCGGCACGCCGCTCCTGACCAGTAGGCATAGCGACTGGAAGAAGTTCAGCGAGGCGGTCCAAAAGGTCTGCCATGAGCTGGCGGTCATGCTGATCAAAGACGGGGAAGGCGCGACAAAGTTCGTGAAGGTCTCAGTTCATAATGCGCGAAGCAATGATGAAGCCAGAGCGGCTGCCCGGGCCATAGCCAACTCCCTTCTTGTAAAAACGTCGTGGTTCGGAGGCGATCCGAACTGGGGCCGGATTATTGACGCGGCAGGATACTCAGGCGCGTTTTTTGACTCACGTAAAACGGACATAACCTTCAACGGTGTGGCAGCGGTACGGAACGGGCAGCGGTCCAGGGGCGTCTCCCTGAAAACCCTCGAGAAAATTTACCGGAAGAAAGAAATCGCAATAGACGTGAATCTTAAGGCGGGCAAAGGCTCCCATTTCGTGTTTACTTGCGATTGCAGTTTTGATTACGTACGCATCAATTCTGAATACATGACGTGAGAGGTCTATGGACGAAGTAATCAAAAAAGCATCTGTTCTTATTGAGGCGCTCCCCTACATCCAGCGCTTCCGCGGTGACATAATAGTCATCAAGTTCGGCGGTGCCGCTATGGAAGACCCCGAACATGTGCAGGGCGTCCTTTCAGACATCACCTTCATGGAATGCGTCGGCATGCTCCCGGTCATCGTGCACGGTGGCGGAAAGGCCATATCGCGCGGTATGGAAAAAGAAGGGATCGCCGCCCAGTTTATAGACGGGCTGAGGGTCACGTGCGCAAAGACAATAGACGTTGTGCAAAGAGTGATGCACGCCGAAGTCAATCCCGGCATCGTGTCGAAATTGCGGGCCATGGGTGCGCGTGCCGAAGGGATCCACGGCGAAGATATTTTCAGTGTTCACAAGAAAACGGGGGTCCACCGGGAGACGGGCGACGAAATTGACTGGGGCTTCGTTGGAGAGCCTAACGAAGTGCGCGTCGAGGTGCTGCAGGAGCTCCTCGACAGGAATGTCATACCCGTTGTAACTCCTCTCGGCAAAGGCGACGACGGGAAGATCCATAATATCAACGCGGACACGGCCGCCGCCGCCGTCGCCCGGGCTTTGCGCGCGCGCAAGCTGGCTTTCGTGTCGGATGTTCCCGGGCTTCTGCGTGACCCGGGAGATCCCGATTCTCTCATTACAACTTTGAAGGCGGGGAACGTACAGGAGCTCATCGACGAGGGCGTTATAGATGGCGGCATGCTCCCTAAAATCAGCGGAGGAGTCGAGGCGCTCAAGGCCGGCGTGCGCAAGATCCACATGATAGACGGCCGCATGCCGCATTCGCTGCTGCTTGAGATTTTCACGGACAGGGGTGTTGGAACCGAAATAATCAGGGATGAATAGAAATGAATACTGCAGAACTTTATGATCGCTACGTTATGAATACCTACGGCCAGGCGCGGACCCTCGTAAAAGGGAAAGGGACACGCGTCTGGGACGATAAAGGGATGGTCTATCTTGACTTTATCTCGGGCATTTCGGTCCTGAATATCGGCCATAGTCATCCCAAGGTCCTCGCTGCCGTTCAGGCGCAGTCGGAAAAGCTTTTCCATGTGTCGAACCTTTACTTCAATGAGGTACAGGGCGTACTTGCGCGCGAGCTTTCTGAAGTGTCGCTTAAAGGTAAGTGCTTTTTCTGCAACTCGGGTGCCGAGGCCAATGAGGCACTTATCAAGCTGGCGCGCCTCAATGGCAGCGAGAACGGCCGCTATGAAATCATCACCATGAAGAACTCATTTCATGGCCGCACACTGGCTACGGCGGCAGCCACGGGGCAGGACAAGATAAAGAAAGGATTTGAGCCGATGCCGGAAGGGTTCCTGCATGCCGAGTTCAACAACGTTGAATCGGTCAGGGAGCTCATTTCAGAGAAGACCGCGGGCGTACTTCTTGAAGCAGTACAGGGTGAGGGCGGGATCATTCCAGCGACTGAGGAGTTCATGCAGGGCGTGCGCGCCCTCTGTGATGAGCACGGCCTAATGATGCTGTGCGATGAAGTGCAGTGCGGTTTGGGACGCACAGGGCATTGGTTCGGGTTCCAGGAGTTCGGAGTGGAACCTGATGCGTTCTCAACTGCCAAGAGCCTCGGGAGCGGTTACCCGATCGGAGCTATCTGCGCCAAGCCCGAATACAGCGATGTATTCAAACCCGGCCATCATGCAAGCACATTTGGCGGGACCCCGCTCGCCTGCAGCGCGGCCGTTGCAACACTCGAAGTGATCGCAGAGGAGGACCTGCTCGTAAAAGCGGACCGCGCTGGTGAGCTTTTGATGGAAGCGCTGCGTGATTACGTGGAGAAGTTCGAGCATGTAAAGGAAGTGCGCGGGCTTGGCCTAATGCTGGGAATGGTGCTGGATGTCGAAGCCAAGCCGCTGTGCGCGACGCTTGCTGACATGGGACTCCTAGTCCTTCCGGCGGGAGAAAAAGTGGTCCGTCTTCTGCCTCCGCTGAACGTAAAAGACAGCGAGATCGAGGAAGCGCTGGACATAATTCACGACGCTCTTTGCGAAATGCACGGAATGGACGAAGATGCCGTCCCTGCTGAAGCGGCAGGAGATGCGCCTGACGCCGAAGCTCCGGCAGAGGAGGAAAAGGAGGCTGACGATGAAGCTTAAGGACCTGAAGGGGAAGAAGCTTGGCGTTTGCGTGTCAGGAGGCCTGGACAGCAAGACCATTACCAGGAAGTTCGTCGAAGAAGGGCTGGATGTTGTCTGCTTTACAGCCGACCTGGGGCAGCCTGACGAGAAGGATATACGCGACGTGGTGAAGAAGATGGCCCCGAGTGGAGCCAGGACCTATGTTGTCGATCTTAAGGATGCCATGGCGAAGGCCTGCCTGGAGGCCGTGCGTGCGCAGGCGAAGTATGACGGCGGCTACTGGAACACCACCGGTCTCGCCCGGGCCGTGACGGTTCGAGGACTTATTCCGGAAATGAAAAAAAGGGGCTGCAATGTCCTGGCACACGGGGCAACGGGCCGGGGAAACGACCAGATGCGTTTTGAGCGGTATACGAATGTCCTTGAACCCCGCATGACCGTGTATGCGCCATGGCGAGACGCCGACCTCTTGAAGGAATTCCCGGGACGCAGGCAGATGGTTGCATATCTAAAGAAGCGGGGAATCGCCGCCACGGTTGGCAAGCGGAAGCCTTATTCAACAGATGCCAATCTGGCCGGACTTTCACACGAAGCTGAGGACCTCGAAAGCGTTACTACCCCGATGACGATAGTTAAGCCCTTGATGGGCGTGTGGCCCAACCAGGCACCCGCCAAGTCCCAGAAAGTTAAGGTCACTTTCACGAAGGGCATAGCTACCGCTATCAACGGGCGCAAGATGTCGCCTCTCAAGCTTATGGAGACGGTAAACAAGATCGGCGGAAAGCACGGTATCGGCATCAAGAACGCGCTCGAGAACAGAATCATAGGAACAAAGAGCCGTGGAGTATACGAGGCCCCCGGCATGGAGCTTCTGGGATCGGCCCTTATGCAGGTTTACTATGCCGTGTTAGATAAGCGCTCATACAAACTGTTCCACGAACTGTCAGGGCTGGTTGCGCGGCAGGTCTACGACGGTAGACTTTTCGATCCGGCAACTGCTGCGGCGATGGCCGGCATTAAACAGCTGGCAGGAGCCGCCAGCGGCACAGTCACACTGGAGCTGTTTAAAGGCAACATGTATTTCGTGAGCCTTACGGACTGCAGGTCTTCCCTCTACAACGAGGAAGATTCATCCATGGAAGAGTCAGCGGGACTCAACCCGGTCAGCTCGCAGGGTTTCGCGGAGATACAGAGCGTCGAGGCGCGGTCCCTCGCGCGTGCGAAGCAGGTAAGAAAGAACATCGTGTGAGAGCGCGCCCGAAGAAGGCTCCCGTGTGTCTCACGATTGCGGGATCGGACAGCGGCGGCGGCGCGGGCATACAGGCTGACCTCAAGACTTTTGCGGCCATGGGCGTATTTGGCACCAGCGCCATCACCTGTTTAACTGCCCAGAACCCTGACGGCGTCTTGGGTATCACCCCCACCCCGCGTGGCTTTGTAGCAGAGCAAATAAGGGCCGTGTGCTCCTCCTTTCCTGTGGCATCTGCTAAGACGGGAATGCTCTATTCATCACAGCTCATCAGGGAGGTCGTGAAGGAGCTTAGGCGTCTGAACATACCGGCACTTGTGGTCGACCCTGTGGCGAGGGCAACGTCCGGAGCGCCGCTCCTGCGGCCAGGCGGGGAGAAAGCTCTACTCGAGGAACTGCTCCCGCTAGCCAGCGTGGTTACGCCAAATGTTCCTGAGGCGGAGATGATTCTGTGTTCGGAAATCAGGGATGGGCATGATCAGGTCGATGCGGCTCGCGCGATCGCGAAGGGATTCGGTGTCGCCTGTATTCTGAAAGGCGGACATCTTCCCGGCGCGATGATGCAGGACGTGCTGTGCGCAAGCGGTAAGATTTACAAGGTCCGGGCAGAACGTGTCTCATCGAAGGAAACACACGGAACCGGGTGTACTCTTGCGGCAGCGGTCGCAGCGTCGCTGGGGAAAGGAATGTCCGTCCCCGGCGCCTTTAGAAACGCATGCGGCTTCGTGCATGAGGCCTTGAGGCGGCCATTTAAATGCGGTGCGCATACGCCCCTGGGCATACACTGCTAACCAGCCTGCCTTTTCAGGAGCGGATCAGCGAGAGAACCTCATCCCTCTTCTCTTCCATCACCGATCGGTCCCTGGCTTCGAGGTTGAGGCGCACAAGGGGCTCAGTGTTCGAGCAGCGCACATTAAACCACCAGTCAGCGTACTCAACGCTTACTCCATCGAGCTCAATTAGCTGACCGTCGGAATACTTTTCCTTCAGTGCCGAAAGGACTTTGCCTGGATCCTGTACCCGTGAGTTGATTTCCCCGCTTGCGAAGTATTTCTTGATGGGTTTCACCAGCTCCGAGAGAGGCTTGTCACTGTTGCTCACTATGTTGGCGACACGTAACACCGCCATGGCAGAGCTTTCAGTAAAGAAGTTCTCACGGAAATAATAATGGCCGGACAGCTCCCCTGCAAATATGGCGTTGTTATCACGCATTTGCTGCTTGATGAAAGCGTGCCCTACCCTGCTCATCATCGGTGTTCCTCCACACTCCTCGATAACTTCCTTGACCGCCCAGCTGCTGCGCAGGTCATAGAAGATAACGCCCTTGTCTTTGGCAAGGATGTCCTCGGCGATAAGGGCAGTTATAATATCCATCGGAACTATATCGCCGTTCTCATCGGTGAATCCTGCCCTGTCGGCATCGCCGTCAAACGAGACGCCGAAATCATATGATCCCTCCCTGACCATCTTCTGGAGGGCCTCCATGGTTTCTTCCTTGAGCGGGTTCGCTTCATGATTAGGGAAGGTGCCGTCCAGCTCCTCGTACAGGGAGTCGATTTCAATGCTTCCCGCAAGCGCGCGCGCTTCATAAGTGCCCATGGCGTTGGCCATGTCGGCGGCGATCCTTACCGGTCGGCCTATGTCCGCGACGGCCTTGACGTGGTTGCAATAGTCCGCCAGAACATCCATCTCAGAGAGAGAGCCCTTCTGGTCCGAGACACTCTCGAATGCCTCGGTCTCAACTATCCTCTCAATGTCTTCAATGCCTGTTGCGCCGCTGATGGGGACGGCTTGCTCGCGCGTCAATTTGAACCCGTTCCATTCGCCGGGATTGTGTGAGGCGGTGATCATGATCCCGGCCTCGGCCCCGCTCACGCCTACCGCGTAGTAAAGCATTGGCGTAGAACACATACCGCAATCAATGACGCTTGCTCCTGACTCAGTAATGCCGCGCGTAAGCGCTTCAAAGAGAGGTTTCGAATGGGGGCGCATGTCGTGGCCGATAACCACCCTGTTACTTTTGAGGAAAGTAACGAATGCTTTGCCGATCTTCTCTGCAAGTTCCTCAGTTAAGGTGTCACCGTAGACGCCCCTGATGTCATAAGCCTTGAATATACCAGCCATTTTGCTCCTGCCTTGTACTTGTGTTCCTTTAAAAAACGGATCGTAGATCAGGGAGCACAGCATGGCAAGCGGATAAGCGGCAGACTACTGCGATTTACGCCGCAGTGCCTCAAGCGTGACCGTTGCCTTCGCCCTGCCGGACTCAAATGGCGATGATTTCAGGGAGACTTCCGTGAGAACCCACGGCGGTCGGGCCTGATGGCACATTACCGCGAAATCGTCCAGCTCCGTTAAGATCACATCGCTCAAGACGATCTGTCTAGTGATGACGGACCATCCATCATCGAGGCTGCTTACGCCGCTTTCAGAGTCCGCAACAGTTTCAGTTAAGCCGGCATCCTTGATAATTAAGTCCAGGTCGACCGGGCTGCTGGTTTCCAGCGTGTCCAGATGCTCCTTCGCTTCTTCTATAGAATCGAGTCTAGCCTCAAGGGCTTTCAGGTGGTTGAGAAGCGCCTGGGCGCGCTCAATATCTGTCATGCGGCGATTTAGAAGTGCAGAGCCCCAGGCCGCTGCGCAAATCCCACCTGAGAAAACCAGAACAGCAATGGCCGAGGTCCATCTGGATGTAACTGCCCGCATGCTAGATCCTGCCCTCCGCCGTTATTACAAACCTGACGGATTCGTCCACAAGAGACTCCTCTCTCTTCAAATCGACAACCAGTCCCTGCTGCCGGAGAAAGCTCGTAAGCTTCTCTGGTAACGACCACGAGGCAGCACGGCCTTTGAGTTCAGCCTGCGAAGCATTGATCCGCGCTTCCTCAAGGACGAGCCCGTATTCCCCGCTCTTAGCCGCTATTTCTCTGACCCGGACAAGAAGCGACGGCTGAAAAGGGGCGAGCAATGGCTCTGCCGCCGCAAGCCTCTTTTCGACAGCCTTCTCTGCGACCTGAAGCGCGTGGATCCCTGAGGCGCCCCCCAAGCGCCCCTGGCTCACTTGGGAAGCACCGGACGTAAACTCATCCTCAATCCCCCTGAGCCTGGCGCCGGCCACGGCATTCAAAGTCAGGGCTGCACCGGCGAGAAAAAGGCCGCAAGCTGCCAGAACTCCCGAAAGGGCCAGTGAGCGCGATCGCTCCGCTGCTGTGCCTCCAGCGTGCGCCATTTCATCCCGCCGCAGGTTCACGCCGTGACTGCCGCCGAGAATCGCCCGTCGTGCCAGGGCTCGCGCAAGAAACTCGCCCGGCTTATCGTGAGTCCTGATTGCCCGCACCCATTCAGTGCCGATCGCTTCAATGGCATCTTTAGATGAAGGCAGCTCCGCGCGGCTGCCTGTCAAAAAGAAATTGACCCTTGCCGGAGGGTCGAACGAAGCGGACAATAGGCGCCTGACGGTTCCTGCCTCAAGCGCACTTACGGCGTGACTCCCGAGGATTCTTGACCCGATCCCGAAGCACAGCGCCGCGCCCTCCTTCTCAAGTTTCACGACGGCCCTGCACTCATTGCGCTCAGGCGGCACCTCGTGGATGCTCCCGTGCCACATGGCCAGTCCTTCAGCGTCCAGGTAAACAGGATCTATTCCCCGCTCTGCAATGCTGTCGAGGTACGCCTGGATATCCGTCTTTCGAGCGGCAGCTGCAACGGCCTCAATCTTCCCTTCCTCCCCGGGAGCAAGCTGCGTAAAAGCAGTAGCACAGTCTTCTATGGAAAAGGGCATCTGAACATCAAGCAGGGAGGGCAGGATGCGGCGGGTCTTCTTGAGCGATGAAAAGGGACTTTTCAACCGTCGGACAATTGAGGTGCGGCCCGGCAGTGCGCACGCAATATCGCAGCTGCCCGGCATCTCCGGCGCATTTTGAAAAAGGATATTAGAGCCGTCCCTGTATCCCAGAACATAGACTGGCTTCTCGGCGCCAAGATCGGCGCCGCAAACCTGTCTTTCTGTGAAAAGTGACTTCATAGGTATACTTAACAGCGGGACCGACATCGATCCCTGAACCCGTCCGGATTGTATGAAAGCAACACGGATATTCCAAGCGAGAAGAGACTCTTTGTCGAAGCCGCCCGGCGGCCCTATACCAAGTATTGCCTTGCTATCAGCATCCCGTATGTTTATCGTTTGCCGCCATGATTTCACGCATAAGCATAATGGGTATTATTACCCTCGCCATTTTCGCAGGCAGCGTGTGCAGGGCTCAGGATGGATCTGGTGTCGACACCGCGTCCGGACTGCTGGAGGGGTCCTACTCCTCGATGGTCCAGGGCGATCTTCACCGTGATGGCGGCGACAGGGAAAAGGCTCTTGAGGCATACCGCAAGGCCCTGTCGGGCTTCATAACCGCCTCGGAGCAGCATCCCGAGATTGATCCCGAGGTCGTTAAATTCCGAATTGCATACTGCGACAACCAGATAGAGACCCTCATGAAGGAGTTTGGCATTAACGGAAGCCGGCCACCATCAACGCCTGAAGAGCGTGACGCCATGACCCCCTCTCACGTGCAGACCGCCGGGGCCACAGCGCGGGCGATGAGTGTTCGTCTTCGCGCGATCCGGGCACAAATAGCAAATCGTGAATTAACAGAAGCCCGGACGTCACTCATCGCTCTCCTGAAACAGAATCCCGACGATGCTGAAATCCGCGTTCTTATGGCCATCGTGCAATGCATGCTCGGCCGATTTGACGATGCCGATAACCTGATGACAACACTCGTGCAGGAGAAGCCGGACCTTGCCAGGGCTTATGCGGTCCTTTCAACAGCGAAGATCGGGCTGGGCGACGTAGAGGCCGCGAAGGCGGCCCTTGCCAAAGCAATAGACCTCGGATCGACGCGTCCGGAGGTCTACTACAACATGACCCAGATAATCCTTGCCTCAAAGCCTCTTGATGCCGAGGCAGCACGGGACAATTACCGCAAATCGCTGCAGCTCGGCGGAAGGCGTGATCCAGACTTGGATTACCTTCTGAAGTAATAAGCCTTCAGGCACGGTATTTGTTGAGCTTCCTGTGCAGGGTTCGCCTGCTCACGCCCAGTTCCTTGGCCGCCTTCGTAATGTTGTTCCCATTACGTTCTAGTGCCGAAAGAATCATTTCCTTTTCGGCATCCTGCAGCGAGCCTGCAGCGGAAGGAGCATCCCTCCCGCTAAATGATGCCGAGTCTATTTCGCTGCGAATGCTCGTTGGCACGTCGCGGGCCGTAAGTTTGCGGTTTCGGGCGAGGACACCCATCTTCTCAATAGTATTGCGCAGCTCGCGAACGTTGCCAGGCCAGGAATAGGCAGAGAGCAGGTTGATGGCGTCAGCGGTAATGCCTTGTATATCAGTATTGTTGCGCTCATTTATTTCGTTGATGAAGTGCTCACAGAGCAGAGGAATGTCGTCCTGTCTTCTCCTCAGCGGCGGAAGGTCGATGTTTACGACATCCAGCCTGAAAAAGAGGTCCTCTCGAAACCTCCCCTCCCTGACCAGCTGCTTAAGGTCTTTGTTGGTGGCCGCTACAAGGCGAATATCAACATCGATCAGCTCAGAGCCCCCGACTCGCTCGAACTTGTGCTCCTCGAGGACCCGGAGGAGTTTGACCTGCACCTCCGGTTCGATTTCGGAAATTTCATCGAGGAACAGGGTCCCCCCATCCGCGGTTTCAAACCGGCCCCGCCTTCGCGTTGTTGCTCCTGTGAATGAGCCCTTTTCATGTCCAAAGAGTTCGCTTTCGAGAAGGCTCTCAGCAAGAGCTGCACAGTGAACGGCTACAAATGGACCTCGCGCCCTTGTGCTGTGGCGATGGATGGCGTTGGCGACCAGCTCCTTTCCCGTGCCGCTCTCGCCCTGAATCAGAACCGAGGACTGCGTTGGTGCGACTTGCCGCACCATCTCAAACACTTCCTCCATGACCCTTGAGCTGCCGACTATGTTTTCCAGTCCGAATTTCTTGTCGAGACGCTCCTTCAGCTGCGCGTTCTCAGTCTCCACTTTCCGGGCCCGTACGGAGCGCTTGAGAAGCATGTCAAGGTGATCCAGGTTTACAGGCTTCATGAGGAAGTCATAGGCACCCTTCTTCATCGCCTCCACAGCGGTTTCCACGTTGCCGTACGCGGTCAGAAGCATGACGATCAGCCCGGGCATTCTTGCCAGAGACCTCTGCATGAGCGTGATTCCATCCATCCCTGGCATCCGTACATCGCTCAGCATTATGTCAACCTGCTCGGTGTCCAGAATTGCCAGGGCGGCCTCCGCACTCTCAGCGATCAACACGTTCCAGTCAAATCGCAGGGCCTGCTGAAGGCCGTCCCTCGTGTTTTTATCATCATCAACGACCAGAACCGTAAACATATCCTTGCCCATGACTTCTAACCCTCTTCCTTGGATGTATAGCCCCGGCTGCCCGGGTCTGAAAGGAGGCGCACCTGCCTTTCAACCAACGGCAGCAAGATAACAAATTCTGTACCTTCGCCAGGCTCCGTCTTTATGCTGATCTGCCCGCCGTGGTCCTGTACTATGCGCTGCACAATCATAAGTCCAAGCCCCGAGCCTTTGTCCCTGGTCGTATAATACGCCTCGAAGATGTGCGCAAAATCCTCCGGCTTGATGCCCGCGCCATCGTCCTTAAAGGCCACACGCAGGAACTGCCGGTCAGCTGAGATGCCGATATCCAGGTTTCCGCCGTCTTTCATGGCCTGCATGGCGTTTTTGATGACGTTGAAGAACGCCTGCTTGATCTGGTCCCTGTCCAGCCTGATTTGAGGAATCTTTTCGGGACAATGAATTGCGACGCCGATTCTGCGGCTCTCCACGTCATGCTTCATGAGCGTGAGAACTTCCTTGAGGACGTCATCAACACCTGCCAATGCCAGGTCTGGTTTAGCGGGGCGTACCGCCTTCAGAAACTGCGTAATAATGATGTCAAGGCGTGATACCTCCGTTCTGCATACAGAAACCATCTCTTTGAGTCTTTCCCTGTCGCCGTGCCCCTCTTCGCCGTCTCCGATACGCTTGATCTCTCGGTCAAGGAGCTGCAGGTGAATGTTAAGTGCATTAAGCGGGTTGCCTATTTCGTGGGCCACTCCGGCAGCAAGCAGTTTCACCGCGTTCACTTTCTCTGACTCAATGTTGGATGCCTCCTGCTCCCTGTCACGGGTAACATCTCTGAGTATTAGAACCGCCCCCGTTCCCTCCTCGTCAACGGAAGCGAGCGGGACAACATAGAAGCTTATATACCTGTGCTCAGGGTAGAAGACCTCGATCTCCCGCGTAACGAGAGCTGACGAGACACCGCCCGGTTCTTCGAAAAGGCTGTCCACGTTGACCTCGCGCATAAAGCGCTGGAGCTTCGCCCGCTCGGCGTCAGCTACACTTAGCCCCAGCAGTGACTCCACAGCCCTGTTCGCGTATGTGACTTGTCCGCCGCCGTCCAGGACGATCACCCCTTCCTGGATTGACTGAAAGATTGTTTCAAGGAGCCCCCTCTCCTGCACAAGGCGCAGAAAATGCTTCTGCAGGCTCTCGGGATCAAGCTTGTCTATTCGCTCAATTAGTCTGTCTATGAAACCCTGAGTAATCGGCACGCAGACCTCCTTGGAGTGTGTCAATATGACGCACTTTACATTTATTATGCCTCGTTCTGCAAGAGATATTTGCACTCTTTCACGCTGGTATTATCAGTGGCGTTCAGAACGTCGATATGCAATTATGTCACACTTATGACTTTGGTGGGTATAATAGCTGGTCTGACAGCGGCGCTTTTTCAGTCCCTGTCGTATCTCTTTTCCAGGGGGTATGTCATGCGCAAGATGGGCAGTCCTCTGCAGCTCGTTCTTGTATCGCAAGTCTATATGGCAGTGCTTTCCATACCGGCAATAGTCATGACCTGGGGGGGCGATGTCCCAGGGCTTTCCTCCTATCTGGTGCCGCTCCTGGTTTCGACTGGCGCTTACGTGGTTGGGCAGTCATGCCTATTCATCGCAATGCGGCATGCGCAGGCGTCGCGAATATCGCCGATGCTGGGGTTCAAGACGGTCGTGACTGCGCTGATCACATACATCTTCTTTGACGCCCAGATGGGATGGCAGCAGTGGACGGGCGTAGCCACAGCAGTATCTGCCGTGCTCGTGCTGAGCATTTCGGGCGGGCGGCTCCCGACAGCCGCGCTTCTGGCACTTGGCGGAGCCTGCCTCTCCTACGCGGTCTCGGACATATTTATACGGCGCCTCATTGATTCAGTTGCTCCTCTGACCCTCATGCGGGCATCGTTCTACTCAACAGGTATTTCCTATCTCCTATGCGGCATTGCGGCCCTGGTGGTCCTGGCGCTCACTCGCCAGCTTCCGCTCCTCACGCGCGGGCTGTCTTTCTCGGTCCCGTTCGCGCTCTCATGGCTGACCGGAATGTTTGCTCTCTTTACGTGCTTCGGCGCGGTGGGCCCCGTTCTGGGCAGCATACTCCAGTCGTCACGAGGCGTTATTTCGATCCTTCTGGCGATCCCGGCCGCAAGAATGGGCTTTCCAAAGATAGAGCCGTCCTCTCCCGGGCACGTGGTGATTAAGCGGCTTACAGCCGCCTTTCTTATCATACTGGCCGTGTGGCTCTACCAGTAGAGTTCCGCGCCCTGGGCCAGCATGCTTAAGCGGCACAAAAAAAACGGCCGTGGTACAGCACCACGACCGTCTTCTTAAAATCTCAAGCCGGCTTAGCCAAGAACTGCGTCTTTAGCTGCCTTAGCAATCCTGAACTTCAGAACTGTCTTCGCTTTGATTTTGATGGCTTCGCCTGTTGCAGGGTTGCGACCCATGCGAGCTTTCCTCTTCACCTTGACGAGCTTGCCAAGACCAGGAACCGTAAATCCGTCTTTAGCGCCTTTGTAAGCCATGTCTACGAGTGCTTCGATAGCGGCCTTAGCCTGCTTCTTTGAGATGTCCGCTGCTTCTGCTACGCCTGCGATAATCTGACTCTTTGTTTTAGCCTTCGCCATTGTGTGAACTCCTTTCAGTTCTGTTTGTAACTCTAAGTCACTGAGCGAAAATATATGCTCACGATGCCTGCTAATCAATAAGAATATTCCTATAGCGAAAGTTATTTTTTTACATTTCGACCAATGCACGCTTGACTTTTCTGGCACCCCCCATTCCGCGCTCAGGGTCCTTTTCCTACTGGACAGGATGGGGCACTCACATCTAGTCTCTAAGTGTGAGGTGAAGGATGCCTATTTACGAATACCAGGCTAAGTCAAAAAAGAAGTCGTGCGAACATTGCAAGAACGGGTTCGACGTGATTCAGAGGATTGCTGACCCGCACTTGGACAAGTGTCCGGAATGCTCCGCTCCCGTCGCTCGGATAATATCGGCACCATCTGTCGGAGCATCACAGGCCAGCTTTGATGACAGAGCCAAGAGCTCAGGGTTCCACAAGTTCAAGAAGCTGGGCAAAGGCGAGTATGAGAGGCAGTACTAGCAAGCGCTACTTATGACGACCTGACTCAGGGACCAGAACGTTAAGCGCTGACGGAACCACCTCGATGGATATTTCCCTACCGGCCGACACGAGTTCGCCATCAACCTGTATGTCCGCTTCGTTGTCACGCAGAACGACCAGCTTCCGGAACTTAGAGGTTATCAGCTCCTTGATCTTATCAACTGACCCATCGAACAGCCGAGGAAAGTTTATGAGGAACTGCGGAACATCGCGCTTAAGAGCGATGATGGCCTCAAGGCATCCGTCGTCGGATTCCGCGTTGGGCGCGATTACCGCCCCGCCGCCATACTGACTTAGGTTGGCAACAGTGAAAACGATAGGGTCGCTGTATGCCACTTCTTCCCGGTCGTCCATGCGCACTCGTACTGGCTGAGGCCTGTATTGGAAAAACTCATTAACTCCTGCGAAGATATACGGGAGTACCCCCCTGACCAGTGACTTCTCAAAAGAACGGACGATCGATGCGTCCCACGCCATGCTGCACGTAACAAGAAACGGCCTGCCGTTTACTTTGCCGACATCAATGCTCTTTATCGTGGCGTCGGCAAGGGCAGCGGCGGCCTTTGCAGGGCCGAGCGGTATTCCAAAATGCCTTGCGAACCCGTTGCCGCTTCCTGACGGGATGACCCCTATGCAGGTGTCCGTGCCTATCAGCGAACATCCGATCGAGTTAACGGTGCCGTCTCCGCCAGCAACAAGCACCAGGTCAATGTTGTCCGCGACGGCTTCCATCGCCTTCGACGTGCCGTCCGAAGGGCTCTTGCAGAATTGATAAGTAAGCTTGCGGCCGGCGATATCCCAGTGCCTCGCAACCGCCTCGCGCAATGAGTCAAAGGACCACATCAGGCCTGACTTCATGTTCACCAGAACGCGTACAGTCCTTATCGAGGAAGCATCCATGCCTGTATGTTACTGGTCTTCACTCAAGTTGACAATCCGCATATATTGTGACCAAGATAGATCATGGATGCTGGGGACCATAATCCGCGGACGGGCAAATGCCTGGACCATCTCGCGACCTGCCTGATTGCAGCAGCTTTCCTGCTATACCCGCTGCTTCGTGCGCTTCAAATGGGCCATCTGCTGACATGGGATGAGGCGATGAATATATGCACTGTCAGATCGATGGCATCCCTGGGCAGCGACGATTTTTCCAACTGGTTTTGGCGTCACCCTCCGCTCTACCCGACCCTCATGCTGCTGCTCGCTCCGCTGCGAAGCGGGTTTATTGCCCGGGTCGAGATATTCAATATACTTTTGGGATCTGCCAACCTGTTTCTTCTGTATCTGGTTAACAGGCGGTTTCTGGGGCGCCTGACGGCCGCTTTTTCTGTCTTTCTGATTGCGGTCACCCCTGGAAGCGTATTCTTCGACCTCTGGATCAAGCGCGACCACTTGGCCGTCACATTCGCCCTTCTGGCGTTTTCCTCGATAGGAGCAAAGCGTTATGCAGTCGCTGCCCTGATGGCAGGACTCGGCTTCCTGGCCAAAGAGACTTTTCTCTTCCTCTATATTCCGGTATTCCTCGCAGCCGTAGTGCCGGCAAAGAACCGGCCTCATCGCGGCCTGAGGATACTTATTATGACGCTGATCCCAGCGGCCACGGCAATCTGGTGGTATATTATTGCTTCGCGTTCGGGATCATTCTCAAGCATCGGTCAGCATTTTGCCTTTGCAACGGCTGAGGGCAGCGCCTGGGCTGGAGGGGCCCTATTCTACGTTGATCTGCTTCATTCCCTACTCGGCCCGCTTGGCATGCTTTTGCTGTTAGGTGGCGCCATGGTGTGCGTTGCGTTACCGGACCTCCGCTCAATGCGAACATGGATATGGCCTCTCTCCGGCGTATTGCTGCCTCTCCTCCTTCTCTCAGTGATCCCAAGAAAAGTACCCTGGATCGTTATAGTCCTTCTTCCATGTGTTGCTTCCATCCAGGCGGTAGGCCTGGAATCGTCCCTCAGGGTCCTTGCAGCTCACACGAAAAGGAGCATTACAGTTGGACTTGCGGGCCTGGCAGCAGCCGCCCTGATAGCTCTGCCCGCTTTCTCTCACTCTCATGAATCAATGCTCATGGAGGTATCTCCCGACCAGCACCGCGGAGCCACGCGCTCCCGTCACACCGCGAGGGCGGCCTCCAGCCTGATAACAAATGATGACCGAGTGCTGCTTTCATCATTTCATTACTGGAAGGGCGTGGTTCCGGGGCAGATGTGTCCCGTATTCACCTGCTATTTCGAGTCAAGGCCCGCAATTCTTCCGGTCCCTCATGAGGCTGCATTCGAGCAGATAGTCCAGCTTATTTCTGAGTATGACCTGAACTGGGCTATCGTTTCGCCCGAACCCGGAGCAAATGAGCGCGATGTTCTGGGCGGCTTTATCTCTGATGCGGGACTGGCCCCCGTCAATACAGGCTATGCCTGCATTTTTGACACATCGCCGCTCCTGGAGGAGCCGCTATCAGGCGCTCTTGATGAGTTCCCGGAATCGTCCGAATAGGTAATATGGGTCATGCGGCCCCGGGCAGGCTTCCGGGTGGTACTGCACGCAAAACATAGGCTCCTTCTTGTGGCGCAGTCCCTCGACGGTCATATCGTTGAGGTTAATGTGCGTCACTTCAACCTTTGACTTGTCCAAAGAATCCACGTCTACTGCAAAGTTATGGTTCTGAGAGGTTATCTCCACCTCGTTGGTCATGAGATCCTTCACGGGATGGTTGCAGCCATGGTGCCCAAACTTCAGGCGAAATGTATTGCCGCCGCAAGCGATTCCAAGGAGCTGATGGCCGAGACATATACCCATCATAGGGACTTTGCCGAGCAGTTTCCGTGCGGCTTCTGCCGCATAACCAACTGCAGCCGGATCGGCCGGCCCGTTGGAAAGGAAGACTCCATCCGGCTTCATCTTCAGAACATCATCTGCCGATGTCTGGGCCGGGACTACCTTGACATTCATCCCTGTCAGGCGAAGGCTTCGGAGGATGTTCCATTTGACCCCGAAATCGTATGCGACTACGGTAAGGTCTGCCTCTGGCAGCTCGTCCGCGACGCCCCAGCTGGCAGTTAGCGACCCGTCAGGATCCCAGTCGTAACCTGCCTCGCATGTCACCTTGCTCGCATAATCCTGCCCATCAAGGCCACACCAGGCTTCGGCTTTTGAGATCCCTTCACCCTCCGGTAAGTCCGCGGCCGGCTCGACATGCAAGTAGCCTTTAACAGTGCCCTGCTCCCTCAGCTTTTCCGTGAGAAGGCGCGTGTCAATCCCGGCTATGGCCGGAATGCCGTTCTTTTTCAGGCAGTCAGAGAGAGCTATCTCGCTGCGCCAGTTACTTGGGGTGTTCACGTTATGTATGATAAATCCGTTTGCAAAGAACTGGCGAGACTCCATGTCAGCAGCGTTGATGCCCGTGTTGCCTATTTCCGGGTAGGTCATCGTGACAAACTGGCCGCTGTAGGACGGGTCGCTCAATATCTCCTGATATCCGCTCATGCCGGTGTTAAATACAACTTCACCAACCGCGTCCGTCTCCGCCCCTACAGAATAGCCCCGCATCACCGTGCCGTCTTCGAGCGCGAGATACGCCCTCTTCTCGCGCTGCTCCTTCCAACTGTATTCTTTCGCCCTGCTCATATCTTTGCCCTGCTTACATCTATTTTTGGCGCATGCCTGTGGAATTCCTGGAGGCTGCACACGGCAACCTTGCCATTGTCCCTCAGGCTGCCAAGTCCATCTATGGCCGCGCCCAGTCCGTCCATTGTTGTCGTAATCGGAATGTTCCTGATGACGGCCCTCGCGCGCATCTTCACCTCGTCGCGCATCGGTGCAGCGCCAGTGGAGGGTGTGTTTATGATCCAGGCGACATTCTTCTCCTCAATCATATCCAGAACGCTTGGCCTGCCCTTCGATATCTTGAACATGGCGTTGCTCTGTATGCCGTTCTCTCTTAAAACGGTGCTTGTGCCCAAGGTCGCGTAAAGCGTGAACCCAAACTCGGCAAGCTTCTTGGCATGCTCGACAACGGCCTCCTTGTCGGCATCGCGCACACTGAGGAAAACGTTTCCGCCGGAGGGCAGCGAGTTGCCGGCTGCCATCTGGCTCTTGAGGAATGCCATTCCCTGCGTGGAATCGATTCCCATTACCTCCCCCGTCGAT
The DNA here is from genome assembly GCA_041602695.1 of Kiritimatiellia bacterium. Lineage (GTDB taxonomy): Bacteria > Verrucomicrobiota > Kiritimatiellia > UBA8416 > JBFIFS01 > JBFIFS01. The sequence goes on from JBFIFS010000001.1 coordinate 56,529, forward strand.
TTCATCTCCGGGCTCAATATAACGTCTATTCCGGGGCACCTCGAGAACGGGAAGACCGCTTCCTTGACCGATTTATGCCTGGGTATAATCTCATCCGTAAAGCCCATGTCCTTCAGCTTGAATCCGGCCATGACAAGCGACGCCAGCTTCGCGAGCGGAACCCCTATCGCCTTGCTGACAAAGGGTACTGTTCGAGACGCACGGGGATTTACTTCCAGGACATAGACCTCGTCGTCCTGAATCGCGTACTGAATGTTCATGAGGCCGCAGACACGAAGCTCCTTGGCCAGCGCGAATGTGTGCTTTCGAATGGTCTCCAGCACCGGATCAGAGAGTGTCGCTGTAGGTATAACGCAGGCGCTGTCGCCGGAATGAACACCGGCGAGCTCCACGTGCTGCATGATGGCACCTATCACGGAAGTGTCACCGTCCGAAATGCAGTCCACATCGACTTCAACGGCCTGCTCGAGGTAGGCGTCGATGAGAACAGGCCGCTCCTCCGAGACCTCGACGGCCTCCGTCATGTACTTACGCAGCATTTCGTTGTCGTAAACTATAACCATGGCCCGGCCGCCGAGCACAAAAGACGGACGCATCAGGACAGGGAACCCGATGTCTTCCGCTATGGCTTCCGCCTCTTCGACACTTCGGGCGAGCCCGTTGCGCGGCTGTTTGATCTTCAGTCTCGTCACCAGCTCCTGGAAATATTCACGGTCCTCTGCCGCCTCAATGCTCGCGGGCGATGTACCGATTATATTTACGCCATTCTTTTCCAGGTCCGCCGCCAGGTTTAGCGGCGTCTGGCCTCCGAACTGGACGATCGCCCCCCAGCATTTTTCCGTGCGATAGATGTTAAGTACGTCTTCGAGCGTCAGCGGCTCGAAGTAGAGCCTGTCGCTCGTATCATAATCAGTGCTGACAGTCTCGGGGTTGCTGTTAACCATCACCGTTTCGAACCCTGCGTCGCGAAGGGCGAAAGATGCATGTACACAACAGTAATCAAACTCGATCCCCTGGCCGATCCTGTTGGGCCCCCCTCCAATGATCATGACCTTCTTACGGTCAGTAATGCCCGTGTTGGTAAACTCGGCATAAGTCGAATAGAAATACGGAGTAAAGGCAACGAATTCAGCCGCACAGGTGTCCACGAGCCCATAGACAGGGATGAGGCCGACTTCTTCCCGGGCCTCTCGGATGTCCGCCTCCTGAACGCCCAGGAGCCATGCAATCTGTCTGTCTGAGTATCCGAATTCCTTGATCTGGCGGAAGAGTAACAGGTCTGCTTTCAGACCGGATACGTCCTTAGCCGAACGAATTTCATCCTCAAAAGCCACAAGCTCTTCGAGATGACGCAGGAACCAACGGTCAATCGTATTCAGTTCGAACACCTTTTCTACCGACCATCCCCGGCGAAACGCCTCATGTATGGCGAAAATACGGTCTCCCGTCGGGACCCTGACCAGCTCTTCTAGGTCTGCATCGGAAGTATTTTCGAACTTGTCTTTCCCGTCCGCCCCAAAACCGGATCGGCCGATCTCCAGGGAGCGAAGCGCTTTCTGGAACGACTGTTTAAAAGTACGCCCGATGCTCATGGCTTCACCTACGGATTTCATCTGGGTGCCAAGCTTCTTGTCGGCTTGAGCAAACTTCTCGAAGGCGAAACGAGGAATCTTCGTTACAACATAATCAATAGAAGGCTCAAAACACGCCGGCGTTTCTCTCGTGATATCGTTACGGATCTCGTCAAGCGTGTACCCTATTGCGAGCTTCGCCGCAATGCGGGCGATCGGGAACCCTGTCGCCTTGGACGCGAGCGCGCTTGACCGGGAGACACGCGGGTTCATTTCGATAATAACCATCCGGCCGTCATCAGGATTGAGGGCGAACTGCACATTAGATCCGCCTGTATCCACGCCAATCTCGCGCATGACTGCGATAGCCGCATCCCTCATTCGCTGGTATTCGCGGTCTGTCAGGGTTTGTGCCGGGGCCACCGTAATGCTGTCGCCCGTATGAATTCCCATGGGATCCAGATTTTCGATAGAGCAGATGATGACGACATTGTCCTTCCCGTCCCTCATCACCTCGAGCTCGTATTCCTTCCAGCCCAATATGGACTCTTCAACTAGGACCTCGTTAATCGGGCTGTAAAAGAGTCCCCTCGTAACAATTTCCTCAAACTCTTTTTCGTCATAGGCCACACCGCCACCGGTGCCTCCCAGCGTGAACCCCGGGCGAATTATGAGAGGATAACTGCCTATGTCCGCTGCGGCCGCTTTTGCTTCCTCCATAGAATGGCAGGAGGCGCTCTTCGGCAGATCCAGGCCTATCTTCAACATGGCCTTCTTGAAGAGGTTCCTGTCCTCTGCTTTGGCTATGACGTCCGCTTTCGCTCCGACCATTTCCACCCCGTATCGCTTCAGGACGCCCTGCTCAGAAAGAGACATTCCCAGATTGAGGGCCGTCTGGCCTCCCAGGGTGGGCAGGAGGGCATCAGGGCGCTCCCTGGCAATGATTTCTGTCAGGATCTCGGGAGTCAGGGGCTCAATGTATGTCCTGTCTGCAAACTCCGGGTCAGTCATGATCGTTGCCGGGTTGCTGTTGACCAGCACTACCTCATAGCCCTCTTCCCTGAGGGACTTACAGGCCTGGACACCCGAATAGTCAAATTCACACGCCTGGCCAATCACAATTGGGCCAGAGCCGATAAGCATTATCTTCTTGATGTCGGTTCTTTTCGGCATTCTTCTCTACTGTCCCTCCGAGTCCCTTCTTTCAACTGATGCGCCAACAAATCCCTGGAAAAGCGGGTGGGCCTTGAGCGGAGTCGACTGGAACTCCGGGTGGAACTGGCATGCAACAAACCAGGGATGGTCAGCCAGCTCAACAGACTCAACGAGGTCCCTCTCCCTGTAAACCCCAGAGATAACGAGCCCCTTATCGGTCAAGTCCTTCCTGAACGCGTTATTGAACTCATAGCGGTGTCTGTGACGCTCGGCAATCTCATCGGCGCCGTAAGCAGTCCTTGCTTTAGTGCCGTCCATGAGCACGCACGGATAGGCCCCCAGACGCATAGTGCCGCCCATATCGGTCACCGACTTCTGCTCTTCCATCAGGTTGATGACTGGATACTTGGTTTCCGGGTCGAACTCCGTGCTGTTTGCGCCCTCATATCCGCAAACATTCCTGGCAAACTCCATCACCGCGCACTGCATTCCGAGGCAGATACCGAAGAACGGGATGCTCTTCTCCCGCGCGTACTTCACAGCCTGGATCTTGCCTTCAATCCCTCGATCACCGAAGCCGCCGGGCACGAGGATTCCGCTTACTCCCGCCAGCAGTTCCTCGGCACCCCTCGCCTCTACTTCCTCGGATTCGACGGCACGAAATGTGACCTTAACGTCATTCGCTATGCCCCCATGGGTAAGCGCTTCGTATATGCTCTTGTACGAGTCCTGCAGGCTTATGTACTTCCCGACAACGGCAATCTCGACTTCACCGCGCTCCGGGTTGATGTATGTGTCAACCATCGCCTGCCAGTCTGCAATATCGAGTCCGTTGACCGGCAGTCCAAGCCCTTCAAGCAGGTATACATCAAGCTCCTGCCTTGCGAGCTCGAGAGGTACCTCGTAAATCGTATTTTCAACATCCTTCTCTTCGATGACCCTGCGGTTATCAACGTTGCAGAAGAGCGCCAGCTTCTCTCTGTGCTCCTCCTCCATCGACACCTCGCACCGGCAAACCAGCACATCAGGGATAATGCCGATTGTCCTCAGGATGCCAACCGACTGCTGTGAAGGTTTGGTCTTCAGCTCGCCCGCCGCCTTGATGTAGGGAACCAGCGTGATGTGGACATAGAGAACATTCTCCTTGCCGACATCGTGGCTGTACTGGCGGATTGCCTCAAGGAACGGCTGCGATTCTATGTCACCAACGGTCCCGCCGATTTCCGTGATAACGATATCAACGTCATCGGAGTCCAGAGAGCTGATTGCCGACTTGATCTCATCTGTTACGTGGGGAATGACCTGCACCGTCTTTCCCAGGTAGCCGCCCTCGCGTTCCCTTCCGATAACAGACGAATAAATTCTTCCGGTGGTGTAGTTGCTGTCCTGCGTGCAGTCGATACCTGTGAAACGTTCGTAGTGACCGAGGTCAAGGTCCGTCTCTGCCCCGTCCACCGTCACATAAACTTCACCATGCTGGTAGGGGGACATCGTGCCTGGGTCGACATTGATGTAGGGGTCGAGCTTCTGAAGGCGTACGCTGTAGCCACGGCGCTCGAGAAGCAGCGCTATTGACGCGGCCGTCAGCCCCTTGCCCAGCGAGGATACAACACCGCCTGTTACAAAGATATGCTTGCTCACTTGAGCCCACCTCCAAGAGATACATTTCGACTGACTTTAAATGGTGTTTGATGCGTAGAGCCAAAACCGCCTGAACACTGCCTGGCGTAGAAACGCAGTGCCTTTCCTGTTACTGAGAACTCTGTGCAGTCGAGCACTCCCCCGGCGATCCTTTCCAATATCTGTTAGCTCTTTTCATGAAGCAAAACGCTCTGATCGGTGAACAGAAATATCATAACCGATTTATAAGTCAAGCTGGAGATGCTGAGAATGTTTCTCAAGCATGTTTTTTGACCTCTGCTCCCCTACTTCGACCTTATAATCGCCCGTGAAACATGCCGCACAGAAGTCGTCCGAGTTGCCAAACGGTCCTAAAAGTGACTCTGTGCTCAGGTATCCCAGGCTGTCCGCCCCCAGATAGCGCTGCGTCTCTTCAACACTCCTGTGCCCGGCGATCAGCTCCTCCCTGGTCGGGAAATCAATGCCGAAAAAGCATGGGTGCGAAACCGGAGGACAGGAAATCCTGACATGGACCTCCTTTGCCCCCGCATCCTGGAGGCTGCGTACGCGCTTGCGCGCGGTTGTGCCCCTTACAATGGAGTCATCAACTATCACAACGCGCTTGCCGTCTACAACTTCCGGCAGAACGGACAGCTTCATGTCAACCCCCGATGCGCGATCGTCCTGCTCGGGCATTATGAAGGTCCTTCCGACGTAGTGGTTACGGATAAATCCGTAATCCAGGGGGATTCCGCTCTCACGCGAGTAACCAAGCGCCGCCGAGTTGCCGCTGTCCGGTACGGGAATGACAATGTCCGCGTCCACAGGAAACTCCCTCGCCAGGGCCTCGCCGTACTTTACCCTCACTAAGTGCACATTCTCTCCGAAAACCAGGCTGTCGGGCCTGGCGAAGTAGACCATTTCGAAAACACACTGCGCCAGCCTGGGCGCCCTCTCGGCAAACCGCTCACTCTTCATCCCCGATTCATCAACGGTAACGATCTCACCGGGCTCGAGGTCGCGCACGTACTCCGCTCCAGTCTGCCGCAGCGCGCAGGATTCGCTTGCAAAAGCCCACCCCGTCCCAAGTTTTCCGATCGAGAGCGGCCTGAACCCGTTAGGATCGCGCGCGGCCATGACGCAAGACTTCGTCATTACAAGGAAGGCGAAGGCGCCCTTCAGTTCAGCAAGGGCACGTCCCACGCGGTGCGGCCTGTTTCGGTACATTGGATCGGCAAGCATGTGGATCAGCACTTCGCTGTCTGTGCTGGTCTGGAAGATCGCGCCGGCATCCTGATACATTGATCGAAGCTCGTCGGCATTTACGAGGTTTCCGTTATGCGCGACAACCCAGAGCCCGTCGCTGCACTCAGCAACAAGAGGCTGGACGTTCTGAATGCGTGTTGATCCAGTAGTCGAGTACCTAACGTGACCTATGCCGTGGCTCCCCGTTAGGCCGTCAAGGCCTCCTTTTCCGAAGACTTCGCTGACAAGACCCATGCCCTTGTAGGACCGCACCTTCGACCTGTCGCTAACCACGATGCCAGCGCCTTCCTGGCCGCGGTGCTGCAGAGAGAATAGGCCCCGATAGATGGTGGGCGCGCAATTCTCCACGCCGAAAACACCGAACAACCCGCAATGCTCTCTGGGAGAATCACCCACAATCATGTGCCCTACCTTTTCTTTTGTTCTAGATACTCGTGAATATTGCGAGCGCATTCGCGACCGTCCGCCATGGCTCGAACCACCAGCGACTGTCCCGTCGACATGTCGCCGGTCACAAAGACTCCTTCAATGGACGTCATGCCTAGCTCGTTCTTTACTATGTGTGCACGCTCATCATACTTAATCCCGATCTCTGACAGAGAATCCATTCTCCTGGGCCCCACAAAGCCCATCGCGAGAAGTACGAGGTCCGCCTTGACCTCGAAGCGCGAGCCCTTGACAGGCACAACCTGCATCCGCCCGTCCTTGCCGCGCTTCCACTCGATTTCCTCGGCCACGAGCGATGTCACGCGTTCGCCGTCACCTTTGATCTCGACGGTATTGACGCACCAGCGGCGCGTCCCGCCCTCTTTATGGCTGCTCGTTTCCTTAAGAACGTTGGGCCATTCAGGCCAGGGTGTGGTGTCAGGCCGCTTCTTGGGCGGCTTAGGCATGATTTCTATCTGAAGCACCTTTTTTGCGCCCTGGCGCAGCGATGTCCCAATGCAGTCAGACCCGGTATCACCGCCGCCGATAACTACTACACTCTTGCCAGTGGCCACGATATCTTCATTTTCCGGGACCCGCTCCCCACCCGTCTTTTTGTTCTGGCAGCGCAGAAACTCCATCGCAAAATAAGTCCCCTTCAATTCCCTGCCCGGCACCTTGAGGTCGCGCGGTTCCCGCGCACCACCTGCAAGGCAAACCGCGTCGAAGCGGTCCATGACAAACGCGAAGGATATGTCCTTTCCGACGACCACGCCCCGCTCAAACACTATTCCCTCTTCCCGCATCAGCTTAACTCTTCGGTCGATAACGCTCTTCTCAAGTTTGAAGTCCGGAATACCATAGCGGAGGATACCGCCAACCTTGCGGTCTTTCTCAAAGACCGTCACCTCGTGGCCCAGCTGGTTAAGGGCATCCGCCACTGCAAGGCCCGCCGGTCCCGATCCAATCACCGCGACACGGGTTCCTGTTCTTTCGGAGGGAATGCTCGGCTTTATATATCCCTTCTCAAACGCCTTCTCAATGATCGCCAGCTCAATCTGCCTTATCGTTACGGGCTCGTCATTAATGCCCAGCACACAGGACGCCTCGCACGGAGCGGGGCAGATTCTGCCGGTAAATTCCGGAAAACGATTTGTTTCCATCAGGATCTCCAGTGCATCCTCCCACTGGTGCCTGTAAAGCATATCATTGAACTCAGGAATCACATTGCTGAGTGGACACCCGCATCCATGGCAGAATGGCACGCCGCAGTCCATGCACCGAGCGGCCTGCTCTGTCAGCTCCTCCTCGGAGAGACGCAGCTCCACTTCATTGTAATCCTTAAGGCGCTGCCGCTTCTGCCTGTAGCCCGGCTCCTTGCGCCCGTATTCTAGAAATCCGCCGTCCTTACCCATTTACGACCTCTTCACGCTCTACAGCTTCATCCTCTTTGCTCATCTGACCGAGCACACGCCTGTATTCCATAGGGAACACCTTAACAAACTTGGAAAGGCTCTCTTCCCAATCTTCAAGAATCCGCTGCGCCTTAGCGCTCTTTGTGTATTTGAAGTGATTCTCAATAAGGCCCCTGAGCTCAAGAATGTCCTTCTTGTCCTCTACGAGCTCAAGGTCGACCATGTCGAGATTGCAGCGTGTCTCAAACGCCCGGTCTTCGTCAAAGACATATGCCAGGCCGCCGCTCATTCCCGCGGCAAAATTCACGCCTGTCTGCCCGAGAACGACAACGCGTCCACCGGTCATGTACTCACATCCATGGTCTCCGACTCCCTCGACCACGGCCGTACAGCCGCTATTGCGTATACAGAACCGTTCGCCCGCCTGCCCGTAAATATAGACCTCGCCCTCAACCGCGCCATAAAGAAGAACGTTCCCGCAAATTATGCTCTCTGAAGGCGCGTATGTCGTGCCTTGAAAAGGCGTCACGATTATCCGTGCGCCCGACAGCCCCTTTCCGAGATAGTCGTTGGCCTCGCCCTGCAGATGCATTGTCAGGCCATGTGCTCCAAACGCGCCGAAACTCTGACCGGCCGAGCCCTCAAAGTTGCAGACGATGGTATTGTTCCGCAGCCCCTTGAAACCGTACTTTTTTGCGATCATGCCGGAAAGCATGGTTCCCGTGGCCCTGTCAACGTTCCGGATCTTCTTGGAAATCTCGACCTTGGTTCCGTCCTTCAGCGCAGGTTTGGCCAGCCTGATGAGCTCATGGTCCATGATATCATCAATCCCGTGGTCCTGAACGGTTTGGCACCTTACCGGCTGCCCGTGGCCGTGTGTAGAAGCGAGCAGCGGTCCGAAGTCAAGGCCCCGCGCCTTCCAGAAACCAATCGCTTCGTTCACATTCAGCAGGTCTGAACGGCCGACCATTTCGTCCATGCTAGTGAACCCGAGCTGTGCCATGTATTCCCGGACTTCCGAAGCAAGCATGCGGAAGAAATTCACGACATATTCAGGCTTGCCCGAGTACCGTTTTCTCAAGCGGGCATCCTGGGTTGCAATGCCCACGGGACAAGTGTTCTTGTGGCATTTTCTCATCATGATGCAGCCGCATACAACGAGAGCTGTTGTAGCAAACCCGAACTCCTCGGCTCCGAGAAGGCAGGCTATCACCACATCGCGCCCGGTCTTGATCTGTCCGTCGGTCTGGACGCGGATCTTGTCTCGCAGATGGTTCGCTACAAGGGTCTGCTGCGTTTCCGCAAGCCCAAGCTCCCATGGGACACCCGCATGCTTTATCGAGGAGAGTGGCGACGCTCCGGTTCCGCCATCGTAGCCGGCGACGAGGACCATATCAGCCTTGGCCTTGGCAACTCCGGCAGCAACCGTGCCAACCCCCGTCTCGGATACAAGCTTCACGGAAACACGGGCGTCGGGGTTCGCGTTCTTGAGGTCAAAGATCAATTGCTTTATGTCCTCGATTGAATAGATGTCGTGATGAGGCGGCGGAGAGATTAACGTCACACCCGGAGTGGAATGGCGCACCCTCGCAATTTCCTTCTCTACCTTGTGCCCGGGCAGCTGGCCGCCCTCTCCTGGCTTCGCGCCCTGAGCAATCTTAATCTGAATCTCTCTGGCGTTTACGAGGTACTCGTTTGTGACGCCGAATCGACCGCTCGCCACCTGCTTGATCGCGCTGCACTTACTGTCGCCATTCTTCATAGGTTTGTAGCGCGCAGGGTCCTCGCCGCCCTCCCCGCTGTTGCTCATGGCCCCTATGCGATTCATGGCAATCGCAAGAGTTTCATGCGACTCCCTGCTTATCGAGCCAAAGGACATCGCAGAGGTCACAAAGCGCTTCATGATTGACTCAACCGATTCCACCTTGTCGATAGAAACGCCTTTGGTCTTCTTGAACGTAAAGAGGCCGCGCAGCGTGGAAAGGGCCTTGCTCTGATCGTTGATCATCCTCGCGTAATCGCGGTAAAGCTCCTCGCTGTTTTCTCGTGTAGCACGTTGAAGAGTGGCTATTGACTGGGGTGTCCAGAGGTGGCGTTCTCCATCGCTTCTGTATCTGTAATGCCCTCCGCTCTCCAGCAGATGCGATGTTCCCGGCGACTTGTCCACGGCGGCCCGGTAGCGCATCCTGGCCTCTTCGGCTATCTCCTTGAGCCCGATGCCGCCGATACGGCTTTCCGTCCCTGTGAAATACTTGGCTACCATTTCCGTGTCCAGGCCGACGGCCTCGAACACCTGTGCGTTCCTGTAGCTGCGCAGCGTGGATATGCCCATTTTCGACATTATCTTCAGCAGGCCTTTGCAGAGAGCGTTGATGTAGTTCTCAATGGCCTTCGTAACACTCAACGAGCCGCCAGTCAGCTTGCCTGTCAGGGCCAGGTCTGCGATGATTTCGAAGGCAACATACGGGTTGATGGCAGTAGCACCAAACCCGAGGAGCAGTGCCATGTCCTGGACCTCTCGCGCCTCGCCCGTTTCAACGATCAGGCTAGCGCTAGTACGAAGCCCTTCCCTTATCAGGCGCTGGTGCACTGTCGATACGGCCAAAAGCGCGGGGATCGGGGCCATCCCGGGGCCAAGATCGCGATCGCTCAACACAATAAGAGTCTTTCCACTGCCGATCGCGTCAATGACCTTTCGACAGATCCCCTCGAGGCATCGCTCTAAATCCGCAGAGGAGCCGGAACCTGGAAACTGCATCTTGATTTCGAACGATTCAAAGTGCTTGATCTTGCCCGACTCCAGCCGAACAAGGTCCTCATTTGAGAGAATCGGATGCAGCAGCTTGATCAGCCTGGCGTTCCCCGGTTCGTCCTTGAGAATGTTCGGCCTGTTTCCCATGAATGTAAGAAGCGACATGACAAGCTCTTCCCTGATCGGGTCGATCGGAGGGTTCGTCACCTGAGCGAAAAGCTGCTTGAAGTATTTATAAAGCAGCTGTGGCCTCTCGCTGAGGACGGCCAGCGGTGTGTCAGCGCCCATTGATCCAACGGGCTCCTTTCCCGTCTCGGCCATCGGGCCCAAAATTGTGTCGAGATCCTCGCGTGTATAGCCAAAAACCTTTTCCCTATGCCTCAGGGTGTCTCGGTCCGGCTCAACAGGCGCTACGTCATTGAAGAGTCCGTGAAGAGTGATCTTGTTTTCGTCAACCCAGCGCCTATAAGGAAGCTTCCTGGTGTAATACGCCTTCACTTCCCCGTTCTTGAGGACGCGCTTCTTTGCCGTGTCGACAACTATGATCTGGCCTGGCCTCAGAGCGCCGCGCTCCTTGACGCGTTTGGGGTCAATCTCAAGCACTCCTGTCTCCGACGCGCACACAACAAATCCGTCTGTGGTGATGGTGTATCTTGCAGGACGCAGCCCGTTCCTGTCGAGGCTCGCACCTATAACGGTCCCGTCCATGAATGCGACGGCTGCCGGTCCGTCCCATGGCTCCATCAGCCCCGCGTGGTACTCGAAGAAACCGCGCTGGTCAGGGCCGATCGGATACTTTGGCCCCCATGCCTGCGGCATCAGCATCATCATGGAATGAGCCAGGTCGCGGCCGGCTGACGCTATCAGTTCAACTATATTGTCCAGGCACGCTGAGTCGCTCCCGGTCTCGTCAATCACCGGCAGGAGTTTCTTTATGTCGGACCCGAAGAGCTTGCTCTCAAGCGCGCCCTCCCGCGCCCGCATCTGCATCTTGTTTCCGCGCAAGGTATTGATTTCCCCATTGTGCGCAAGGAACCTGAAGGGCTGGCTGAGCTTCCATGATGGAAAGGTATTTGTACTGTAGCGCTGATGCAGCACTGCCATCGCCGAAGTGAAGTCCTCTGCCTGCAGGTCCTCAAAGAATTCGGCTATCTGTCCGCCCATAACCATTCCCTTGTAAACGATTGTGCGGGACGAGAGGCTCACTATATAGAACTGGTCCCCGAGGGAGAGGGCTTCATCCACACGTTTCTCGATCATTCGCCGCGCCACATATAGCTTCCGTTCAAGGCTGCGGCCTGCATCCTTGGACGCCAGGAAGAACTGCGCGACATCCGGGCGCACCGACTCCGCAAGGTCGCCCAGCGCGGACGCATTAACAGGCACATCACGCCAGCCGAGGAACTGAAGCCCCTCTTTCTTCGCGGTGTCCGCTATAAGGCGGCGGCATTCCTTCTGGGCTTTCGCCTCACGCGGCAGAAAAACCATGCCGACGCCAAAAGACTTTCCGGCCGGAAGCTTCACCCCGGCCTCAGGACACACCCTCGCAAAGAATTCCCTGGGCAGCTGAAGAAGAATACCTGCTCCATCACCGGTCTTCCCGTCTCCCCCCGCTGCGCCCCTGTGCACAAGGTTCTCAAGGACAGTTACCGCGTCCCTGACCAGTCCATGTGACTTGCGGCCTTTGATGTCAGCAAGAAAGCCTACGCCGCAGGCGTCCCTCTCGTTCTTCCGCGAGTAAAGGCCAAACTCCTCAGGCCACCACTGGCCAGATTCCTCTCCGTCCCTATTCACTAGTCCCTCTCCTTGGCGGAAAAACCTGTACGCCCAGAAGAGCGTACAGGTCCTCCGTGATATTGGGTGCAAAATCCCTGTTACATCATGAACATCATTTCAGCATAAGACGGCAGCGGCCAAAGGTCGTCCGGCACGACCTCTTCGAGGCTGTCCGCAACTTCCCGCAGCGCGGCCATCTTACCTATAATTGCCTTCGCTGACCCCGCTTTCTCGAGTGCAGCGATCGCCTTGATCAGCTTTTCGACCTGGGCGCCTACACTCCTTGAAAGACCCTTAAGGGCCGGGCCGCTTGTTTTGACATCTGCAATCTCACCCAGATAGCGTATGGCCGCTGGAAGTATCATGGTCTTCGCTATCGTAAGAGCGCAGGCTGCTTCGATATTGATCGTCATTTCGTAGGCTTCGCTGTACACCTCGTAACGCGAGTGAAGCTCTTTAGCGGTAAGCACGCCATACTTCTCAAACATTGCAATGTTCGACTTGTTGACGATCGCCTTAAGTGCTTCCGGCGTTGTGATCATGTTCGGGAGGCCGCGCTTCTTCGCTTCCTTCTTCCAGGCGTCGGCATAGTTGTCGCCGTTGAAGATAATACGCTTGTGCTTCTTGAGCATCTTGCTGAGAAGCTTCTGAAGCGCCTTGTTGAAGTCCTTCTTGCCGGCCTTTTCCAGCTCGGTGCACATCTCGTCAAGAACTTCTGCTACCATCGTATTGATTACGATGTTGGCTCCCGCACAGCTGTGCGTAGACCCGACGGCGCGGAACTCGAACTTATTGCCTGTGAACGCGAAAGGAGACGTCCTGTTGCGGTCCGTCGCGTCGCGCGGCAGCTCAGGAAGGTGCGAGACGCCCACGACGATCGCTCCGCCCTGCTTCGAGCTCTTAGCCGAGCCGCCCTTCTCTATCTGCTCCATTATGTCCGTGAGCTGGTCGCCCAGGAACACAGACATGATCGCGGGAGGCGCTTCGTTTGCGCCAAGTCTATGATCATTGCTGGCCGAGGCTACAGCCGCGCGCAGCAGGTCGGCGTGCTTGTCCACGGCGGCCACGAGCGCTACGATCATTGTAAGGAACTTGGCGTTCTCGTGCGGGTTGTCGCCGGGCTGCAGCCAGTTCTTGCCGTCAGGTCCCGCAACCGCCCAGTTGTTATGCTTGCCCGATCCGTTAACGCCTGCATAAGGCTTCTCATGGAGAAGGCAGACGAAACCGTGCCTCTCTGCCACTTCCTTGAGTACGGACATCACGATCATGTTGTGGTCCACAGCCAGGTTAAGCTCCTCGAATACCGGGGCTATCTCGAACTGAGCGGGGCATACCTCATTGTGACGTGTCCGCGCAGGGACGCCCAGCGACCACAGCTCCTGGTCGACTTCCGTCATGAAGTCAACGACCCTGGGCTTAATCGCGCCGAAATAGTGATCGTCCATCTGCTGATGCTTCGCCGGGCCCTTCCCGAAAAGTGTGCGGCCTGTCTGCACGAGATCAAGGCGAGCCTCGTAGAATGCCTTATCGATCAGGAAGTATTCCTGCTCAGGGCCCAGCGTCGCGTATGCCCGTTTCCCCGAGTTCTTCACGCCAAAAAGCTTTCCAAGCCGGCATACCTGAGCCGATACCGCATCCATTGAGCGGAGAAGCGGCGTCTTCTTGTCCAGGGCTTCACCATGGTAGGAGCAGAAGATAGTCGGAATGCAGAGCGTCGCGCCGCTCTCACTCTTCCTGATGAAGGCAGGACTTGAAGGATCCCATGCCGTGTATCCACGGGCCTCGAAAGTAGCGCGTATCCCGCCTGACGGGAAACTTGACGCATCAGGCTCGCCCTGTATGAGCTCCTTGCCTGAGAAAGTCACGATGCATCCGCCCTCGTTATCCGGAACAAGGAACGCTTCATGCTTCTCAGCTGTCGCCCCCGTAAGCGGCTGGAACCAGTGCGTGAAGTGTGTTGCTCCGCGCTCGACAGCCCAGGTCTTCATCGCATCGGCCACTTCGTCTGCGATCTTGGGGTCCAGCGTCTTGCCGCTGCAGATCGTAGAAGCAAGCGACTTGTACGCCTTTTCGGACAGATAATTGCGCATGGTCTTAACGCTGAAAACGTTCTCGCCATAGCACCCCATTGGACTCTCACTTACCAGTTTCTTACTCATCACTTCCACTCCTTATGACTACTTCCTCGTATATCAGATCACTCTTACCACGTCACCAAAACATTTCCAGAACAGACACTTTTCTGCGACAGATGCTACTGCAGATACCGTGCCAACCAATACCCAAAACACATTAGCGCCTCTCGCACAACGCTTTATGCAGATGAGCGCAAATTGACGAAACAGGACGTACACATACAAAAATGTATCTAACACCAGTCATGTGTATACATATTTGTAGTATACACAAACTTGGCGGAGCGAAAGGACCGCCTACCTACGGTGCGGCCGGCGCCGTTTGTCGGGACGCTGCCACTGGTCTCCCTGCCCCAGCTGGCCACCATGCGGCTGATTGCCTCCATTGCCGCCCATCGAAATATACCATTCCCCATCAACTGGTACCCATGTCATCTTTGGGAGGCTGTGTCCCTTGACTCCTGTCCAGACCTCGGGAACGAGAGATGCTTCATCTCCGCTGTCAGCTACATCTATGTCCTTGCTGCGCAGCTTTGCCCTCGGGTTGTCTGCAGTGGTCCTCGCCACCATGCCGTATTTCATCTTGAGAACGCTCTTCGCAACGTGCTCCCCTGTCTTCTGCACATAGTCCGGCTCAACAAATTCCAGCGCGTTGTCCCAGTCCTGGTCCTCGACGTCATCGACAAAATCGTTGAATCTGCGTTTTACTGCGCCTTCTATCCTGCTCTTCTCCGTCACGCTAAGGGCGGTTGCAGCCTTCACTTCTTCGACAACAGGAACATCCTCGACTATTGGCGTTTCGGGCTCAGCCGGCTTCGGGGCCGCTTTTGTCGCTTTTGCCACGACCGCCTGCGCCGCCACCAGCTCCGGACGCTCGGCCAGGCCCTCCCTCTCTGCCTTGACTGCCAGGGCGCCCTGGATGTCATTCTTTTTGGTAAGATCCTGCTCAAGATTCTTCAGCGACCGCTCATAGAAGCCTGCCAGAGTCAACTTCTTCTGCGCGGGCCCGAGCGGGGCGTTCTTCGTTGCCGCGATAAACATGTTCTGCAGATTGGATATCTCCCGCACATCGAGGCTTATGTGCTCTGCCGAGACGATACGCTCACGCGAAAAGCGCTCTTTCTCCTCCTGCGTCTTCAGCAGCGGATCCAGCTTGCCCGCGGCCTGAAACTGCTTCTCCAAAGCTGAGAGGGCCGCAATGTATTGGTCCTGTGCCGTGGCCATTGCAACCATCTCCTCATCCGAAATCTTTGCAAGCTGATCGCGGTAAGTGTTTCTCAATGTTTCAAGCCCCTCCGGCACGGCCAGGGAGCTCATGGCGAAAACAAACGTAAGAGCCAGTATTAATAATTTCATGTATTGATTCTACCTTACCTCAGAGTTCATATGCAAGTTTCCTAAATAACAAACGTAATAGACCGGTATTTATTGCTTCACACTCAAGCCATGAAGCTCAGATGGCGGTACGTAGATCCGGATTCCCCCGTATATCATCCATCAGCAGCTCGTACAATTGACTGCCAACCGGCCCAGGCCGCCCGTTTCCGACCTGTTTCCCGTCGAAAGAGCGTACCGACGTTACGTCCGGTGTAGTTCCGACAATCAGAATTTCCTGGGCGGCCAGGACCTCCTCTTTCGGAATGGGCCGCATATCGACCCGCTGGAGGCCAATCTCACGCATGTTGTCCTTCGCAAGCTCTATCACGCGCATCATCGTCGTTCCGCAAAGGATCCCGTCCAGGTTGGGAAAGACGAGGCAGGACCCAGGTGTAACAATTCCCACGTTCTCAGTTGCACCTTCGGTCAGCATGCCTTCCGAGTCAAATCCGGCCACAAAATCAAGTCCCATGTCGACGGCCTCTTTTTTCATGAGCACGTTCGGCAGGTAGTTGCAGTTTTTTACACGGGCAAAAAAGGACAGCTTGGCGGCCACCTTACTGGTTCCCAGGCTCGCGCCCTCCGGATGCAGGTCCATGAACCCCCTCTTGAGCTCCGACACGGTCACGTACAGTTGGGGCCCAACACAGTCATACGGGTTCACCCCGAAGCTCCCCGGCCCTCTCGAGAGCATGAGTCGAACGGAGCGGTCCGCCTTTCCTGAGGCCCGGACTGTATCCAGCGTAATATCGCCTATTTCGGAAAGGCTCCACGGCATGTCAAAGTCAAGAAGCCTGGCCGACCTCTCGAACCTGTCCAAATGTGCGCCCATATTGTAAACAGCCCCGCCCACACACTTGAATGTTTCGAACACTCCGTCACCCCTGTGCACGAGATGATCATCAATGGGAACCTGCATGAGCAGCGGGTCGGTTATGATTCCGCGAAGAAGGCTCGAGAACATGGCGTAGTACCCATTATGATGTGCAGCCCTGCTGCCTTCGAGAGCCTCATAATACTCCGCCTTGTCTAAGATTCGCGTCATGTTCGGGTCTCACTTGTGTTCTGGTTGCTAAAGATTTCTCTAGCTCTGCCTTTTGTTCAAGATAAAATCGGTCTGTTCGTCGGAATGGTATGAGCTCCTGACCAGTGGACCGGCGACAACTACGTCAAAGCCCGCACCTTCGGCTTCGGCCTTCATCTCCAAAAACTCCTCCGGCTCAACATAGCGCTCGACCGCGCAATGATCCGATGACGGCCTCAAATACTGGCCGATGAAGAATATCGAGCAGCCGGCTTCTCGCGCATCGCGCATGACGGATGTTAGTTCAGGCCTTGTCTCTCCCAGTCCAACCATGATGCTTGTCTTCGTGGTGAGCCTGGCCTGTGACGCGCGGCGAAGCAGGTCAAGCGAGGCCTCATAGGACGCCTCAGGCCGGACCTTTTCATAGAGTGAAGGTACCGTTTCCAAGTTGTGACCAAAAACATCGGGGCGTGCAGCAAGGAGACGGTCGACAGCATCCCGGCAGCCGGCGAAATCAGGAACCAGTACTTCGACAATTGCTGCAGGCAGCGATCTCCTTACCTGCTGTATGGTCTGGGTCCAGATTTGAGCACCGCCATCCGCGAGGTCGTCGCGCGTGACAGATGTTATGACGACTTCCTTAAGGTTGGCTTCTGCCACGGCCTTCGCAACACGCTCCGGCTCATCTTCGTCAACAGTGCCAGTCCCCTTTACTGCTGTGACGTTACAGAACTTGCAGCCGCGAGTGCATTCGCCCCCAAGAATCATTACTGTGGCGTGCCCCTTGCACCAGCATTCTCCCAGATTAGGGCACAAGGCTTCTTCGCATACAGTGTGAAGCTTGTTCTGAGCGATCACTTCCTGTATGCGCTTGAATTCAGGGCCCTGCCCTACCCTGACCCTAAGCCAGTCCGGCTTTCTCAATATACGCTCTGTCGACATATCGCCCTTCAGTGTAACCCATGGTTCTCAAAAAGATATCGGCGAGTTTGGCTTTTACGTCAGCCATGCTTACATCACAGCCTTCGCGCAGCAGCGACGTCACGCCCGCGTCCGCTATCCCGCACGGAACGATCCTGTCATACATGCTGAGGTCTGTTCTCACGTTCAGCGCCAATCCGTGAATGGAAATCTGTCTCCTGATACGCAGGCCGATCGCAGCAATTTTGCTGTTTCCCATCCAGACCCCCCTGTTACGGGGGTCCCGTGCGCCGCTTAGTCCGTATGAGCCCAGGAGAAGAATCACGGTTTCTTCCAGCGCCGAAACATAGTCTGTCACTCCCATGCCAGCCTCTTTAAGCGAGATAACAGGATAGACCACGAGCTGGCCTGGTCCGTGATAAGTGACATCGCCGCCCCTGCCGGTCCTCTCAACGGCCACTCCATCGGCACGGAGTTCCTCCGCAGGAGACAGTACATTGCCGTCGTCAGCCGAACGACCCAGAGTCAGGACGTGATCGTGCTCGAGGAGGAGAAGGGTGTCAGGCTCCGAACCCTCCAGCCTCTTTTCAAAAAGGCGCTCCTGAACATTCTGCGCCTCACAGTAAGCAATTGTCCCCATATCACAAATGTTGAGAATCCGTGTCATGTGTTCGTCTTTATCAGGGAAGCCCTTCGCTGGCAATCACAACCGCACGTGGGCGGATCCCCACGCTTGCTGAAACACTATTCGCACGATGCGGATATGCTTTTCTTTTTGCGGCGCCTTACGCATACTCCTTGGGATGGAGGAACGTTATGACCGAAACTTCTGGGCTTACTACACCCGACAAGATACTTGAGCTAGCGTACGAGAAAGAAAAACAGGCGCATGACTTCTACGAGCAGCTTGCTGCGAAATGCCATGTTGACTACGTTCGCGAACTCCTGGAGACGCTTCAGAGCGAGGAGTCGAAACACATGCACGTCATTGAGGAAATGAAACGGCGCCTTGACGCCGGCAAAGAAATGACATGAGGCGCACATGCCGATTTCGGACGAATTTCTCCAATATGTAATGGATCAATACGAAGGCTGGGGCGGAGTAAGCGCGCGAAAGATGTTCGGCGGGGCCGGACTCTACCGCGATGGCAGGATGTTCGCCCTGGTTGCTGACGACGTTCTCTACCTCAAGGTCGATGCATCGAACCGGGCCGACTACAGTGCGGCAGGATGCAAGCAGTTCCGCCCCTTTCCAGGCAAGAATACGACGATGCCCTATTGCGAATCGCCACCCGAGCTGCTCGAGGATCCTCAGGAGTTGGCAGCCTGGTCGGCAAAGTCGCTCGCGGCAGCTGCGAAAGGGAAAAAGAAATGATTATTCGCGAGGCGGACAAAGGTGAGCTTCATGTGATTCTTGACATAGTGAGCTCAGCCTTTCAGCGCAAAGATGAAGTCGAACTTACGGAGGCGCTGCTATCGGACCCTACCGCCGAGCCTCGTCTTTCTCTCCTTGCGTTCGACGGGCAAAGTGCCGTCGGTCACGCGCTCTTCTCAAGCGTTAATATATCGCCGGAGGCACCCATGAAATCAGCCCTTCTCGCCCCTCTGTCTGTCCGGCCCGAACACCAGCGCAGAGGGATTGGGAAAGCGCTCGTTCGCTACGGCCTGCAAGAGCTTGCCGACGCAGAAACCGATGCAGTCTTTGTCCTCGGCCACCCGGCTTACTACCCCACTCTGGGATTCCAGCCCGCCGGGCCGCTTGGCTACGATATGCCCTTCCCCTTGCCCAAAGGTCCACCAGACGCATGGATGATGCGCCCAATCCGGCCGAATATCCCGGATGGTATAGCCGGCACGATAGTCCCGCCGAATGCTCTTAACAGACTCGAATACTGGCGCGAGTAAAATAACAGGGCCATCCCCGAAGCCCCATCTCCGGGAACGGCCCCATCCGCCCTTTCGCTGCCATCTGCCCTTCCAGCGAATTGCCCTGAAACCAGAATCAGAAAACCAGCCTGGCCGCTTCAATGAGCTGCGCGTGATAACAGTAGACCACGAAACCGATGGTCACCAGCAGGGCGTACTCAAGGATTGCGCGAATATTGCGCAACCTTTTCTCGCACCTCGGCTCCCTCTTGTCCCAAGCTGCCCTTTCATTCATGATCTGTGTTAGTACTGACATCTCCCTGTCCTCCCTTGAGTCTAGTTTATTTCCCACTTAGTAAGAAAGCAACTGACGTGCCAAGTCGTTGTTTCTTTGATTTTAAGCCCCCGGAAGGCAGCAGTCTATCAGTAATGAGAAAAATGACCATGTGCAGAGAGGAGGCTCAAATTTTCACGCATGACAACGGACCTGCTTGGCCGCATTGCCCAAAGAATTTGCATCCCATGAGTAAAAATGAGAGTATCCAGGATGCCGCAAGTGTCATTCTGAGCAAATTAGCAACGGAAATGACATATAAATTGGTAAACTAGCGAGTTTCAGGAACAGGAGGTCCTCATGCCGTTCACATTGACGCTTGGAAGCAGTGCTCCCGATTTTTCCCTCAAGGCCACAGATGGCAATACTTACAGGCTGTCGGATTTTGATTCGGCTGAGACTCTGGTGATTTTCTTTACCTGTAACCATTGCCCATATGTCATCGGCTCCGATGAGCTGACGCGGCAGACAGCCGTCAAGTTCCAAGAAAGTGGTGTCAAGTTCGTGGGTATCAACTCTAACAGCGCGAACACCTACGCGGAGGATGATTTCGAGCATATGGTCCACCGAATGGAAGAGGAGATGTTCCCATGGGTCTATCTGCATGACGTGACGCAGGATACGGCGAGGGCCTATGGGGCACTCCGTACACCCCACTTTTTTGTTTTCAACAGCGAGCGGCGACTCATCTATACGGGGCGAGGAGTGGACAGCCCGAGGGATGCATCAAGGGTAACAGTGAACGACCTGGAAAATGCTCTCACTGAACATATCTCAGGAGTTCCGATTTCAGTGCCGCTTACAAACCCGATCGGATGCAATGTGAAATGGGAAGGCAAAGACGCTCACTGGATGCCTGGCGACGCGTGCGACCTGGTGTAATCATTTATTTGCGGCGCGACGACTCTCTGTCCCTATCGCCATGGCTGAATACCGACGGAGGTATTACCTGACGCGGGAGTTTTCCATCTGTAGTGCTCCAAAACAGGCGCACGGGGTCGCTGTCGCCGCCGTCAAGGCTCTGCCCCTGGAAGTACTCCACAACTATTTCATGCCGACCGGGAGGCAGGGAGATCGGCGCTGAACGGCGCAGCGCCGTATCTGACATCTCCCAGCAGGCCCGCCAGTCATCTATTACAGGCTCACCATTAAGAAAAAGACGACAACCGTCATCGGCCAGCAGTTCAAAAACATAGGCCCTCTTGGCCTCATTCTTTGTTTCTGCTTTTCGCGCCGGTTCCGCGCTCGCTTTAGGCTCAAGAGCACCTTCCGTCAAGCGCGACTCCCCGCAGGTGATAACGACCTTCTCACTGCTCAGCGTCAGCCACCAGCGGCCCACGGGGCCCTGTTTGGCTGAATCGTTGAACAGCTTATAGGCAATCGCATCTCCCGAAATCCTGTAGGTCGACCCGTTCTGTAGAGGAAAAGGGAATCCCCCCACAAGGAGTCCGTTCCTGTTGGCGTTGCCTTTAGGAGTAATCACGACGGAAGTCACAACACCTTCCCTGCTTCCACGGAGACCGCGCAGCGTTTGGGGCGTAATGATATCCCCGCCAATTACGAGGTGCTCGCCCTGCCCTCGCTTTCGGCCGGGATTGAGATTAATTGTTCCAGCAAGAGCGCTGCCGTCTCCATCCCCCTGCTCGTCCCCCGTTGTAGTTAAGAACCCCGACCATCTTACGCTGAACCAGCCCCTGTTAATAAACAGATGATTGACAAGCGGCTCGACGCGGCTGTACCTGTATGTAGAGAAAGTCCATGCTGCCGGGTCATCACCCGGTATGCTGCTTGTGTCCGGCCAAAGTCCGCCCCAGTTGACAGGATCAGCAAAATAGTGAGCAACAAGGCCGGCGGGAGGCTGCTCTGCGGCCGAAACAGCGAAGCACGCCAGCATTACCACTGCGACGTATAAGCATTTTTTCATAGCTCTTCTCCGTGTACATCTACGGTTAATAGAGGAACGCCCGTGGTGACACTCACATCGACCGATCCGCTGATTCGCCCGGGTTCTCCATCAAGCACAAATGATTCGGGCGATTGAGCGCGACCGGGCAGCGGAGGTGCTTTCTTCGGGTCATAACGGCAACCGGAAGCGAGCACCGCCGCAACTATGGTAAAGGCAGCCAGGAAACGCATAACACCACTTCCTCCCTTAGCAGGGTAACGCACAGAGCATTCGCGACCAGAGCGAAGTTGCGAAAATTAGCCGGTCCTTTTGGTGCGGCTAACCCGCAATCCTGGAGGAATACATTAACAGCAAGTCGTTGGATGTGCGAAGGGATTCCATGAGCTGGTGCACCACGAGTGAAAGTGTTTCCGGGGCCTCGGCCAGCATCTTCTCCATGTCCTCGCGCGTGATGACATCGACTTCCACTTGCGTTTCAGCCGTGACGCTGGCAGAGCACTCGGCATTGTCGAGAAGCGACATTTCGCCGATGATTTCGCCCTCGCACTTGACGGCGAGATGGACCTTCTCTCCGTCCTGCTCGCGCCAGACGGCCGCCCGCCCGGACCTGATGAGATAGGCCTCCGCCCCAATAGACCCCTCCTCGAAAATATGCTGCCCGGCCTCAAAAGTCTTTGTCATACCTACCGCCTGTGTCTTGTTTTAGGGTGGATTCTATCTCATTGCAGTTCCCAGTCAAGACCGCCACCCCTTTTTGTCTCGCATTTACTCTGCAGCACGCTATTAATCACGCATGCAAACAGTCTGCTATGACGGCATGGAGATCATCCCGTCAAAAATCGTGTGCGTGGGCCGTAACTATGTCGGCCACATTGAGGAGCTGGGCAATGAGGTCCCGTCCCAGATGATTGTCTTCTCAAAACCAAACAGCGCCATAACGGACGCCCCTGCCGCTGCGGGTCCGGACGATGTTCACTACGAGGGTGAAATATGCTTCCTCTGCATGAAACAGGAGCTTGCTGGCGTCGCTTTCGGACTTGACCTTACGAAGCGCGAACTCCAGGACAAATTGCGCGAAAAGGGCCTACCCTGGGAGCGGGCCAAGGCGTTTGACGGGTCTGCCGTCTTCAGTGAGTTCGTTAACTTTGATTGCGCAGCGCATGAGCTCAGCCTGGAGCTGTCCATAAACGATACGCTCGTCCAGGCCGCCGGGGCAGCAATGATGATTCACCCACCGGAAATGATCCTCCGCGAAGTGACCTCCTTCATGACCCTGAACGACGGCGACATATTAATGACAGGCACTCCAGCCGGTGTTGGAAAGCTGACCTCAGGCGACAGGCTGCATGGCTCGGTATCTCATGGCGGCAACGTTCTGGCCTCGAAGTGGTGGACCGCAACGTAGCCAGCCCCATGCTTTGAGAGACTTTACTGCTGGGTCGTGGTGCCGCCGCCAGGCGAAGGTTGCCGTTCCCCAGAGCCGGATTCCTGCGATCCCCCGCGAGAACCGCCTCGCCTGCGACCACCCCAGCTTCCCCACGCACCACGCGGCAGATTAGGCGAGGTCTTGTCGAAAATGTCCTGCATGTAAACACTGAACTCAGCAGCCTTCTCGTCATCGTAGCCCATGTCCCTGCCGACCTGCTTAAGGACGTAAGTCCTCTCCTTGGCGTAAAGCTCGCGTATCCTCGACATGTTCTCGCCGATCTCACCCCACTGCTCCCTGCTCGGCCACTTGCCCTCCTGCATGCCGTTCATGAGCTCCCATGCCTCAGCGACCCTGCCCAGCAGCTCTTCGTGGTCTTTCTTCTCTTCCTCGGACATCTCTGTCGTATCAAGATTAACAAGAAAAGCCGATTTCTCGGCAACTGCACCATCCATGCGCTCACGGAGCTCCTGCATTCTCTTCTGGTGCGCTTCGTACTCCTCCGGGTTCTCCTCTTTCCATTTCTCCTGGCGCTCCTTCATGCGCTGCTGCCAATCCTGACGCCTCTGCTCCGGCGTCCTCTCGGGCTCTTCCTCGACCTTGTCTCTGGCCGCTACTGCACCAGCCACCTCGGCGCGCGCCTCATCGAGTGCGGCCTTTAACTCTGCAAGCTCAGCAAGAGCTTCATCACGTTCCTTTTCAGCCGCAGCCAGCTTTTCGGCATCTACCGGAACTGCCACCTCCACGGCATCCGGAAAGTCAGGCAGCTCTCTTGCAGCAGGCCCCTCCTTCTTTTCCTCATTGAAAGGGTTGAAAACCGAACCGAACCCGTAGCCCATCAAAAGACCTAAAAACAATACGATTGAAAGATTCTTCATGAAATTGCACCTCCATCCTGTTGCGTCAATCTAGCGCACCGAACTATAATATACCAAATATTTTTTAATCAATATTTGACTAGTGCCAATTTCATCGATTTAATTGCAAGCGTAGACAGAGATATTGCGGAGACGTTGCGTGGTTGAGTGTTACGAAAACCCAAGGGCTCCCGGCAAAGCGCGTTACCTGATAACGTGTGACCTTTCACGCAGTACAGACCTCAAGAAGACAACCTTCTTTCTTTATTGCTACGCAAACACCAACAGGAGCCCATGATGAAAGTAGGAGAACTATACTTCCTACAGGAACTTGCGCCGAAATTTTCGATTCCGACGCCAGAATTCCTTACAGACGCAGCCAGGCAGACAGTGCTGAAGCAGCAGCTGAAGGCGTGGGGTGTCGGGATAGTAAAGCCGGACGTACTGAGCGGAAAGCGCGGAAAGTCGGGCGGGATACAGAAGGTCACGGACCCCCAGAAGGCGCAAAAAGTAATGAAGCGGACGGCAGCAAAGGAGTTTCACGGCCAGCAGGCCAGATGCGCCTACATCGTCCAGGCTGTGCCGGCAGACTACGAGATCTTCTCCGCAATAACCTACAACTCCACCACCCTAAGCCCATCTGTTACAGTATCCATAAAGGGCGGGATGGACATAGAGGCAGTCGCTGAAGAGGACAAAGTGACTATGCCAGTAAATGTATTCCAGGGTCTGGACGCATACCAGGCATCGCAGATCCTCACGCAGCTTGGAGTTACGGGCAAACTGAATTCACGAATGTCATTATGCCTGGTCAACCAGTGGGACATGTTCATATCCACAGGCATGCAGAGCTGTGAGATTAATCCCTGGCGCGTAACCAAGGACTGCCGGATCTACGCATGTGACTTCAAGGCAACATTCGATGAAACCAACTTCAAAGCGCACGCGATTGAGTCCTCGCTGCCCGAATACCCTACTGTTCAAACTCCATTTGAAGAGGAAATGAACGCGTGGTCGGCATCCAGCCACCAGGGTCAGGCGCACGTTTCGGACCTCGGCGGCAAACGTATACTCCCCATGCTCTTCGGTGGCGGAGCCAGTACGATAGTGACCGAAACCCTTTGCCAGTTCGGAGGCGACCCAATCTTTCTTTCGGATTTTGGCGGCAACCCTCCGTACGACAGGATGAAAAAGACCGCCGAGATATGCTTCCGGCATAACCTGCCGAAATCGTCCCTCCTGCTGATCCTGGGAGGCAAAGCAAACAACACGCTGATCGATGTGACATTTTCTGCGATCGCAGACGCGCTCGAGGAGTACGTAGAGGAAAATGGCCCCATTGACATACCTGTGATCATCGGACGCGGCGGCCCTCGCCTGGCGCAGGGCTTCGCGTACATGAAGAAGTCACTGGAGAACCTGGGCCTGCCCCATGTCATGTTCGGGCCGGATACCCCCATTACGCTGGTCGCTGAGTATGCTGCCCGCATGGCCAGTCTGCTTGACGAGAAGAAGGGAGACAAATAATGAAAGCCGCTTCCCTGCAGGATATATTGAAGAAGGGCGATAGAGTCGCAGTTTCAAACATCACTGGCCGCGAGGCCTCGAAGGTCACTGTCATATCGCAGATGTACTGCAACAACATTGTCGCGGGATGGGCCCTCGGCAAAGACGGCCAGCAGCTGGAGCTGCCCGATGGCAGAAGCATCCCTGTTCACGGCCAATTCGAGTCCATGATGAAGTCCATGCCGAAGAAGGATCGTCCGAACAAGATCCTCGTCTACTCTCCGCCTGATGCAGTTTATGGCGATGTCAAAGAAGTGCTCGAGCACGGTAAAGGCATTGTCGATACGATCTTTGTTGTTACGGAACACGTCTCGATCGAGGTCACAGCGAAGCTCCGCCGCCTGTGCGATCTTGCCGGGGTTGACATCATAGGCTGCAACACGCTCGGCGCGATTAACCCTCATGACAAGGTCCGAATTGGAGCCGTGGGAGGCGACGCCCCTGCTGAGTCCTTCGTCAAAGGGTCGGCAGCGATAATATCTAATTCGGGAAACATGGTTAACACTATTGCGTCATACCTGCAGTCCTCAGGAATAGGCGTCTCGTTTGGCCTTTCTACGGGCAAAGATCCCCTCATCCTCACCCCCCTCAAGGACCTTCTGGCACTGGCGCACAAAGACAGACGAACAAAAATGATCATACTCTATGTGGAGCCCGGAGGCACGTATGAGCAGGAGGCAATCAGGTACCTGCGGTCGCGCAGGGCCGTCAAACCCGTGATAGTCTACGTGGCAGGATCCATGCTGGAGCAGTCAAATGTTTCGCTCGGTCACGCCGGCGCTGTTGTCGAAGGCAGGAACACATCTGCCGCGGCGAAGACTGGCCTGTTCGATGAATACTTCGGGACGCCGGTCTTCGAAAAGACAAACATGAAGAGCATCCGGAAGGCACTTGCGGCGACAAGGAGAGGTCTGCGCGTGAACTCCCTTCACGCAATCGCGCCAGCTGCCGCAGCGGTTGGCAACACCCTGAAGATTCCTTCCGATTTCAGGCCTAAGAAGCAGCTCGCCCTCAGTCCGTGGGTGGTCAACCTTGAGCCAATCTCGAAAATACTTACGCGGGACCTGGTCCTTCATCCCGGACAGGTGCCCGAACCGTACAAGTCGGTTCTGTCGCAGGTCGGAAAAACATCGCTGGGCCGAACTCCGAGCAGGGTCTCTATGCGAAATGCTTCGCATGCATCATCAAATGACGGCGTGACTCCGCGTATTTATGGCCATTCCCTGCTTGGTATGATGACCCACTCCAGCTTCGCTGAATCAGTCCTTACTTACTGGCTCGGCGCGCCTCCAAAACATGA
>JBFIFS010000002.1:0-74482 GCA_041602695.1 Kiritimatiellia bacterium
ATCTCGTCGGACCGGCTTTCTTGCTGTACTGGCCATACAGCCAGGGCCGCTGGGGCTTCATTAAAGGCCACTAGCCACAGAATCCCAACAGAAACCGACCCCTTGTCGCTATTTCTTAGGTTTTAGTGCTATGTCGTATAATATATCTTATGTCTACTACTATACAGCACGGAATACCATATCTTGGGGTTTCTGGTGATGCCAGCCTTGAACCGGCACTAAAATAACAATCCTACCGTATCTGGTATATGAACTTCTCGGGCTTCCCGTCGCGTTCAATGTCCATGACGACGACATTAACGCGTTCCTTGACGAATTCAGCAATGAGGTACTCCGCGCGCCGCCGGTTTGTCATCTTAAGTGAGTTCACGGCGCGGATTCTGTCGCCGGGCTTGAGCCCGGTACTGGAAAAGAACGGCTGCTCACCGAAGACTTCAATTTCGTATCCTTCAATTTTACCGTCCTGAGTCCACATGGGCTTGAATGAGTCAAACACCTTCACCAGGCGCTCTGGTTCCGACATCAGCTCACTGTAGTATCCCATGAGCTTCTCCCGGTCAAACACCCAGCGGTTCTCTCCAACCTGGCGCCCCCCGAAGCCGTCGTCTGCGGCACCGTCCGAAGCAGCCTCTGGTCCGGAGGAACCGTCCGTCGAGCCCGCTGTGTCATCGTCCGCGCGAAAGCTCAGCCACAATTCCTCTTCAAGGCCCGAGGGCGCCCTGACCAGGACATGATCCGATTCTATTTCCAGTACCAGCAAATCGGAGAGACTCTGGCCCTGGGACACGATATGCTGGCGACCGGCCTCTATCTCATCAAGAATCGCTTTCCTGGTCTGCTGAGATGCTCCGAATTCAAAGAAGGTGCCAGCTAGCCTGTACTGCTCCGAGACGCTTCCTGCTCCATCCTTCGATGTCTTACGAAAGAAGACCGACCATGCGTCCTGTCGCTGGTTCCGCTCCAGCGAAGACCAGCCGGATTCCGATGCCTCAGGGACTTGGCCATCAGAAATACTGGTATAGGACCGCCAGAAGAAGTATCCAAGCGCCGCCGTGAGCAGGATCGTCACGACTACTGCGAGAATCGCGACCTTTGCGGCTGCTCTTGTATCAAGATTGAAAGTGGCGGAAGACATAAGCCGGATTCTGTTAACCCTTTCAAGTCTCAGTCATTTATCTAATGCGATCAACCCGAAGCCCTGCCGAAATTCCTCCCGGCGCCGACGGACCGCCGTGGGCCTCCTATTTGATCTTGCTCCGAGCGGGGTTTACCTTGCGAAGGAAGTCTCCTTGCCTTCCGGTGGTCTCTTACACCGCCTTTTCACCCTTACCCCGCATACGCGAGGCGGTTTATTTCTGTGGCACTGCCATACTTTCCGTTTACCAGAAAGCTTCCCGGAATAAACCGGGACGCCCTGCCCTATGGAGTCCGGACTTTCCTCCCCGGCGAAAAACGCCGAGGCGACCGATCGCCTCCGCCACGATCAAGCTTGATACAAAAGTCGTCCGCAAAAATCACAGATCACTGGCTCTGTCTGCCTTAGGACAGCATGCGATATTGAAGGAGCCAACTTCAAATGGCATCCTCCGCACACCCCGTCTTTTAGCGGCACCAGAGCATCATCTTTTCTCTCTAAAACTCTATCATACACCGAAAGCCATTCAGGATCAACTTTCGACGCAGCCTCATTTCGCTCGCTCTTGACTGCTCCAAGTTCCTTTTCAAGCTCACCGGCCCGCTCGTCGAAGACCTTAAGGTCGCTGGCGAGCGATTCCTCTTCCCGCTTCAAAGACTCCTGACTCTCCGTCACTCCGCCCTTGAGCGCTTCGATCTTCTCCATTATGTCGAGTTCTTTATCCTCAACACCGCGGATCTTCTCCTCAATGGCGGCCACTTCTCGCTCTAGAGCCCGGAATTCCTCGTTGGTCTTGATCTCAAACTGCTGCTGGCGGAGCTTTACGATCTTTTCCTTAAGACCGTCAATCTCAAGCTCGCTTTCTTTGGCGGAAGCCTGCCCTGCCATGAGTTCTGATTCGGCTGCTTCCAGGGATGCGCGATGGGCGCCGATTCGGGTCTCTTCATCCTTTTTGCGTGCCGGAATGTCCTTTAATTCCCGCTCCATCTCCAGGATACGCAGATCCACTTCATGGACTGCCAGTAGATTATCTATCTGACTCAAGGCTCACCTCTTTTCTTGAGAAACAACAATCGGATGAACTTATCTCACCAGAGGTGGCATGTCAATTGCGATCAGGAAAATCCCGCTCTTTTCATGGTTGCGAGAATCGAGTCGCCTCCACCCTTACCAACCGTGTACTTTCGGACATACTTGGCGATTACATCTGTCTCAATATTAACGACTTCGCCGGCCTTCGCTTCCGCGAGCGACGTCTCGCGCCATGTCGTAGGGATGATATGCACCTCAAACCAGTCAGCGCCTACGGCAGTCACCGTGAGCGATATGCCCTCGAGAGCAACAGATCCTTTTACGATCACCTCCTCGATCAGGCGGCTCTGACAGCTGACGCGCACTACATGATCGTCCCCGGTCGTTCGTATCGACTCCACACTCCCAACGCCATCAACGTGTCCGCTAACGATATGCCCTCCCATGCGGTCCCCCGCCTTCAGGGCGCGCTCAAGATTAACTGTCGCCCCCCTGCGCCGGTTTCCCAGCGCCGTCAGCTCGAGCGTCTCCTTCAAAACATCTGCAGTAAACCCCCCGCTGATCACATCGCTCACGGTCAGGCAGGCGCCACTCACAGCGATGCTCTCGCCCAGCACAAGCGGCTCGCCCCAGGGCGATGTTGAGATTGTAATCCTGGCGCCATTGCCGCGGCGCTGAATATCTTTTATGCAACCGGTTTTCTCTATCAATCCCGTAAACATGTCTATTCCTTCAGAGACTGTACTCGACAAACAAATCACTGCCGACCTGCCGCGACTCAACCATTGCCATCTGCGGCGCTGCAGCGAGGGTCCAGCTTACGCCGGCAAGTACTGGGGCCCCCTCATCACCGAGGACCATGGGCGCGCTGTAAACCTGCAGCCTGTCAACAAGACCCTCCCTCAAAAGCCCCGCCGCCAGCTCGGCACCGCCCTCACAGAAGATATGAAGCACGCCCAATCCGGCGATCTTACGAAGCGCCTGCCTGAGCGAGACCCTCCCCCTCGCTTCGCGCACTCGCAGCACATTCCCGCAGCCTTCGCGCAGGAGGGCCTCTCTGCGCTTCGTGCAGCATGGGCCCACAACCACGACCGTACGGGTCTTCTGAGCATCTTTAAACAACTTCCTGTCTATCGGCACAGTGCCGCGCGTGCTCAGAGTTACACGCAAGGGCTGATACCCCCTGGCGCCAATCGGATAAAGAGCGGGGTCATCGTCCACTACCGTTCGCGAGCCAACCAGCACGGCATCGACCTTGCCGCGGAAACGCCTTACTCGATCCCGCGAATGCCCGCAGGAAATCCATTGCGACCTGCCGCGCCTGTCCGTGGTTCGTCCGTCAAGGGACATCGCCATTTTAAGGGTCACATACGGCAGACCAGTTTCTATCCACTTGGCGAATGGCGCTATCATCGAATCACACTCGCTCTTAAGGACGCCAACCTGCGTCCTGAGACCGGCCTTCCTCAGGAGAGATATCCCGGATCCCTTATGATTCGGATTTGGGTCCACCGCTCCCACAGCCACGCCGGCGATCCCGGCCGTGATGACTGCATCCGTGCATGGACCGGTCCTGCCTGTTGTACTGCAGGGCTCCAGTGTCACGTATAGCGTGGCGCCGCGTGCCCTGAGGCCAGCGTCCTTGATTGCCGCTACCTCGGCATGATCGCCACCAGCCTTACGGTGCCAGCCTTTTCCGACGACGGCCCCGCGACGGACAAGCACGGCTCCCACAGGAGGATTCGGACTCGTACGGCCCCTGCCCCGCTCGGCAAGGTCCAGGGCTATACGCATAAAGTGCTCAGCCTGATGATTTCTGGGATTCGCCATTAGCTTCGGCCTCTTCAGCATCAGCATCAACAGACCGCCTCAAGTTATCCAGGATCCCGTTTACAAATCTGCCTGATTCCGTATTGCCGAAATACTTTGCGATATCAACCGCCTCGTTTATTGACACCACGGCCGGAATATCGTCCCTGAATAGGATTTCATAGATAGCCATGCGGATGACGTTACGCTCGATCACGCCGATCCTGTGCAGGTCCCAGTTGTGCGAGTATTTGCGAAGGACCTCGTCAAGTTTGTCCATACTGGCGACGATATCATTCACGTGGTCTTCAGTAAACTTTCTCCCTTTCGGCGAGGCGTCTCTGTCCTCCCAGAAATCAGAGTAAAGCTGGTCCAGCTCCTGCTTATTCATATCGAGGATGAACAGCAGCTGAACGACCCACTCCCTGCACTGTCTGCGTGACGCCATCAATCAGCCCTTCTTCATGATCTTATAGAGATTCGCCATCTCCATCGCCGCCTGGGCCGCGCTCCAGCCCTTGTTCCCCGCTTTTGTTCCGCAGCGCTCAATCGCCTGCTCAAGGCTGTCCGCGACAACCACCCCGTTAATCACCGGTACGCCATTCTCAAGCGCAATCCCGCCGAGGGCCCTTGAGACCTGGGAGTTAATGAGTCCGGCGTGCGAGGTCGCGCCCTGGACCACAGCGCCTAATGCAACAACCGCGTCAACTTTCGCCTTCCCTTTAACGAAAGCGTGCGCCGCCATAGGCAGCTCATTCGCGCCCGGCACCCAGGCCACAGATATGTCGGCGTCCTTAGCACCATGCCTGACAAGGCAGTCAACTGCCCCGTCAAGAAGCTGCTTGGTAAGAAAATCGTTGAATCGGCTAACAACAATGCCCACCTTCAAGCCGGCGGCAGACAGATTTCCAGAATACTCTCTCATTTGCATCTCCTTTCGATTAAAGCAAGTGGCCGAGCTTTTCTTTCTTTGTCTTCAGGTACCTGTGACTGTGCTCGGTACCCTCGCAGACAAGCTCAACTCTCTCCGTTATTTGCAGACCGTGTCCTTCCAGTCCAACTATCTTCCTTGGATTGTTAGTTATAAGACGTATACGGGACAGGCCTAGATGGGTGAGGATTTGCGCCCCCACCCCGTAATCCCTCAGGTCCGCCGCGAATCCCAGCTTTTCATTTGCCTCGACCGTATCGAGTCCCTCTTCCTGCAGCTGATAGGCGTGGAGCTTATTGGCCAGGCCTATGCCACGGCCTTCCTGCCGCATATAAAGGATGACACCGCGCCCCTCCTGAGCAACCATCTCCATTGCTGCATCAAGCTGATTGCCGCAGTCACAGCGGAGCGAACCCAGGACATCCCCGGTAAAACACTCGCTGTGGACCCGCACCAGGACTGGTTCATCAGTAGTCACGTCCCCCAGCACAAGCGCCATGTGGTTTTCGTCATCCAACGTGGAGCGATAAAGGTGCAGCTTGAATTCCGCATGACTCGTAGGCAAAGTCACCTTGCGCACGAACTCCACGATGTCCTCGGTCTTACGCCTGTAGGCAATCAGGTCCGCTATCGATGCGAGCGGGAGGCCGTGCTCCCTGGCGAACACTTCAAGTTCCGGCATGCGGGCCATTTGCCCGTCATCACGCATGATCTCACAAATCACTCCGCCCGGCGCCAGCCCGGCCAATACAGAAAGGTCGACGGCCGCCTCAGTATGCCCGGCGCGGCGAAGCACACCGCCCTCAACAGCCTCCAGAGGAAAAGTATGCCCCGGAACAACAAGATCGTCAGAGGTCGAGGACTCTTCCATCAGGACGCTGATGGTCTTAGCCCTGTCATAGGCGCTGATTCCTGTCGTTACCCCCTCAGCCGCATCAACGGACTCCATGAACGCGGTCTGGAACGGGTCATCCTTGCCTTTCGGCGGCATGCGCTTGAGCCCAAGCTTGCTCAACTTGTCGGGAGGGAGCGCCACGCATATGAGGCCCCGCCCGTATTTAGCCATAAAGTTAATGGTTTCCGGAGTGGCCTTCGCGGCCGACATGATAATGTCGCCTTCATTCTCCCGGCCTTCGTCGTCAGTTATGACGACCATTCGGCCTTCGCGAAAAGCATCAATGATTTTCTCTATCTTTTCCATCTATCGTATCCAACAAAAAAGCCCGGGAGACAAAGCCCGGGCTACTCGCAGAATACGCACCCAGTCTCCTCCCATCCAGACTTTACTGTCGGCTCCGTAATTTCACCGGACCAGCCTCCTTTAAACAAGAAGGCTCGCGGGCTTTAACCGCCGGTCGAGAATTGCCGGCGCCAAGCCGGCTCACTCTGTCCCGAAGACAATTCACGTGGGATACTATGCCACACATTGCCGCAGAGCAAGACTAAATCGAAACTGCGCCGCTGCCGCTTCTCAAGATTGACAGCTCACGCCGCCTTGTGCAAATATCACATCCTTCTTTGGGGGCGATTAGCTCAGTTGGTTAGAGCGCTACCTTCACACGGTAGAAGTCGGCAGTTCGAGTCTGCCATCGCCCACCACGCTTTCCCGCCACCATGAGCTTTATCTATATGACCCCTTGAGTCCCTGGCGCGGTTTTGGTATATTCGACTGTTTATATATGCCATGAATTTACCCTTTACCCAGAAGAAGCTCATCGATTGGGCGGGAGAACAGGTTTTCAAGGACGCTGAGGTGGTCGCTCACAAGGGCGCTGTCATCAAAGCGGAATACGAGGAGCCTTTCATCACGGGCTCAGTCGTATGGAACAACCGTCCCGTCGATACAGCACTTGAAATCCTGCCCGACGGGAATGTCGAGAACCACTGCCCCTGCTGGATAAACCAGGAAAGAGGCATCATATGCCCGCACGTTATCGCAATGGCGCTCGTAATAATCAAACGGTCTACTGACCCACTCCGGGAGCAGAAGTATCAGGCAGAGCAGAGAAAGGCTTCCCGAATCAACAAGTACAAGGAAGAGGACTATATTCAGCGCGTAATGAGGGGGACTCCCGGGTGTGCTATCGCCGACATACACATTGAAGTCGATGGCGATATTGCCGAGCAGGTCCAAAAAGGACTGCTCCTCCTGAAGTGCTCGGTCAAGAGCGGAAGCCAGACCATCCCGTTCAGCGAAGTCAGCAGGGACGTCCCCTTCTGCTTTAACAAGAAGGATGAGTCACTCCTTTACGTCCTAGAAGACATCGCCGAAGGCCCGCCTGAGGACTTCATAGAGGTGTCGACAGCTGATTTCATCAACATTCTTGAGCTCCTGGGAAGCGGAGCGATAACCGTGAGCGGCGCCCCGGCCCTCATCAACCCGGCTCGCCTGCCGACGACCCTTATGATCGACCTCGACCGGGAAAACGGAGAGCTCCTTCTCATAGTGCAGACCCCCACTCCCCTGACAGGCCCGCAGCATCTTCCTCTCTACTTGCTCTCTACCGACAAAGGCTGGATATACCAGAGCGGAAACTTCTGGCCGCTTGAAACTATACTCCCCCTCCCCTACCACCCCGTATACAGGGAGACTATTCCTGTGCGCCGCGATGATGTCGTGCAATTCATTAAAAGCGAGCTGCCCCAGCTTGAAGAGAGAATCACAATACAGCCGGAAATCCCCCTGGACCTGTTCACATTTGAGCCTGCCCACCCGCGCATGGAGCTCAGGGTACAGGGCAGCCCGGCATCGCTCTCAGGGTCTCTCTACGCGCTCTACGGAAACCAGGAGTTCCCATGCTGCAAGCCTGATCCGGCCGAAAACTTCGGCATACCCGACCCTGATGATCTTCTTCGGTACGAGACACGGAACCCGCATGCTGAAAAACAGGCCTTGGAAATACTGGCACCTACCGGATTCCGGGGTGAAATCGGCGACGCGCTGACTCCAATCATCGACAACAGGCTTGTAACCAACTTTCTTGCCGGCGCGATGCCGAGGCTCCGGAGGCACGGATGGCGGATAAAGATTTCCGGTAAAGTTGAAAACTATGTAGAGGGAGCAGACTTTGCTACTCCCGTAGTTCATGTCGAAAGCGGGTCCGGACAAGGATGGTTCGATGTCGGCTTCAGTTTCGAAGACTCGTCGGGAAACAGCATTTCCCAGGCGGAGATTCAGCAGGCGCTTCAGCGCGGTGAATATTTCATCCGCAAGAACAACTCGACTGTTCTTATAGACGCGGATGCTGTCGAATCCATGTACGATGTCTTCAGCGACTGTGACGCATCCGACGGAAGCGCTCCCGGGTTCTTCCGCCTGTCGGACGTTTACGCGCCCTTCGTAAAGTCCTCCCTTGATGCCCTGGACGGCATAGATGTTGAGAACCCCGCGCATTGGCAGAATCGTGCATCAAATTTCAACCGCACAGCGAAACTCGAGCCGGTAGCAGTTGCACCGTCTTTGCAAAAGACTCTGAGGGGATACCAGCACGATGGAATCGCCTGGCTCTATTTCCTCGAAAAGAGCGGTTTCTGCGGCATCCTTGCCGACGAGATGGGGCTCGGCAAAACGATCCAGACTCTTGCCTGGCTGGACGTCGACCGGGCCCGGGAAGATGTGCGAGGCCGGCCCGCGCTTGTCGTGTGTCCGACCAGCCTCGTTCAGAACTGGATTGAAGAGGCGGCAAAGTTCACACCGGACATGAACGCAATACCCATGATCGGCTCAGATCGCCATGAACACTGGCCGGAGATCGGCGCAACGGATCTGGTCGTAACATCCTACGCCCTGCTTCGGCGCGATTTGGAAAAATATCTCGAGCATGAGTTTTCGGTGGCAATCCTTGATGAAGCACAGCATATCAAGAACAGGTCTACCCAGAACGCCCAGGCCGCAAAGCAGATCAACGCCTTCAACCGCCTTGTCCTGACAGGAACACCTGTCGAGAACAGTGTTTCTGATCTTTGGTCTATTATGGACTTTTTGATGCCCGGCTATCTCGGATCACACGAATTGTTCCGGCGAAAATACGAACTTCCCATCTCAAAGGGCGGCCCGGAGGCGCAGGACGCGCAGGTGAAGCTCAAACGCAAGCTCCACCCCTTCCTTCTGCGGAGGCTCAAAAAGACTGTGGCCAAAGAGCTTCCTGACAAAATCGAAAAGGTAGCACACTGCCAGCTCACGGCGGACCAGAAGGCCGTCTACACAACTATACTGCAGTCCGCGCGCAAGAACATAAGCAATCTCGTCGCGAACAAGGGCTTCAATAAAGTGCGAATGGAAGTGCTGACGACTCTACTCAAACTGCGCCAGGCCTGCTGCCATCTGGATCTCCTTAAAATGCCCGGGCTCAACGCGAAGGCACCATCCGCAAAACTTGACCTTTTTATGGAGCTCGTAGACGAGGCAGTCGACGGCGGTCACCGCATCCTGGTCTTCAGCCAGTTCGTCTCGATGCTCAGCATATTGAGAAAGGAACTCGAGGACCGCGGATACTCCTACTGCTATCTTGACGGCTCAACAAAAAACCGAATGGAAGTGGTTCACCAATTCAACAGCAGCAGGGACATACCACTGTTCCTTATAAGCCTTAAAGCGGGCGGCACAGGCCTGAACCTTACGGGAGCCGACATGGTAATCCATTTCGACCCCTGGTGGAACCCCGCCGTCGAGCAGCAGGCAACAGACAGGGCCTATAGAATTGGACAGAAGAACACTGTATACAGCATGAAGCTGATAACAACCGGTACTGTAGAGGAAAAGGTGCTAGCGCTGCAGGAACGGAAAAGAGAAGTAATAAATGCCACTGTTGAAAGCGACGAGGAGATCATGAGCCGCCTTTCATGGGAGGACATGCAGGAGCTGCTTGAGCTATAACAGTTCGTGGTTGAAATACACTGAACACCCCATAAACTCTGACAATGCATGGAGACAATACAGTCCTGTTCAAGATTCCGCCAATCGGGCCTATCGACCTTAGCATTACAGGCGATGTACTGATACTTTGGATTGCCGCGCTTGTAACTTTCTCCCTGCTGTTTTTCTCATGCAATCGGAGGAACCCGGTCCCGCGAGGGGCTTTCCAGGGACTCTTCGAGGGACTGGTGGAAAT
Source organism: Kiritimatiellia bacterium (assembly GCA_041602695.1). Classification (GTDB taxonomy): domain Bacteria; phylum Verrucomicrobiota; class Kiritimatiellia; order UBA8416; family JBFIFS01; genus JBFIFS01. Next base: position 10,019 of record JBFIFS010000002.1, read on the forward strand.
GATCAACAAGGAAATCATAGGGCCGTGCGTCGGCAAAGACGCGGCGCACTGGAGCGGGCTTATCCTGGCTCTTTTCTTCTTTGTCCTCTCCGGCAACCTGCTCGGAATGGTCCCCTACTCTAAGTCGCCCACCAGCAACTGGAATGTTACTGCAGGTCTGGCCGCTTTTGTTTTTCTGACAACCGTATACATTAATGTGCGCAGCCACGGCTTGTTCGGTTTCCTGAAGAAGTTCCGCCCCTCCGGCGTCCATCCAGCCATACTCCCGCTGCTGATCCCGATCGAGGTCATCAGCTGGCTGGCCAAGCCTTGCTCGTTGGCTATAAGGCTTTTTGCAAACATGATGGCCGGACATGCACTGATACTTGCATTCATCGGCCTTACGGCCGCCGCTGCCGCAGCATGGAAGACGAGTTTCCTTGCGCCGCTGCCTTTTGTGGGCGCTCTGATCATGAGTTCTTTCGAAATATTTGTATCGTTCGTCCAGGCATTTATTTTCGCAATGCTGAGCGCTCTTTATATAAGGGAAGCTCTTGATTCAGCACACTAACGCAACAGCTCGGAAGGAAATGACAATGACACCAGAAGGTTATGCATGGTTGGCCGCGGGACTGGGAATCGGACTGGCGGCACTGGGCACGGGTATCGGCATAGGCATGCTCGCCTCAAAAAGCGTCGAGGCTGTCGCCCGGCAACCCGAGGAGAGGGGCACGATCCAGCGTCTCATGATCCTGGGTATTGCGTTCATTGAGGCGCTTTGCCTTTATGCGCTGGTCGTATCACTGATGCTGATAGGAAAAGGCAAGCAGGCCGCTGAGCCCGATCCGCACGACACACGACTCGACGCATCACCCGCAACCTTGGAGTAGGCATTGATGGACTCTTTCGATCCCGGCACTCAAATCTGGACGCTGATCACATTCGTGGCACTTTTGTCACTGCTCTCGCGTTTTGCATTCAAACCGCTTCGAAAGATCCTTCTAGAGCGGGAAGAGCGGATCGAGCAGGCGCTCCGTGATGCCGACGATGCCCGGGACGAAGCTAAGCGTATTCTCGCCGAAAACGAGGAGAAACTCGACTCAGCCCGCGATGAAACCCGGAAAATCATCAACGAGGGACACCGTATCGTCGCACAGATGAAGAAGGAAGCCGAGGAACAGGCCAAGCGAAGCGCTGAAGTTATCACAAACCGTGCTCAGACAGAAATAGATCGGGAAGTCCAGAAAAGCCTTGAATCACTCAAGGCAACTATTGCCAATGTATCTGTAAACATCTCCCGTCAGTTTCTTAAGGACAATATCGATGAGAAAAAGCACATGGAGCTCGCTGATGAGTTTGTCGAAAGGCTGAAGAAACGAAATGCGCCGCGCAAGTCATAATTCTGAAAAATACGCAGCTGCCCTGCTCAGCATGGCCGAGGCTGCAGGAAGACTCAACGGCATTGAGTCTGATCTTAAGAACATAAGCGATGCCGTCACCGAGAATCCTCAACTCCTTGCGTTCCTTGCAGACAATCTAATTCGCAATGAAGGGAAGCAGGAGGCCCTGAGTGAGATTTTCTCAGGCAAAGCCGACCCAATTTTAGTCATGTTTCTCCGGATCCTGCAAATCGAGGATGAAATATCCCATATTGCCGAGGTATCACGGCTTTATTCAGACCTCGTGGCCGCAAAGCAGCACCGCGTGTCAGGTGAGATTGTCTCAGCATGCCCCCTACCTGAAGAAAAGATAAATGAAATCGAAGAGCAGACCTCAAAAATCCTCAACAAAGAGGTCTCGCTGACACAAATTGTTGAGCCCGAAATGCTTGGTGGCATTATTGTCCGGGTAGGAAATTTCGTCATCGACGGGAGCGTCGAAAGAGAGCTGGCGAGGGCCCGCGCGACCCTCTCCAGCTAGCAATCACATCCCCAGCAAATTCCCTTGATTTTCTTAAGATTGCGTGCATAATTGTCGCAACTGGGGTTCACAGTCTAAAAGAAGGAGAAGACTATGACGAAATCGCAGGTACTATCAGGTCTTGCTGAGCGCACAGGTCTGCCGAAGGCTCAGGTCGCATCAATTCTAGAAGAACTGGCAAAAATGGCTTATGCCGACGCCAAGAACGGGTTTGTGCTCCCGGGCTTCGGCAAGCTTGTTCTCGTAGACAGGAAAGCTCGCATGGGGCGCAACCCTATCACGGGTGAGACCATACAGATTCCGGCTAAGACAGTCGTAAAGTTCCGTCTTTCAAAGGTTTGCAAGGAGTCCGTTCTGGCAGCCAGCTGATTCTTTTCCAGTGGGGGACGGACTCCGTCCCCCACTCACTTCTCCCTCCTCCTATGAAGAAACCCCCAGTTATCACCTCAATAGTCCTTTGTCTCCTGGTCGCATTTGCCTGGGCAATAGACCTGGCTCCCAGTGATGAACAGGAATACGTGACACGTTACATGGCGCGCTTTTTCCCACGCCAGCACCTCAGTCAGCTCACTCTCGACGATGACCTCTCAGAGCGCATTTGGAACAATTACTTAAACGCCCTGGACTATGAGCGGATATTTTTCCTCCAGTCAGACATTGCAGGCTTCCGGGAAGAAATGCTGAACCTTGACGACGCGATGAAGGAAGGCGACCTGTCCTTCGCATTTAAAATATACGACGTGTTTCGGCAGCGCCTTACGAACCGCTGCGAATACGTGAAAACACTGGTAGAGCGCGACTGGGACTTCGAGAAGAAAGAGGAGTACTTGTGGAAGCGAAAGAACTCTCCATGGGCCGGCGACGAAGCGGAGTGGAATGAGATCTGGCGAAAAAGAATAAAAAACGAATTTCTGCGACAGAAGGTCTCTGAAATAATAAAAGAGGAAGAGGAAGAAAAGAAGAAAGAGAGCCCGGTCGTCGAGCCGGAGCCCTCCTCCACCAACGCCACTGAGGAGGCCTCCATTGCCGATCCGCCCCCCACACCAAAGGAGTCCATCCTCAAGCGGTATGACCGGCTCCGCACGATTATCGAGGACAACGACTCCGACACCGTTGTCCAGCGCTTCCTGACTGCATTCGCCAATGCTTACGATCCGCATTCGAGCTATCTCTCACCCACGTCACTTGATGATTTCGACATCGAAATGAAGCTCTCGCTCGTTGGCATAGGAGCCGTACTTCAGGCTGAAGACGGCGCTGCCAAGGTCGTGCGCCTCATTGCTGGAGGACCGGCAAGCAGGGACAAGCGGGAAGTTCGCCTGCGTGAGGGCGACAAGATCATTGGCGTTGGACAAGGCAATAAGCCCATTGTCGACATGCTTCACTGGCCCCTGTCCAAAATCGTCCAGAACATCAGGGGGAAGAAGGGCACAAAGGTTGTCATGCGGGTCATTCCTGCTTCCGATCCCTCAGGGTCCACCACCAAAATCGTCGATTTGATACGCGATGAAGTCAAACTGGAAGAGCAGGCTGTCAAGTGGACCCTTCATACAGTCAAAGACAGCGATGGCAACGATCGAAGGCTGGCTCTTATTGATGTGCCTGCTTTCTACGCCAATCTGAAAGCAAAAAAGGGCGCTTCCGACTACAGAAGTTCCGCTGACGATGTGGCAAAAGCCCTGAAGGAAATAGCCACTAACAACGTCGACGGCGTAGCCCTTGATTTACGAAACAATGGCGGCGGATCCCTTGTCGATTCCGTTCGCATGACAGGACTTTTCATCCATTCAGGCCCGGCGGTACAGATCAAGGAGTCATCCAACCAGGGACGTATTCTTACCGATGACGACCCTGACATCGCATACGCCGGACCGCTGCTGATTATGGTCAATCGACTCAGCGCATCTGCATCCGAGATTCTTGCAGCGGCCCTTAAGGACTACGGCCGCGCGGTTGTTGTTGGCGACACCAGGACCCATGGTAAAGGAACCGTCCAGACCGTGGTAAACGTGGGAAGAAACCCCAAGTTCGGTGCCATAAAGCTTACCACAGCCGTCTTCTACCGGATTACGGGAGATTCGACGCAGCTCAGGGGAGTTATTCCCGATATCTATATCCCCTCGCCTTACGACTATATGGAACTCGGGGAGGACTCCTTAAAGTATCCTGTGGAGTGGAACAGGATAGCTCCCTGCCGTTACCAGCCGTACGATGATCCATCAGATATGATCGATGAGCTCAGGGAACGGTCCATCAGCCGCCGCGAGAACTCTGAGGAGTTCACAGTGTACGAGAAGCTCCTATCCCAGATCCGCTCGGTTTATGAGTCCGAGGCGCTGCCGCTCGACCTGCCGTCCAGGCTCAAGCAGTCCAGAAGCGAGAGAGAAATACTCGACCTCCAGAGAAAGCTCGCAGAAAAGGCAACCGACGACGAAGACAGCGAGGAAAAGAGCAAGGACCTGATGATGCAAGAAAGCTTGCAGATACTTGCCGATATGGTTTCATTGGAAGTCGCAACGGGACCGGCACAGGCGCCTCCTGAACCTGAGGATGAGGGTGTGTTCAATGCGATTAAGGAATGGCTGAAGAATGAAGATTAATTTCTGGAAAATGCATGGTGCGTCAAATGACTTCATCATGATTGACGACCGCGAGGGATCTTTTCCGGTACAGGACGCGGCGTGGCTGACCGAGATTGGATCCCGCAGGACAGGTGTCGGATGCGAGGGGATAATTCTTATCCAGAACTCAGAATCGGCCAGCTTTCGAATGCGCTTTTTTAACCCCGACGGGAACGAGGTGGAAATGTGCGGAAATGGCGCGCGCTGCGTCGCGCGTCTCGCCGCTGATATCGGCGCGGCACCATCAGACATGACCATCGACACCGTAGCTGGCCAACTCAGGGCCAGTGTATCGGGGGCCTCCGTAACCCTCGGCATGACCGCCCCTAAGGACTGGGCCATTGACGAGGAACTTGAGATCGACGGGCATACAGTTTCCATATCCTCGGTGAACACGGGCGTGCCCCATGCCGTCATGCAGGTGCAGGACTTGGCAAATATCGACATAACGGCGCTGGGCTCCTCGATTCGCTATCATGAAAGATTTGCGCCCGCCGGGACCAACGCCAACTTCATGCAAGTTACTGCGGAGGGGGTTGTCCACATTCGTACTTACGAGCGGGGGGTTGAGGGCGAAACACTGGCATGCGGGACAGGCATGACTGCCGCCGCCCTGATAGCCGCTAAGAACGGCCTCTCAACGGCTCCCGTTACAGTTATTCCGGCAAGCGGTGATACGATCATCGTAAACTTCACTCTTTCAGATGACGGCGCCTCTGATGTCACCATGAAGGGCCCAGCGGAATACGTGTTCACTGGCGAGCTCGAATACAGCGCCTGACATGCGAATCGCCACGTTCAATGCGAACTCGATACGTGCGCGCCTGCCGATAGTCCTCGACTGGCTTCGCAAGCACCAGCCTGACATTCTGTGCATCCAGGAAACAAAGGTCCAGGACGAGGACTTCCCCACCCTCGCCTTTCAGGGGATAGGATATGCTGCCGCCTTTCGCGGCCAGAAATCCTATAATGGCGTCGCCATTCTCTCCAGAAGCAAACCGAGCAGTGTGGGAAGTGGTTTCGACGAGGACCCAAAAGACGACACGAGACTGATCTATGCCAGCTTCGGCAAACTCCATATTGTAAATACATACGTCCCACAGGGGCGAGAGCTCGATCACGAAATGTTCGAATACAAGCTCAAATGGCTGGCGCGACTGAAGAAGCTCTTTGCAAAGAACTATTCTCCTGAGGACCTGGTTCTGTGGTGCGGCGACCTGAACGTCGCAAGGGACTACATTGACATACACAATGCCGAGCTCCAGGAAAATCACGTCTGCTTTCATAAAAGCGCCCGCACGGCGTTCGAGAAGACCGTAAGCTGGGGGTTCGTCGACGTATTTCGCGAGCGGCATCCAGAGAAAGACCATTACACTTTCTTTGACTATCGTACAGTCAATGCCGTTAAAAGAAAGATGGGCTGGAGGATCGACATGATAATGTGCACCAGGCCCCTCGCAGCCATGTGCACTGACTCATTCATTGACCTTGAGCCGCGACTGATGGAAAAACCCTCCGACCACACTTTTTTGGTCGCGGATTTCGATTTAAAGCAATGACCAAGACGCCGCTAGCCCGACGGGTTCCGGAGCTGTATCCCGACTTCCTTCGTGACGAATCACGAAAGACAGGACACGCCGACGCGATCGCGTTCCCCGCACGCGAGGAGGAAGTCCTCGACCTTATCAAGTCTACCTCTGGCCCGATAACCATCCAGGGCGCCAGGACCGGCATAACAGGGGGCGCCGTGCCCAATGGCGGACTGATAATCAACATGTCAAGAATGTCGCGGATCACAGGGCTCCGGGAGAGCTCTGATCCCGAAAAGCCATACACCTTGTTCCTGCAGCCGGGCGTACCCCTGAGGAACCTGCGCTCCGCTGTATCCGATGCCGACTTTGAGACGTTGGGGTGGTCTAAATCCTCCATTGCAGCACTGACCGCATTTCGCGAGGATGGCCGATGCTTCTTTTTTCCGCCTGACCCAACCGAAGATACGGCCTCGCTGGGAGGAATGCTCTCCTGCAACGCGTCCGGAGCCCGATCCTACAAATACGGTCCGACCCGGAATTACGTGGTTTCATTGCGCCTGGTAACCGCCGAAGGCTCGCTCATCTCCCTCAGACGGAATTCTAATCGCGCCACAGGAACGCATTTCCACATAAGCGCAAACGACACCGAATACTGCGGCGAAATACCTTCCTACAGCATGCCGCGGGTAAAGAACGCCTCGGGCTACTTCGCCCAGCATGATATGGACATGCTTGACCTCTTTATAGGTGCCGAGGGCACTCTCGGCGTGATCACAGAGATTGAAATTGCCCTCGCCGCTGCCCCGGCCATCAATTGGGCCGTAATGGCGTTCTTCCCCGATACAGCCTCAGCTGAGCATTACGTCAGGGCCTGCAGGAACCTGGAGAGCAACAGCCTGGCATCCATAGAGTTTTTTGATGACAAGTCCATTGACCTGCTGCGAAAGCAGAAGAAAAACAACCCAGCCTTCGCATACCTGCCGGACATGAAGGCAGATTGGTTTAATTGCGTGTTCGTCGAGCTGGACGGCTTCAAGGAAGAGCGCGTAGAGACGGCGGCGATGCAGCTCGCCGACCTTATTAATGCCTGCGGCGGGTCCGAGTCCGCGACATGGATGGCGACTGAGCCAGCAGAAATGGAGCGGATGAAGAAGTTCCGCCACGCGCTCCCCGAGTCCGTCAACCTCACCATAGACGCCGCACGGAAGCGGGACCCTTCACTGACAAAACTCGGAACCGACTTTGCTGTTCCCAATGAGCATATGCATGCCATGCTCAGCACATACAAGCTGGATCTCGACTCCGCAGGACTGGACTACGTTATCTTTGGTCATATCGGTAATGACCATTTGCACGTCAACATCCTGCCGACATCTATCGAAGATTACGAACGGGGCAAAAGCCTCTATCTGAAGTGGGCAGGCCTGGCTACCAGGGTTGGAGGAACCGTCTCTGCTGAGCATGGGATCGGAAAGCTGAAGACGGCCCTGCTGGAAAAGATGTATGGCATCAAAGGCATAGAGCAGATGCGCAGGCTGAAGGCCGTATTTGACCCTGAATCGCGACTTAATCGCGGCAACTTGTTTGAGGTACCCCTATGAGAGAACCAAGTCCATGGATCGAGAAGCTTAACCTGATGCCCCACCCTGAAGGCGGCTTCTACAGGGAGATCTACCGCTCTAAAAAGAACATTACGCCGGGATCCCCCATAGACGGCGAGCGAAGCCTCTCAACTTGCATCTATTACCTCTTGCCTTCCGGCGCCTTTTCAGCCTTCCACCGGCTGCGATCAGATGAACTCTGGAGTCACCTCGACGGAGGAACCATCACGCTGCACGTGGTCTCACCAGACGGGTCCTACACAAGGCACGAGCTGGGCAGCGATTCACGCAGCGACGCGAGACCCGTAGTTGTCGTCCCGGCAGAACACTGGTTTGCCTCCGAGCCTGCCCCGCATATGGACTCCCTTGCCGCCTGCTTTGTGGCGCCTGGGTTCGACTTCAAAGACTTTGAGATCGCTGCGGCTGAACAACTCGCCTCGCTTTGTCCCGGCCAGTCAAAAGTAATCGAAAGACTCTGCATTCGTTAGAGGCGCTTATCTTGACTTGAGAGGCCCCATCGAGCAATATCACTCCTGTACGATAGAGCGATCATAATGAAACCAGCGACAACACCAGACATCCTAGTTTCCCTGCCCCCAGGCATGAGCCGGGGATTTGCAAGCGTCTACCCGGAACGTGCCGACAGCCTGTTCGTCACCTCGGACCCTGAGGGCTCACAGCTCGGCTCCGGCGGCGGCACTGTACACCTGCTGCTGGAGGCCTATCGTAAAACAGGCAGTGGTAAGAGCTTTCTCGACTGGCTGTCTGCAGGACAGAAATGCCTCATCCACGGTAGCGGTGAGAGCCGGCGCCTTCAGTCCTATTCCTCGCAGGGCAAGCCGATGATCCCCTTGCCGGATATGCCCTCCCGCAAGGCCATACCCGCGCAGCCGGCGCTTATTGACCTCCAGATAGAAAGCTACTCTCGAATCGCCCGGATCGCTCCGGAGAGCTATCGCGTAATGGTCACGTGCGGGGACGTCCACCTCTCCTTTTCCGAGCTTATCCCGGCTTTTCCTGAAGCTGATATTCTTTTTGTAGGCATGCTGGCTCCTCCGGAAGAGGCCCAGCACCATGGCGTTATGATCTGCGATGCTTCGAACCCCTCTCATCTGCTCAGATTCCTTCAGAAGCCGGAACCGGAGACTCTGTGCTCCCTCGACAGCACCGAAACGTTTCTCCTGGACACTGGTGTCTGGCTGTTCAGCGAGAAGGCCGTCCTCGCCCTGATGGGCAAGTGCGGTATCGACCCCGAATCTGTTCGCGCCAGTGATCTGATTCTGCCAAAGAACTATGATATGTTCTCGACCTTTGGCCCCGCCCTCGGTGATGAACCCGTTCAGAACGATCCTGATATTTCCCCGCTTCGCGGCGCCGTGCTGGCCCTGCCTGACTCCAAGTTCTACCACTTTGGCTCTTCAAGCAGCATCATCGCCTCTACGGCTGCACTTCTGGCTCCGGCTGAAGACAAGCGCTCTTTCGCAAATGCCTCGCTCAATACCGATGGTGCTCCAATCCTGGTAGGATCCACCGTCGCCGCCCCGCTATCAAATGACAACCGGCATATCTGGATTGAAAACTCGTTCATCGGATCCGACTGGAGCCTGTGCCACAGCCATATAATAACAGGTATACCCGAGAACAGCTGGGCGCTAAGCGTTCCCGCCTCAACCTGCCTGAGCCTGCTCCCGCTGCAGGATGGTTCGGCGCTGAAATTCTACGGTTTCGAAGATGCAATGCGGGGCACACTGGCGGGCGGCGTGCAATTTATGGGAGCCCCCCTCTCAGATTGGCTTTCGGCACGAAATCTTTCTTCCAGCGACTTGAGCTTTGCGCTTGAAACCGATATTTATGACCTGCCGCTTTTTCCTGTCCTTCACGACTTAGTTGACGCTGGTCCGATGGTCCAATGGCTGATCGCCAAGGCTCCAGAGACTGCCCCGCATCTGGCTGAAGCCTTCATCAACAGCACAAGGGTATCAGCCCGTGATACGCTTTCCATAACCAATCTGGAAGCACTTCAGCAAAGCCGAATCGGGCCCGTCCAATCGATGTTGGAACATTCGGCCTGCGATCCAGCGGCCTGGAGCGCGCACTGCCGCGCCCACGATCTATCTTCACTTGCCAAGCTCGTATCCTGCAACTCGCTAGCTCTCCCCCCTGCCGGCATAGAATGGAAGCCGGGAGAGGCACCCTCTCTTGCACTGGGAGCTATTCATGAAAAGATGCTACAAGACGAGTGTGGTTTCGCCGGCCAATCAGAGGCCGCGTTTTCGCTTCTTCGCGACCTGATCGTGCACGAGATGGAGATTTCACCGATCGCACCCAAACGAAATGTGATGGAGGACCAGTTGGTCTGGGGCCGGTCACCGCTTCGCCTCGATCTGGCCGGAGGCTGGTCTGACACTCCGCCATACTGCCTTGAGCATGGTGGTCGCGTTGTCAACCTCTCCGTTGATCTCAATGGACAGCCCCCCATCCAGGTCTTTGCGCGTATCAACAACCGCAAGGACATTCTCCTTAGAAGCATCGACCTCGGTGTCAGTGAGACAATCCCGTCATACGAGGCACTCCTTGAACCCGCCGCACTGGGAAGCGAGTTTGGAATCGCGAGAGCCGCTCTTGCTCTATGTGGATTTGACCCCAGGTTCCATACGAACCACAGCTACCGGACGCTCCAGAAGCAGCTCGATGCTGAATTTGGTGGCGGCATTGAGCTGAGTATGGTCTGTGCCGTTCCTAAAGGCTCAGGCCTCGGCACCAGCAGTATCCTGGCCGCCACTGTCATAGGAACCCTAAATGAGCTTTGCGGCCTGGGGCTTAATACCAAAGCTATCTCTCAACGAACACTGGCCTTGGAGCAGCTTCTTACCTCCGGCGGCGGCTGGCAGGACCAGATTGGCGGCATCACTCCCGGAGTCAAAATCCTGAAGACAGGCCCAAGCATAGCACAGGACGCTGAAATCAGCTGGCTTCCCGGAAATTTATTCGAGAGCGAATACGCCAACAGGACGGTCCTCCTGTACTACACTGGAATCACCAGGGTCGCACACGATATACTTGGCGAGATTGTAAGAAACATGTTCCTTAATTCAGCACCCCATCTTTCAATCATTGATGATATTGCGGCTAACGCGCTTTACGCCGCGGAAGCCTGCCAGAAGAACAATCTCGAACAATTGCACGATGCGGTAAGGCGCAGCTGGAGGCTGAACCAGCTGCTTGATGCCGGTACGAACCCGCCGGCAGTACAGGCGATTCTCGACAGAGTCGGCGACGCGATTGCAGCATGCAAGCTTCTTGGAGCAGGCGGCGGAGGGTATATGCTGATCTTCGCCAAGGACGAGAGCGCCGCACATCACATACGCGACACCCTCAACGCCGCGCCGCCAAACAAAACATCACGGTTTGTTGACCTGGCCCTGTCCTCAACAGGACTTCAGGTGACAAAAAGCTAGAACAGCGATCCTTCTTCCTCTTCGCCTTCATCGAAGTCCTCGGTTTCAACTCCCCCGTCTTTCTTAACCAGGACTTCGACCTTCTTCTGGACTTCGTTCAGCTTCTTTCTGCACTCTTTCAGCAGGCCCTGTCCCTCCTCGAACCTGGCGATCATATCGTCGAGCGGTAAATTGCCCTGCTCCATCTCCTCAACAATCTTCTCCAGCCTTTCCAGCGACTTCTCGAAACTCTTGGTTTCCTTCTTAGCCGGCATCAGCGCCTCCCCTTGCGTAGTTACGTTGTAGACACATCATCAACAGTCGAGCGGACTTCACCGTCCGCAAGCACGGTGGTAATTCTTTGTCCCTTGGCGAGCCCCTCAACCGAAGTAAGGCATTTCCCGTTAGCCCCCTGCGTAAGGCTATAGCCCCGCTTAAGGACACCCTTGGGGTTCATTGCCCGCAGGGCGCTCTCTGCCCGGCCAAGGACTGCCGCGGCCCTCTCGCATCTGAGCTGTGCCCCGGCAGTGAGACGCTGCGAGGCCTCATCAAGCACCTGAGTGATCTCGCGGGTGGAAGACACCAGCTCATGCCGCAGCGTAACGCTTAGACTCTTCAGGCGCTCCCTGTACTGCCTCACGAGGTTCTGCGGTTCCCGGAAAACATAGCTGCCGGCCATAGTATTGAACCTGCCCTCATACAGCGTGATCGCCTCCCTGAGAATGCGCACCATGGAAACAGACCTCTCATTTAGCGCGCCCAGAAACTCTTCTTTTCTACCGACCACCAACTCAGCAGCCGCAGAAGGAGTAGGCGCACGAAGATCGGCCACGAAATCCGAAATCGTAAAATCAATTTCGTGCCCCACAGCGGATATAACTGGAACTCGAGAGCGCCAGATCGCACGCGCGACCGCCTCCTCATTGAACGCCCATAGATCCTCAATACTTCCCCCACCGCGCCCAACGATCATAACATCCAGACCGCCACGCGCATTCAAGAGGTCTATCCCTTCAGCGATCTCGTCTGCCGCTCCATCACCCTGCACCCTGACAGGCGCTATGGTCACATGGATATTCGGAAACCGCCTGTCTATAACATTCAGGATATCCCTTATCGCAGCACCCGTGCGCGAGGTGACGACGCCTACATGGCGAGGAAGCAAAGGGAGCTGCTTCTTCGCAGAGGCCTCAAAAAGGCCCTCTTTTCTGAGCTTCTCCTTAAGCTCCTCGAACTTCTTCTGGAGGTCTCCTTTGCCCACCTCCTCGACTGTCCTGACCAGAATCTGATAGTTCCCGCCCCGCTCGTAGACCGTGGCCCTTCCGTAGACGCGCACCATGTCGCCATCCTTGATTACCTGACCGGGCTTCTGGCTGCCGCGAAAGAGGACCGCCGATATCTGCGAAGAGGCATCCTTAAGCGTGAAATAGCAGTGGCCTGAGCTTGGACGTCGAAGGTTTGAGACCTCTCCCTCGATCCAGACGCTCCCTATCTCGCCCTCCAGCAGGGCCTTGATGCGCCGGGTGACCGCGCTGACAGACAGAACTTTGCGCTGTGTGTCACTCATGGCATTCCGGGACCTTTACCCTGATCCTCTCGATGGAAGACGCCTCCCTAGCGCCCCGCGCCACATCGATAATGGCCCCTTCAAGTGCAACATCCTTTTCGGCAACCTTAAAGGGGGCAGGCATTCCGGTGAGAAACATCTCTGTAATACTCTTGAGATCACGGCCGATGGCAGAATCCTTTGAGCCGGTCATCCCTAGATCGGTGATGTACGCCGTACCGCCGGGGAGGATAGCCTCATCGCTTGTCTGCACATGGGTATGCGTTCCGTACACACAAGTCACCCGCCCATCAAGATATCGACCCATCACTATCTTCTCAGAGGTGGCTTCAGCATGCAGGTCCACGAAAATAGGGCCATCAGGCAAGACCTTCGACTCCAGAAGCGCATCAACAGTGCGAAATGGACAGTCATGCGGCTTCGTCCCCATAAACACCCGCCCGACAAGATCCACGACTGACAGCGGCCCGAAGTCGGTATTGATCGTAGTGAACCCCTTCCCCGGACACGCCGGCGGCATGTTCAAGGGCCTGACGACGCGGTATTCCTGCTCCAGATAGGACTTAATCTCCTTCTGGTCCCAGACATGATCACCTGTAGTAAGAACGTCCGCACCCGCCTCGAACAGCTCCTCGCCGAGGGCCCTCGTCAGGCCCCTGCCTCCTGCCGCGTTCTCCGCGTTGACAATCGCTATATCTATCCGGCCCTCACTCCTCAACGCGGCACAGACCTGGGCAAACGCCTTCCTCCCCGGAGCCCCTACAATATCACCAACTACAAGTATCTTCATATTGGGCGCCTATTTAGCATATTCGATGCAGCGAGTTTCGCGGATAACCGTCACCCGGATCTGGCCCGGATATTGCAGGTCGGACTCGATCTTCTTGCTTACGTCGCGTGCGAGGACCATAGCACTGTCGTCATCAATGCTGCCTGGTTCCACGAGCACGCGAATCTCACGACCGGCGTGAATAGCGTAACTCTTTGTGACACCCTCAAAACCGTTGGCGATGGCCTCCAATTTCTCAAGCCGCTTCACATAGATGTCCGTAGTTTCCGCACGTGCACCCGGCCGCGAACTCGATACAGTATCCGCGGCCGATGCAAGGATAGCGTAAACACTCTCAGCCGGGACCTCCTCGTGGTGGGCAGCAACAGCATTAACAACAACAGCCTTCTCGTTGTGCTTCTTGAGGAGATCCGCCCCGATGAGTGCATGCCCGCCCTCGACTTCATGGTCAAGCGCCTTTCCTATGTCATGAAACAACCCTATCCGCTTGGCCAGGGAGACATCCATATTCAGCTCACCAGCCATAACCCCCATAAGGTTTGCTACTTCGATTGAGTGCTTCAGTACGTTCTGCGTGTAGGACGTCCTGAACATCAGGCGACCGATCATCCTCAGCACGTCAGGATCCAGGCCCTGCTGGCCGCATTTGAAACAAGCCTCTTCACCCGCGAGGCGAATCGTCTCGTCCATGCTCTCCTGAACATTAGCAACGATCTCCTCGATGCGGGCGGGATGGATCCTGCCATCATTAATCAGCTGCTCGAGCGCCTGCCTGGCCGTCTCCCGCCTCACAGGGTCAAAGGCCGATATAACAACTGCTTCAGGCGTGTCGTCGATGAGGATACTTACACCCGTCAATGCTTCGAGAGACCGGATATTGCGGCCATCCCTGCCGATAATCCTGCCCTTCATGTCCTCATTTGGGAGCGGCACCGTGCTAGTCATCACCTCGCTGGCGTGCGAGGACGCATTGCGCTGTATTGCCTCGGAAATAATTTTCCGGGCATCGCGCTCTGCGTTCTCCTTTGCCTCATCCTGCGCCCTCCTGATCAGGGCCCCCATCTCCGAATGAAGCTCTTTTTCCATCCTCTCGAAAAGCACCTTGCGGGCCTCCTGCTCGCTCAGCCCGGCAACCTTCTGGAGTTTCTGGCTCTCTTCTTCTATAAGCTTAGCCAGGTCCTGACGCTCATCGTCAATTCTCGCCGTCTTGTCCTCAATCTCCTGCGTCTTCTCTTCAATCGTCTTCTCTTTTTTCTCGAGCAGCGAGACCTTGCGGTCCAGGTTGATCTCCTTTTGCTCTATCCTCTCCTCGAGTGCACTCATCTCTTTCTTTCTGGACTCGACAGATTTCTCGAACTCTTCCCTGAGCCGTATTGTTTCCTCTTTGGACTTAAGCTCATATTCCTTCTTCATCGAGTTCACGTCCCGCTCAGCCTGGTCCAATACTGCCTGCGCCTTTTGCTCAACTGCATTAGCGCTCGACTTCCCGACCAGATGCCGAACTAGATATCCGGCTCCAACGCCAGCGGCACCAGCAACAATCCCGATCAATGCACCACTCATACTTGCCTCCCCATTATTCGTTCCGCGCCGCGTCATCCGACGCCGCACGAATCGATTCACTTTCAGTTACTACAACATCCACACCCAAATCATACTTATCGACGGGGACCTTCTCAAAGACGGCCGCGTCATAGATCACGCCAAAACTGACCATATCAGTCGCGCTTCCCATAAGGCCGGCGAGGATCCTGTCATAGTAGCCGCCCCCTCGGCCCAGCCGCCGCCCCTCCCTGTCAAAAGCCAAACCTGGAACAATTGCCAGAAGCCGACCGGCGGGCACGCAGCCATGTTTACCCAGCGGTTCCAGAATCCCATACTTTCCCGGCGCCATGCTGTCCTCACGCCGATGTTCAGCCAGCGCGTATGCGTCCCCTTTGAAAACGGGGACAAGAACCCTCTTCCGGTCTCTCCACGCCCGTTCAATCAATCCTGCCGTGCCTACCTCGGTACCGAATGACAGATAGACAAAGACCTCCTCGCAGTCCCGGTATTCATTCGATCCCAAGACCGCATCCTGTATAAGCGTCGATGCCGCTTGCCGTTCCTCCGCACTCATGCCGGCTATCCTTGCCATTGCGTCGATGCGCATGGCACCCTTTTTTTCAGCAGTCGTCACTTCTTTTCACCCTCTTTACGCAAGCGCCGCATCCTCTTAGCAATAATTTCCTCATAGCCCTCAGTTGAGGGCTCATAGTAAACAGCAGAGGTCCCAACATACTCCTGGTCAACAAAGTGGCCCGAGTACGAGTGCGGATATAGGTATTCCGCCTCGGACTTTTCCGTGTCGCCGTCGTCCTTCAGCCGCTTATTCTTAAGATGCTCCGGGACTGGCAGCGATCGGCCCGCCTCGATGTCCCTCTGGGCGCGGTTGATTGCCTCGTATGAAGCATTGCTCTTCGGCGCTGTCGCCAGATAAGCAGTTGCGTGAGACAAGGTTATCCTGGCCTCGGGCATCCCGACAAAGTCGACAGCCTGCATGGCCGCAACCGCTACCGTCAGTCCTCGCGGATCGGCATTTCCAACATCCTCTGACGCCAGTATGACCAGCCGCCTCGCGATGAACCTGGGGTCCTCCCCTGCATGCAGCATCTTGGCCAGCCAGTAGACCGCCGCGTGCGGATCCGAGCCTCTTATGCTCTTGATGAAGGCGGAAATCGTATCATAATGCCCGTCCTCATCCCGGTCATAGATAACGGCCTTCTTCTGCATGGAGTCCTCAATCACGGCCCTGGTAAGACGCCTCACCCCGCAATCATCGGGAGCCGTAGTCAAAGCCGCAATTTCAAGAGCGTTCAGGGCCCGTCGAGCGTCACCCTCACACATGTTTGCCAGGTGCGCTGCCGCATCCTCTTCGATTTCCGAACGCAGCGCAGCCAAACCCCGATCTTCCTTGAGCGCCCTCGCAATGAGGATCCGAATGGCGTCCACCGAAACAGGGTTCAGCTGAAAGATCAGGGACCGGGAAACCAGCGGCGAGTTAACAAAGAACATGGGATTGTGGGTCGAAGCGCCAATAAGCGTAACTACGCCTTCCTCAACATGAGGCAGCAGGACGTCCTGCTGGGCCTTGTTGAATCGATGAATCTCATCAATAAAGAGGATGGTCTCAGTGGCGGCAGTATCACGCTCATAGCGTGCCTTATCCATAAGGGACCGAAGCGTTGCCACATTGGAAAGCACGCCACTGGTTCTTCGGAAAGCTCTCTTAGTAGTTGCCGCGATGACTTCGGCGAGCGAGGTCTTGCCGCATCCCGGCGGGCCATAAAGGATAATGCTGTTGAGCCGGTCAGCTTCTATTGCGCGGCGGAGCAGCTTGCCTTCTCCGATGATATGATCCTGGCCGACTATCTCGTCCAGAATACGCGGGCGCATGCGGCTCGCAAGCGGAGCCGTGCTCTGGTCATCGATTCTTGCCTCTTGGCCACTTTCAAACAGGTCCATTTCGGCACCAAAAAAATACCCCGCCTAGACGTAGTGGCCAGAATCTCTGAACCTCGCGAACGAGGTGGGGAATCTAGTTACCTTCATGGGTTCCCGGCTCAAAATCGACCGGGCATCCGCATCCAGCACATTCAACTCCCCAAGACAATAATTGGGTCAGAGATTTTCGCCAATTAACGTACTTCGGCAGGGTACTTTTTTGCTCGATTCAAATAGCGCCTGTGTAAAAGAACACCCCTCAGATCCATCTGAAGTATACAACAAGCGTGAATGACGCACAAGCATCACCCGCAAAACAGTGTAAGAAATAAAAATCCCGACAGTCATTAGACAGTACATCGTCATCATGCCAGCCAGGTTATCAATCCAGTCAAACACGGGTTTCACCCCAAAAGTACGCAAATAAGCGAGGCCTAGCCCTCTCTAATCTCAGCGTTCAATTTACTTACTATTCCATCCCTTAATCGATCACGGAAGCCATTCGCTTCGTCATCGGTAAGGGTCCTATCAGAGGCCTGGAATGTAAAGGAATAAGCCATGCTCTTCCTTCCATCTCCTGTTCCTCCACCTCTAAAAATATCAAACAGCTCAATGCGTGTCAATTCGGGGCACTTGATTCCCTGCACGGCCTCAAGGATGTCGCCATGCGCCACATCCTCACTGACAACAATCGCTATATCCCTGGAAATCGCGGGAAACACGGGGATTTGATCAATTCCCGCCTCCCGCACAGGACTCTCGATCACTGCCTCAAGATCTATTTCCCCCACGACCGCCGGCTCAATCATTCTATATTCCTTGCGAGCAGCATCGGAAAGCACGCCTATCCAGCCTCGGGGCGCCCCATCAATCATAACTCTGGCACATGCGCCCTGCTTCAAAAGGGACGCGGAGAAAGGCTCAAGGTCCATGCTCCTTCCGTTTATGGCTATCAGCGCCTCGAGGATCCCCTTACCCCATAGAAATACTTCTTCATCCTTCGTTTTGGACACTCGATCCAGCGCATATCGGCCAGCGTGCCCGATCAGGCCTACACAAATCCGCTCGCCTTCAGAAATGCCGCCTCTCCCTGATGAGAAAACCTTTCCTATCTCGAAACACGCGCAGTCGTGGTTCTGGTGCGACAGGTTCCTTCCCAGCATATCCACCATCTGCGGAGCAAGGCTCCCCCGCATAACTGAATAGTCCGCACTCACAGGATTAGGGAGCGGCACTCCCGGCTGATCCGGCAGCATCTCTGACAACTTCTTTGAAAGAAAACTGTAGTTGACCGTCTCAGTCAGGCCGAGCCCGATCAGCTGGTCGCGTATTTCCTCCCGTCGCAGTGATCTCTGGTCATCCACTGTTCCAACCGCGTGACACCCGGGCATTGCGGCGGGAATCGCATCAAGACCCTTCATTCGCGCGATCTCTTCGATGAGATCAGCCTCAATAGTGACATCCCCCCGAAATGACGGCACAGTCACGGAGAAGCCTATATCAGTCTCAAACACCGAGAACTGGAGCGAAGAGAGGATTGATGCGCAGTCCTCGCGATGGACCTCTATGCCCATGACATCCGACACTGTTTTCACTGAAAGGTCGACAACTCGCGCCTGTGGCGGGCCTTCGTGCCTGTCGACAACTCCAACCGACACCTCGGCCCCTGCCAGTTCGGCCATCAGTTTCGCCGCACGGCGGCTGGCAAAATCAACCCAGTCGAAGTCAACCCCGCGCTCGAATCGATGCGAGGACTCGCTCGTAAGGCCCAATTTCGAAACGGTTCTATGGATGCCTGGGGCAGCAAACGTGGCACTCTCCAGAAGAACGCGGCTGGTCGTATCGCCGATCTCGCTGCCGGCGCCGCCCATTACCCCCGCCACTGCAAGCGGTTTATCTGAATCCGCTATGACAAGAATCCGATCATCAAGCTCCCGCTCTGCGCCGTCGAGAGTCGTGATCTTCTCTTTCTCCTCTGCATACCGGACTATAATTCCACCATCCTTGACTTGCGTGTAGTCAAAAGCATGAAGCGGATGCCCCGTCTCGAGCAGAACATAGTTAGTGATATCAACGATGTTGTTAATCGGCCTTATCCCGCAGGCCGCGAGGCGCGCTTTCATCCATCCAGGCGATTGCCCGACTTCAACGCCACTCAGGTAGCGGGCCGTATAGCGTGGACAAGCCTCATAGCTGCGGACCTCAACCGAAACCTTCTCAGTGCATCGGCTTTCACTCTCGCAAAGCTCGGCATCCGGCAGCCTAAGATCCGTGCCATACAAAGCCGCAACTTCACGGGCTATGCCCAGGATGCTCAGGCAGTCCGAGCGGTTCCACGTGATCTCGAGGTCCAGGACATCATCCGGCTCTCCAATTACATCATTTATCCTTGCTCCTGCCGGCGTTTCCGGATCGACGAGGAACAGCCCCGAATGATCGTCCGAAAGGCCAAGCTCGTCCTCCGCACAAAGCATGCCGAACGATTCCTCGCCACGGACCTTCGCCTTTTTGATCTTGATCCCGACCGGCAGCTTCGCGCCTACCGGTGCAAACGCCGCTCGGTCACCCTCCTTCACATTGGGAGCGCCGCAAACGACCTGAACGATCTCCCTTCCGTCGTTTACCATGCAGATCTTGAGCCTGTCGGCCCCGGGATGATCCTTCACCTCGGTGACCTCGCCCACGATAACGCCTTCCAAACCATCGCGGACGCGTGCGATCCCCTCCACCTCGATACCGGAGAACGTCAGCTTGTCCGCCAGACCCTGAACGTCGTCGTCAAACTCAACGTACTCCCTCAGCCAGTTTAGCGGTACTTTCATTTGAACTGCCCCAGGAACCTTAAGTCGTTTTCATAAAGCATGCGGATATCCGGTATTCCATATTTGATCATCGCAATCCGCTCCACACCCATACCAAAAGCGAAACCGCCGACTTTCGCCGGGTCATAACCGACCTTCTCGAAAACCCGCGGATCGACGATCCCCGCGCCCGATATCTCTATCCAGCCGCTTTGCTTGCACACGCGGCACCCTTTGCCTGCGCAAACGTGACATGAGAAATCAAACTCAACGCTCGGCTCAGTGAATGGAAAGAAATGGGGACGAAAGCGGACCTGAACGTCCTTCCCCATCATCGCCTGTGCAAAATAAGTTATCGTGCCCTTAAGTTCGGCAATAGACACGTGCCTTTCATCCACATAAAGCCCCTCAATCTGGTAGAAGTTGGCGCTGTGTGTTGCATCCGTCGTATCGCGCCTGTAGCAGCATCCGGGAGTGATCACCCTGATCGGCGGCTTGACGCTCTCCATAACGCGGATCTGCACAGGCGAAGTCTGCGTTCTAAGCAGGGTCTTCTCGTCAAACCAGAAAGTATCCTGCCCATCCAGAGAGGGGTGATGTGCGGGCGTATTCAAAGCTTCAAAATTGTGATAAGCGGTCTCAATATCCGGTCCCTCAGCTACAGAAAACCCGATGCGGCTGAAGATCTTGATGCTGTCCGAGATAACCCGGTATATCGGATGTTTCAGCCCGAACGACTTCCAATTGCCCGGCAGCGTGTAATCTATCCCGTTGCCCTGCGCCCCCTGTGAGAGCGCCGCAGTCCTCGCTTTTACAGCGTCGCCGACTCGGACTTTGAACTCATTCGCGAGTTTGCCGATCTCCGCCTTCTGGCTTCTCTCCGCCGATCCAAGAGCTTTCATGACAAGCGGAAGCATGCCTTTTTTGCCAAGGTACTTGATCCTCAGGCATTCGAGCGAATCAGAGTCCGTCGCTGCAGCTATTTCAGCCACCGCCGTCTCTGTGCTTTTTCGTATGTCGTCAGGCGTCATAATTTCACAATAAAAAAAGGGTCATCTCCAGGATGACCCTTTTACCTTATCCAAAGCCAATCGATAAGGCTAGCCCAGAGTCGCCCTGGCCATGGCCACTATCGATGTAAAGCCTTCCGGATCATGGATAGCGATTTCAGAAAGCATCTTGCGGTTAAGAGCTACTTCCGCCTTCTTCAAGCCTTCCATGAATCGGCTGTATGAAATGTCATTCGCGCGACACGCGGCCGAGAGGCGCTGGATCCAAAGCGAACGATAGTCGCGCTTCTTGAGCCGCCGGTGCTGAGTCGCCATAACCATGGCGCGATCTACAGCTTCCGTCGCCGTTCTGTAAAGTTTGCTTCTGGCTCCGCGAAATCCGCGCGCCTGCTTAAGTACTCTCTTGCGCCTTTTTCTTGAGGCTGGCGCGTTGGTTGACCTTGGCATTCCCGTTCCTCCCGCTGAAAAGACTAGCTATCCAGCATGGCTCCGATTCGTTTGGCTGCGCCCCCTTCGAGGACACCCTTCTTCCGGAGTTGTCTTTTTCTCTTTCTCGTCTTACCACCAAGCAAATGGCCGGTCCCAGACTTGGAGTACAGGACCTTACCCTTGGCTGTCTTCTTAAAGCGCTTAGCCGCAGCTTTTCTTGTCTTCTTTTTTGGCATAAAATACCTCTAACCTATACGTGTCGCTTACTCATTTCGGACACGAAAGAGCGTAATCTAGACGAAACAGGGCCGTCCGTCCAGTCTTTTACTCACCTTTTTTTGGTGTTTTGCCGGAAATCATGGCATTAATGCTTCTTCCCATGATTCTAGGCTGCATATCTATCACAGCCAGCTCCGAGCAATCTTCCAAAACACGCTTAATTAGCTCGAAGCCAAGCTCCCTGTGGGCGTTCTCTCGTCCCCGGAAAGTAAGCGTCAGCTTCACCTTGAACCCCTTTTCGAGGAACTCCTTTATGTGGTTCACCTTGGTATCGTAATCATGCTCAGCGACGTTGGCGTGAAACTTGATTTCCTTCACCACATGCCCCTGCTGCTTTTTCCGGGCAAGTTTCTTCTTGCGACCTTCCTCATACTGGAATTTTCCGAAGTCCATTATCCTGCATACAGGCGGTGAGGCATTCGGGGAAATCTCCACCAGGTCCATCCCCTGATCCTCAGCCTTTGCCAGAGCATCATGAGTCTTCATGACGCCAAGCATTGATCCGTCAGCGTCTACGCAACGAACCGTTGGTACTCTTATTCTTCGGTTTGTCCTTATGAATGAGCGAATAACCGCCTCCTTAGTTTACAGGGCTTCAGCCCACTTCTATTCGACTTTGCTTTCCCTGATTGCCTGTGCGATGAACTCATCGACCTGCATCTGCCCCAAATCACCTTCTGCCCTGCTTCTTACGGCCACCACGCCTGCCTCGGCCTCCTTTGCGCCGACTATGAGCATATAGGGAACCTTTTCTGTCTGCGCGCGCCTTATTTTAGCACCGAGCTTGTCTGATTTCCAATCCGCATCGACACGCAGGCCCGCTCCGCGGAACTTATCAAGCAGGTCATCAACAAATGCTTTCTGCTTATCCGTAATCGGCAATATGCGCACCTGCTCAGGAGCCAGCCACAAAGGGAATGCACCTCCGTAATGCTCAATCAGTATCCCAAAGAACCTCTCGAGAGAGCCCAGAAGAGCCCTGTGAACCATGTACGGCTCATGGTCTTTCCCGTCCTCGCCCCTGTAAACCAGACCAAAACGGGAAGGCAGGTTGAAGTCAAATTGTATGGTACTGAGCTGCCACTCCCTGCCAATACAGTCTTTAATCTTTATGTCAATCTTTGGGCCGTAAAAAGCTCCGCCGCCCTCATCGACCTCATGTTCAAGACCTTCGGCTTCCAGGGCCGATTTCAGGGACGCCGTCGCCTGGCTCCATCGTTCGGGCTCACCCACTGACTTCTCCGGCCTGGTCGACAGATAGGCCTTCATCTCCGTAAAGTCAAAAAGCGCCAGCATGTCCAGGGCAAAGCGCAAAGTCCGCCGCACCTCCTGCTCAATCTGCTCGGGCGTACAGAAAATATGCGCATCATCTTGCGTAAAACCGCGGACCCGGAGCATCCCTGACAGAACGCCGCTCTTCTCATACCGATATACCGTCCCCAGCTCCGCCCATCTCAGCGGCAGGTCCCTGTACGAGCGCAACTGTGACTTATAGACCTGAATGTGAAACGGACAGTTCATCGGCTTGACGTAGTAATCATTTCCGTCAATCTCCATGGGAGAATACATGCCTTCGCTGTAGAAATCCAGGTGCCCGGAGGTCTCCCATAGGCCCGCTCGTCCGATATGAGGACTGAATATTATCTCGTAACCCGATTCCAGGTGGCGCTTGCGCCACATATCTTCGATGGCGCAACGGATGCGAGCGCCACGTGGATGCCAGTGAACAAGGCCCGGCCCAACCGAATCACTTACGCTATAGAGGTCCAGCTCACGGCCAAGCTTCCTGTTGTCGCGCTGTTTTGCCTCCTCAAGCTGGCGCAGCTTCTCTTCAAGCACCTCTTCGCTCTCGGCAACAGTGCCGTATACCCGCTGAAGCATGGGGTTTGTCTCCTTGCCCCGGAAATACGACCCCGCCACGGAGACGAGCTTAAATGCCGCAATCTGACCTGTTGAATCAAGGTGGGGCCCTCGACAAAGGTCAACGAAATCACCGCTCCTGTAAAAGGTTATCTCTTCACCTTCCGGTATGTCCGCGAGGCGCTTCAGCTTGTATTCCTGCCCACTGTCCTTAAGGATCTTCTCCGCCTCCTGCCTCGACATCTCGAGTCTTTCAAAAGGCAAGTCCTCCTTTATGATCCTCGCCATTTCCTTCTCGATGGCAGGAAAATCCTCGGGGGAAAGCCGATCTTCTAGATCGAAATCGTAATAGAACCCGTCGTCAGTATCAGGTCCAATATCGAGCTGGACGCCCTTGAAGACTCTGCAGACAGCAGCAGCCATAACATGCGCCGCACTGTGGCGCATCACACTTAAATCCAATTTGTTGCTCCTCTAATGATTCCTTACTGGAAACCGCAAAAAATTAGCACTTCTCAGCATATTGTCAATGAAACAGGCAGCTATTTATAAACTCTTTTCATCCATACTGCACCACGCGTCATTGACCTTGCTCTATCTTTTTCTATACTCGGCTCGTGGATAGATCACTTGCAAAGACGAGCTGGCGCTCCTTCACGCAGGACGAGCGCAACCTGTTTACTGCCGGAGCCTGCATGCTTATCTGCTGGATAGCAGCGGTGGCAACTCTATGGCGAATGGCACACCCTCTCTGGGACGACCTCCTTACAATGGGCTTCACTGAGATTTTTCTCGGCCGCGCTGCAGCCATTGCCCAGGCCACCCAAATCGAAATGAATACCACCGTCATAGTCCTCTTTACCACACACATTGACATTATGACCGTCTTCCTGCTCTTCCCGATCCTCACCCTGTCCTATCGCAGCCTTTTCAAGGAATCTTTCTACCAAAAACACATGAAGCCCGTTTTCGCTGCCGCTACCAAGAGTGTGTCGCGGTTCAGCGAGGCCAAAGTCGCGGGGGTGTTTCTCTTTGTGTGGTTTCCTTTCTGGGGTACAGGCGTCGTCGTCGGAGCCATTCTCGGGTATCTGCTGGACCTCCGCACCTGGGTCAACATGCTCACCGTCAGCCTCGGCACCTTGACCGCTATCCTTTGCTGGGTTTTCGCTTACGACAAGCTGTTCACTTGGCTCGGAGGAATAAGCAACAGCATACCCGCTATCTTCACCGGGCTTCTACTTGCGGCATTGATCGTGTGGAACGTCGTGCACGGAGTTAAGAACGCCAAGCGGAACGGCGCATCAAAGAGAAGATCAAAGAGCCGCTAGAGCTTGTCTGCGTAAGGTATTTTGAGCCCATAATCCCTCGCAAGTTTCAGCAATGCTCCCCGGTAGGCCTCGTCACCTGTGCGCGCTATTTCACCCACAAGATGGTAAGCCTTCTGCATCGCCCATTCCTGCCGCACATCTTTTGCGCCCTTCCTGGCATCGTCCTCAACGGAAAGATCGAAAATCATATCGCATTTCGTGTCCCCCGCAGCACCCATAGCCTGAAAAGTAACGCGCGCCATGCTCTTTGGCAGCCGGCCGTAAATCACGAGCGGATCATCCAAATACAAGTGCCGCACCTTTGCCGGATAGACCTCTACTCCATTACCCGCAAACGCAAGCTTAAGATTGGAAAGGACCGGCCTGCTGATTGCCTGCACCTGATTCGTGAAATCCTCAGCGATTGACCACCGCCCTCCCTTCACGACGTGTGTCGCTCCTCCGTTGCAGTAACTCAGTATATCGAGGAGAAACATGTTCGCGTCTGACCTTGTGCCCATCGTATAAACCGACACGCCATGCTCATTGGCCTTGGTGAACTCACGTATTATCGCAGCACTTTCAACGATCCCTGTAGTCGCAAGTCCGTCTGTGACAAGAAAGGCCACGCAAGGGCGCCCCTTTTCAACCTTCAGGTCCCGCAAAGCACCCATCGAAGCGAGAATGTCGGTATTTCCTGCGGACCGCAGATTGGAAGCGTATCTCTTTCCTTTCTCAAGGCTGCCCCCGGAAGGCCGGACCCAATCCTCAAAGCAGAAGACCGGCTTGTCACTGAACGAGACTATATTAAATCGGTCTTCTTCTGAAACGAGGCGCAGGCTCGCGGCAATGCCTTTGCGACAAAAATGCAGCCGCTGCTCAGCCATGCTGGCCGATGAGTCCTGCACGAAGACGATGTCCTTCGGAAGCACGGGAAGCACGTCTTCCCCCTTCCTCCTGACTTCGAGCTTGAAATATGCATTCTCCGAGCTGAAAAAGGGTGTGTAGACAGTCAGTTCCGCGCGCAGGAAGTCGTCAATCGAGCGAATCCTCCTCTCGCCTTTCTCGGCCTCATCAAGGGCCTCGGAAATACCCCCCGTTTCCGGGCTGGGCCCCCGCACGGGAGCATCTTCCCGCGCCGGCGGAGCAAGCGGCAGGACTTGCTCACCATTCTCGATTTGACGACCCCCGCCTATCGGAGCCGGCGCTGACGCCCTTCCCAACTCCTCGTAGTCAACGGGATAAACGATATCCGGTGCATCTCCACCCCTTGCGATCTCCGGAATGATTCTCCGGTTTTCCCTGACGACATCCTTTCCAATAAGCTTCTCCGATATGTCCAGCAGCTCCCGACGCGGCTGCCAGGAGCCCTCATCTTCCCGCTGTGAGTGCTTCAGCAATGCCGCTTCAGCCCCCGAAACATTACCGTCCCCCGCATCTACCGGATCTATCAGGCCGGGATCATAATCCCTGCGGAATTCACCTATCTCGCTCCCGGCCTCCCCGCCCCGCCCGCCACCGGCACCGCTCGTTTCTCTAACCCGGCGAGGGACGGTTTCTTTGACTTCCTGAAGAGCAAATCTCCGCTTCTGCTTTGTTGCAGCACCCTTGAGCTTCACAAACTCAAAAGTCACACTGGAAAGCCAGACCAGCGCCCCTAAGTGCAGGATTGCCGAAAGAACGATCGAAAGTGCAACAAATATGAAGGTATGCGTTGCTTGCCGCTTACTCGTCATTGCCACCCCCATCCCCACCTGATGGATAGCGCCTCGATAATTCTTCCAGTGCCTTATCACCCTCCCTCTTCATGCCGGCCAGGCCATAAGCCCTGGCCGCGGAAGCCAGCGCGCGCGGAACAAGAACCTTGTCCTCGAACAGGACTGCGACACTCATAAAGTAGCGCGCAGCTTTCTCATAATCTTTCTTCAGCTCCGCAGTGTCACCAAGCCCCAGATATGCACGCGCCCTTACAGGCACACCTTCCCCTCCCAACGCGAGCTCAGCGGCCGCCGCAAAATACTCCTGTGCCGCCTCCAGGTCTTGCGCCTTCAGCGCCCCTTCGCCCAGCGACAGCGCAGCCTCGGCCTTGAAAAGTGATTCCTCCTCAATCTGGTAGGCCGCCGCAAACATCTTCAGGGACTCCTTCTCGCTCCCCGCCAGACCGTTCGCCCTGCCCTGAAAACAGAAGGCCTCCTGCCTTTCAACAGGAAGCTCAGACAAGCGCTGGAGCTTCTCTGCCGCATCAACAGATTTCCTGCCGTCGTTCTGATTGAGGCGATAGCCTGCCAGCCAAGTAAAGATGTTCCTTCCTGCTGATTTCAGCTCTTCCTCTCCGGACAGGCGCTGCAACTCATCAGCCGCGCGCTTCTCGTCACCTGCCCTGTAGATAGCCAGCGCCCGATAAGCACGCGCCTTTGCTGCCATGGTTCCCTCCAAACCGAGCTCAAGCGACTTCCCAAACGACTGCTCCGCGGACTTGTGCTGGCCGCGTTCCGCAGCTATGAGCCCCTTCCAGAACCATGCCTCATTTGCCTTCGCGTCTTCCGCATAGCGGCGCAGGAGAAGGTCTACTGTCACCTCGGCTTCCTTCATGCGCTTCAAACGCACCTCTGCAGCAGCCAGGTTCAACAGCGACTCAGGAACCAGCTCATGCTCGGAATATTTCGAAACCATTTCCCTCCATGCCGACGCTGCTTCCTCCAGCTGGCCGGCCTCCATCCGGCAAAGGCCGCAAGCGAGCAGGGCCTTAGGAGCCAGCGCTCCTTTTGAGAAACGTTGCGCTACCTCTGCATATAGGCCAGCAGCCCCCTTCCAGTCCTTTCTGGAACGAAGGATTCCCGCGAGGCGAAATGACACTTGTTCAATGAACCGCCCTTCCGGAAATTCCTTGAGCAGCTTGCGGTAGAATTGCACGGCCTGATCGTTTCTTTCTGCCTCTTCACTGGCCCGCCCCTTAAGCCACAACACGTCCTCTGCAACCTTGCTTTCCTTCCAATCCCCGCCTTCCACTGACGAGAGAACGGACTCATATTCCTCGAGGGCGAAATAGCATAGGGCACGCTCATATACATATGCATACGAGTTGCCTCCACCCATCTCGATAAGAAAACTGTACGTTCGGACGGCATCACGGTTCTTCTTAAGGGCCCGCTCACTGTTGGCCTTGAGGTACAGCCAGTGCCTCTTCATCTCTACCGACTGCTCTTCTCCCTGCAGCGCCGTTTCGGCGACTTCCAGGGCTTTAGCTGTATAACCGGCATTATACTGGGCCCAAGCGGCATCAAGCTTCGACTCCCTCGCCCGCTTGTCCTCCGGATATTGCCTGGCAAGTTCAGCGAACGCCCGCGAACTCTCCTCAAATGAGCTGCGCTCAAACTCAAGCCTGCCTATCTGGTACAAGGCCTCAGCAGCAACCCGATCGGAAATGGTATTGGTGGCCGCAGCCCTGTAATACCTTAAGACCCTGCCGGGACTCTCGCCGCGGGCCGCACCTATCTCGGCTAGGCGGAGAAGCGCAAAGGGAGCATAATCCGAGGATGGGAAGTCGTTTGCTATCACTCCATATGCCTTCTCCGCGGCATTTGTTTTGTTCACAGCCAGCAGCGCGTCACCAATAAAGTAATGACAGGCCGAAGCCACTGGCTCGCCGGGCTTTCGCTCGAGAACCATCCTGTAGAGCTCCACGCCATCTTCATACCTCTTCTCCGAGATGAAGATATCGGCGCGCTTCACCCCTGCCTTGGCAGCGTATTCGCTCTCAGGAAACAGCTTGAACACTTTAGCATACTGCTTCTGGGCCTGGCCACTGTCGCCGAGGTGCCTGTAAGCATCGCCAAGCCGATAATGCGCTGCATCTGCTGCCGGATGAGACGGCTCGGCCTCCAGCAGTTTGGTGTATTCCTCAATCGCCAGATTGTAAAGCTCCCGTGCAAAGAGGCCGTCGGCAAACTGCATTCGTTCCTGCGCCGACATCGTATTCGCCAACACCGGCATCAGGGTTGACAGGATAAGCCCGCCAGCCACTGCGAGACGTATGGCGCTGTTTGTATTCGTCCGGTAGCAATACGACATGGTTCCGACTAGCTCCCTGTATACACGCCCTGCCCTACGCGTCATCAGCCTGAATTGTTGCAAAAGATATGTTGCCGATATCCGCCTCCCTGCAGAGGTCCAGGACATGTATGACATGCTCGTAAGCCGTTAGCCTGTCGGCGCGGATGAGTACCGGCTGCCCCTTGAAGAGGCTTGATACCCGGCTCAACAGCTTTCTAAGTTCCGCATCATCAAACTCTATATCGTTGATGACAACATCGCCACCCGCCTTGATGTTGATGATTATCTCGCCAGGAAGCCTGTCCGGCGGATCGCCCGACGTTGATGTCGGCAGAACAATGCCGATCTCGGTCTCCCACTGAGAAAACACCTGGCTGGCAATAAAAAAGCACAGCAGCAGGAATATTACGTCAATCATCGGGGCGATCTGAAAAGTCGGCGCCTCGACTTTCTGCTTTCCGCGAAAATTCACCGCACCCTCTTTGCACAAAACGCGTTAAATACATTGGCCGTCTGCGTCTCCAGAATTGATATGAGAAGCGAAGCGCGGCGCCGGAAATAGGCATAAAACATCATTGCCGGGATACCGACTATCAAACCGAAGGCCGTCGTGATCAGGGCCTCGGAAACTCCGCCGGCCAGGACCACAGGCTTAGCACTTGCCACATCCAGGGCAACCGCATTGAAGGCCTTAAGCATCCCGAAGACTGTACCCAGAAGCCCAAGCATCGGAGAGACAACCGCCACATCCAGAAGATACTGGGTCTGCCCCTGCAGCTTCTCGGCCTCACGGGCGCCGGCCCCCTCCAGGACGTCCTTCACGATGGTTGGGTCCATGTCACTAACGCCCTTGACGTGATCCAGCCCTGACATGACGATGCCTGACAGGGCGCAGGGCTTGAACTCACAAATCCGCGTGACGTCCTCAAACGCGCCCATCCTGACCAGCTTCAGTATTTCAGCTTCCATATCGTACGGACCCGTCTGCGAGGTCCTCAGCGACAGGAAGAAATAGACAACCAACGCCACAGTGAGGATCGAAAGCGCGATTAGAGGATACATGACCCAGCCGCCGGCTTCAAAAATCTCACCAAGCTCCATTCTTACGGCCTTTTCAGCCGCTGCGACATCTTCGACATTTTCAGGTCCTGTCGCAGGATGCTGCGCAAATAGCGGCGCGAAAGCTGTAATCACAAAAACCGCGGCAAAGACGAGGACAAGCATCCTCCCGCCGCACCAACGTGCTGATTCACGACTGTTTCGCATCAAATCCACACCCTTTCTTTCACAATGGCTCAACAGGCAATGCCTCTACTTTCCTGCGAGCACTTTCTCTTCAGCTTTGTCTATCTTAACACAAGTCTTCTGCAGCCAACCCGCAAGCGACCGTAATTTCAATTTGCATGCATCCAGGTTAAGGTTTCCGGACGAACCCAGGTGACTGCGGGATGCCAGCGACTGCTTTATTGTCTCTGCATCAACACCGGCCCCAAGCTCAGACTTTACCCTGTCGTAAGCGGCGCGGAACGGCATCCCCGCAGCAACGTATTTCAGCGCAAGGTCCGTAGCAAACACTTCGGCACTCATTCCGGCAGCCAGCGCCTTCTTGTTGCACGTAATGCCCCCAAACAGCCTGCCTGCGATATGCATACTTTCCGCCGTGATCCACACACCCTTCATTGCCGGGCCCTTAGTCTCCTGCAAGTCGCGGTTGTAGCCCCAGGGAAGCTTACTCACCACGTCGCCAACCGTTGACGCGCAGCCCCTTATAACCGCCGCGCGCGCGCGCACAAGCTCAAGTACATCTGGATTCTTCTTCTGCGGCATAATACTGCTGCCGGTACAGAATTCCGCCGGCAAATCGAAGTATCCAAACTCCGGAGCTGTGTAGAGGATAGTGTCCTCCGCGAGACGCGACAAGGTCAGCATCGCAAACGAGCAGGCACTCAGCACCTGCGCTTCGACTTTCCCCCGCGATGCACCCGCAGTCAGCACATTGTTGACCGGACCATCGAAAGCAAGGAGCTTAGCCACCAGCTCTCGATCGATATCGACCGGCACCCCGTAGCCGGCGGCAGAGCCCAGAGGGCAGTAGTTGATCTGATTAAAGACAGACTGGAGAAACTCGGCGTCAGCGGCTAACGCTTCCGCAAATGACGCGGCCCACAGCCCCACAGTACTGGGCATAGCGGGACGGAAATGTGTGCGCCCGGCCATAGGTGTAGACTTGTTCTTGGCGGCAAACTTCAACATAACCGATGCCAGCTCCAGCACCCCCCCCGTAACGTCAAGCAGGCCGTCGCGTAAATACATCCGCATATCGAGCGCCGACTGGTCGTTGCGGCTGCGCGCTGTATGCACCTTCTTGCCCAGGTCACCAAGATTCTTAGTCAGATGACGCTCAACAGCCATATGAACATCCTGGTCCCGGGCTGTTATGCTGAACTTCCCCTCTTCGTCCAGGCCTATCACGGTGCGTAAAGCCTTGAGCACACGCTTCAGTTCGGCCTGCGATAAAATAGGTTTGCAGCCCTTTATCCGCGAGAGCATGGTGACGTGAGCAGCGGTTCCAATGCAATCGTAGCGCACCAGATTCGCGTCCAGCAGGGCATCCTCCCCTGCCGTGAACTGCAGCACGTCAGGATCTATGCTTCCGACGATGGTCTTACTTGCTTTCTTCATAGTCTTTCCGATCTCTTTCGATAGCGCTCTTCTCCCTGAGTTGAGCGCCCAATGTCCTTATCTCAAAATCCCGCAGCTCTTTTTCGGCGTCCTCCAGGTATCCCCTGAGCCGCCAATCCATCTTCTGGTCGATAACACCTCCGAGGAACTTACAATACGCCTTTACGAGCTCGCGAAAGTCCTCGCTCTTACCGGCAGCCCTCAGGTGCATGGCGACAAACCGGGCCTTCAGCACCTCACGTATATCCCTGTTCCTCTTCAGCCTGATAAGATCAACAAGTGTAATCTTGTCGGGCAAATCGCTATTCACGGAAATACCATAATCGGCAGGGTAAATCAACAACTGCCCCTTCAGCCAATCCAAATCCTTTATCGATGTTCCGCCAGGCAAATAAACGGTCCTTCCCTGGCGCAACATCCAAACGTCCCATGCGTAATCCGGGTCAGCGACCCCCGCCTGCGCAAGAAGTTCCTCCACATCCTCGCTATCCAGCTCGCCCAGCCGAGCAAGGCTCCTGCACGCGCCTTCTAGAAGCGCCTCGTCCCTGCCGAGCGAGAGCATCCATCCGACAAACAGGCCGCGGGTCATTCGCAGGACTTCGTCGGACACACCGCTATCATCGGCCAGGACGTCCTGGAAAGGCACCATCTTTCCGGACTTCCATCGAGCGAGGAGCTTCTCGCTGTTCCTTTTGCGCAGCCCCGGATACAGGTTCTGGGCGATGCCCTGAGTGAGCCACTCGGGAACCTGTATGGCCTGCCCTTCATCCTGTCCGTTGCGCATTGACCAGGCCACGGTGCTGGTCAGGCAGAAAGACACCATCTCCATAAGACCCTCAGCATCTTCGGCACTGTAGTTCAGGACCGAGACAGAATGCGTCAGGACACCCTCTTCGATCCGCGCGCCCAGTTCCATCTTCTGCGAAGGCTCAGCATCTTCGAGGAAATGTATTCGGACCAGGGGCGTTCGCGACTTAGGCAGCTGCAACCCCGTCGCACTCACATAACGCTCGCCGAGGTCCTCGATCCAGCGCACAAAGTCATACACCATGATCCTGTCACGGCCTGACGCCATGTATCGTCCCGATGAAGACTTGGCCGTGACAATACTTGAGACCAGTTGTCGGGCCGTCTTGACCGGATCATTTCGCGGGGAAAATGACTGACTCGCGGCTACTGAGGCGCCTGCCAGGAAGACCAATAGACTCTGGCAGGCCGACCGCGTCATTTATTGCTCACGGTGACGCGTACCTGCCCCTCTTCCACCTTGATGTCGGTGGCGTATTTGAAAGAATCGAAGCCGTTCTTCTCGAGGATCTTCCTGTAGAACATCCTGACAATACGCGTCCTTCCAGGCCCAACCATTCCAAGATGGCCTTTCTTGACCTTTCTCACGACCAGACTGCCGCCCACACCCACACAATACATGTCGTATGACGTGCCTGGCGAAAGGACTACCCCGAAAATTGTCTTCTCAAACATCTTGTCGGTTACATGCACCCGGAGATAGCCCGGCATGCATTTTACCCTGACCTCTCCCAGCCCCATTTCCTTGCCCTTTCCATACTGGAAGTAGCCATTGATGTCTGCCTCTTTGAATACGTATGCGACCGTTCGCCCCTTGCTCAGGCGGCTCATCGCCCTCAGCTGGGAGTCAACTCGCCTCCCGCCAACGGATGTGCCCTCGCTTGCCTCAAACGGACTCGTTGGCCAGAATGTAAGGCCAAATATGCCCAGAATGACAACAACCACTCCGATTGCGAACTTAGGCCAGTGTTTGCGCATGAAGCTGACTTTGACCTGTTCCGCAACCGCTTCACTGGTCATCGCACTAAGGTCAAGTTTACCGCCGCACTGAACGCAGAAAACGCGCCCCAGCTCATTCTCTGATCCACAGGCTCCACATGTAATCATGGCATTACCTTTCTTAGCGCTTACTAATCGCCCTTTTTGTCATTGTTTTTCGATGTACC
This sequence comes from Kiritimatiellia bacterium, assembly GCA_041602695.1. Lineage (GTDB taxonomy): Bacteria > Verrucomicrobiota > Kiritimatiellia > UBA8416 > JBFIFS01 > JBFIFS01. The sequence continues at coordinate 43,343 of JBFIFS010000002.1, forward strand.
AGTTGAGGAAGAGCTGCTTTCAGCAGACGCTTTCTCAGGCGTTCCGCTCTTCTTCTTATAATCCGTCTCGTAGAATCCGCTTCCCTTGAAAATAATCCCCGCTCCCGTGCCAAGAAGCTTCCTCACCTTATGCCGGCATTCCGGACATCTCTGCACAGGCTTGTCTTTCATGCTCTGAAACTTCTCAAAAGTGTGAGCGCACTTGGTGCACTCATATTCATATGTCGGCATCGCATCTCCTCTAAATTGCCTGAGAACCTACCGCTGCCGGTGGCAAATGTCAAGAAACCCAGCACCCGCAGGAACGTCAACTCTACTCTTTAAACTCCTCCATATGATGACTATACTCCTGACTAATGAACTTGCTCGTTAAGAACGCCCGTATCTGTGACCCCTCAGCCGGCACCGACGAAGTGCGAGATTTGTGTATAGAGCAGGGCGTAATCGTTGATACCCCCGCCCTGCCGGCGTCTAAATACGTCTCCATGAATGGCGATGACCTCATTGTCACACCTGGACTTGTAGACCTGCACGTTCATTTCAGGGAGCCGGGCGACGGCAGATCAGAAACCACAGCGACCGGCTCGCGCGCGGCAGCCCGGGGCGGGTTCACTCACGTTGTCACAATGCCGAACACCACGCCGCCCACCGACAGTCCGGATCTTGTCAGATCGGCACTTGCCGCCGGTCAGGCAGCCGGTTTGGTAAACGTTCTACCGGCTGCATGCGTAACATTGGGGCGCAAGGGCACTGATCTTGCCCCGCTCTCAGACCTTGCAAGCGCTGGCGCGTGCGCATTTACCGATGACGGCGCCGCTGTAGCCGATGCGTCTCTTATGAAGGAGGCACTTGCTGCCGCCTCGGCCCTGCGGATCCCGATCTTCCAACATGCCGTTGACCCGGACGTCAGCCGCGAGGGCGTCATACGAGAGTGCCAGCTCGCCAGCGAGCGGGATCTCCCGTTATTCGACCCTGAAGCGGAATCGTCAATAGTCGCTCGCGACATCAGGCTCGCGGGCGAAACTGGCGGACACCTGCACATACAGCACATCTCGTGCGCCAAAACAGTAGAACTTCTCCGCTCTGCCGAAAGATCTCCCCTGCGGGTTACGAGCGAAGCAACACCACACCACCTTTCGCTCTGCTCTTCCGACATAGCATCGGACGACGCGAATTATAAAATGAACCCGCCCCTCGGAAATCCCGAGGACCGCGAAGCCCTTGTCGGGGCCGTTATGGACGGCACCGTAACGTGCCTGGCTACAGACCATGCCCCGCACAGCATGCAGGACAAGGCCTCAGGTTTTTCACTCGGCGCTTTCGGCGTCATCGGACTCGAGACGGCCGCCGCCGTGACATACGACTTGCTGGTTGCGCCCGGACTCTTGCCGCTCCTGCGGTGGGTCGCACTATGGACGACAGCGCCGGCCGAAATAATACATTTGGCGGCCCCGAGCGTCTCGGCAGGGAGCCCGGCAAATATTGCCATATTCAAGAAAGGATCCCGGACCATCACGACAGACGACATTATGTCCATGTCAACCAATTCGCCCTTCATCGGCAGGAAGACAACCCTAAATCCAGTAGTGACGATCTGCAATGGAAGAGAAACGTGGCGTGCTCCCGGATATTGACAGGGGATCTTTTTTCTGCATAATTCGCAAATGCTTTAGCTGAAAGGCATAAGGAATGGCATTTCTAATATTTTTGAGCGGAGACCTTAAGGGTCGAAAATTCGAGTTTGATCGCGACACTATCACTGTGGGGCGATCGCACGAAAACACAATTCAACTCAACGACCCCTCAGTCTCCAGCCAGCATTGCCATTTCGAAAGATCGGGAGACAGCTACTCTGTCACTGACCTCGGATCTACCAACGGCTCCTTCGTTAACGGCATGCAGGTCTCAGAAGACATAGAAATTCACCCGAAAGACATAATCCAGCTGGGTGACATGGAAATCATCTTCGATGCCCCTGAGCTCCTTCAGGGCGACGATTACGCGGAGCGCACAACTACCACGGGAATCATCGTCAAACCCGGAGCGGCTGTGGACCGAGACCTTCCTGCTGATGCCGAATCAGGCTTCGCCGTACGCAAGGACTCAAAGAAGCTCTGGCTTGTGCTCACGATCTCTGCCGTCGCGGCGGCCACTATTGCTTTCGTCTGGTTCCTGATCCGTCTCTTTAAGTAAGACCCAGCGCCGCCCCTATACGCGCAGGGGGTCAGTGTCTTTCCTGTCAGATGGGCTCACCTCGACCATCCGGATACCCGTTGCCGATTTCACCCTGATGACAACCTTGCCGTCTCGCGGCGAATCGCTGTAACTTGCACATATACCCGCCGCAACACGCACGTCCTCATCACTCGCCGTAATCGGAAGGATCGCCGACGGGCCAGGAACGCTGTCCGCCTTGAGCAGCAGGTCATAAAGCTCCCGACACGCCTCGATTTCAGCATTCTCCTTGGCGTTCCTGCCAACGACAAGCTTAACGCCGGGCGCAATCCTGAAATGCCGCCCCACTTTAAGCAGCTCGATGTCCCTTACACCGGCTAAGCCCTCGTGCTCATTCATGTCACGCAGCCGCTCCGCGAAGCGCGGCTCAGTGAGGCGGCATCCGCCGGTCGGACTGGGATAATTCGTTACACCAAACTCGGAAGCCAGCGCGATCTGCCTCTTTCTTCCCCGCCCGTGCAGGTCGAGCAGCTTCTCGCGGTCGATCCAGCCGTCCCTCTCCGGCAGGGTCGGCTCAAGTAGGCGCGCACTGAGCGGCCTGACAACCAGGTCCGCGCAGCCGGATTCTTCCGCTATCACCATCAGGCCGCGCCTGTCCTGCGATCCCGGCCGCTGATCAAGGACTTCGCCTGTGGCAAGAAAATCACAGCCAAGCGGATCCAGCATTTCTCCCGCGCGCCTAAGCATCATCACTCGGCACTCGACACATGGGTTAGTGCAAGCGCCTGGGGCAGGCTTCTGAGCTGCCAGTATTGCAATAATGTCCGGGGCAAAATTGTATGTTGTAAATGGTATTTCCAGCGCATGACAGGCGTCCCTCCCGTCCTCAGACGGAAAGAAAGGACTCTCGAAGACCACTCCGCGGACAAGCACGCCGGCACGCCTCAGCACGCAGGCAGCGAGCCGGCAGTCGAGACCGCCTGACATCAGCAGCAGGACCGTATGCGGCTCTCTTCTTTCTACGCCCTGCATCGTTTCACCCTAACGGCTGCGCCCATCCAAGCGCCCGCTCAACAGCTTGCCTCCAGCGCTTATACAGAACATCGCTCTCTGACTTGATCATTGCCGGACCAAAAGACTTCACGCATTCCCACTTCGATGAAAGCTCGCGCTTACCGCTCCAGAAACCTACGGCAAGCCCCGCAAGGCATGCCGCGCCCAGCGCGGTCGTCTCCGGGACAGCCGGCACGTCAACTTTCACATTCAGAATGTCGCTCTGGAACTGCATCAGGAAATCGTTCGCGACGGCCCCTCCGTCCGCCCGCAACGTAGACAGACCAACCCCGGATTCGCGGACCATCGCCTCAACAACATCCCGGGTTTGATAGCTGATGGCCTCGAGGGCAGCCCTGGCGATATGCGCCCGCGTCGTACCCCTCGTCAGGCCCACGAGCGCGCCCCTTGCGAAAGGATCCCAATATGGCGCCCCAAGCCCCGTCAGGGCCGGCACAAAATAGACATCATCGTTCGTGTCCAGTGATTCCGCCAGCGCCTGAGTTTCAGCAGCGGCCCCGATAATGCCCAGGCCGTCGCGCAGCCACTGGACAGCAGCACCGGTAACGAAGATCGATCCCTCAAGCGCGTACTCAACAGGCTGATCAGCAATCCCCCAGGCTATAGTCGTAAGCAGGCGCTCCTTGCATGCGACAGCCTCATGTCCAGTGTTCATAAGCAGGAAGGAACCTGTCCCATACGTGTTCTTCAGCATGCCCCTCTCAAAACAGGCCTGCCCAAAAAGGGCTGCCTGCTGGTCTCCGGCAATACCGGCCAACGGCACGGACACGCCCAATACTGACGGATCCGTTTCCGCGTAGACTTTTGATGAAGGCTCGACCGAAGGAAGCAGCTGCCTGGGAATATCGAGCCTGCTCAAGATTTCGGAGTCCCAACTCAGCTCTCTTATGTTGTACAGAAGAGTCCGGGATGCATTGGAGAAATCTGTTATGTGGGCCTTACCCCCAGTCAGGTTCCATGCCAGCCAGCTGTCGATCGTTCCAAAAGCCAGTTCGCCTTCTTCAGCGCGGGTCCGCGCTCCCGGCACGTTCTCAAGCATCCAATGGAGCTTTGTCCCGGAAAAGTATGGGTCAAGCAGCAGGCCGGTGCGCGCCCGCCAGTCCTCCTCAAGTCCTTCCTGCCTCAGGGCGCTGCAAAGTTCTGCCGTCCTCCTGTCCTGCCAAACAATCGCCCGGGACAACGGCTTGCCGCCGATTCGGTCCCAAAGAACGCAGGTCTCACGCTGATTCGTTATGCCAATACCCGCAACGTTCCCCGGCCCTGCGCCGGCACTGGCCAGGGCCTTACCGATCAGGCCTCGCGTCACTTCCCATATCTCAACGGCGTCATGCTCAACCCAGCCGGGACTTGGATAATGCTGAGTGAATTCGGAATAAGCCTTCCCTACGACGCGGGCAGCGTGGTTAAAAACCAAAACGGTCGAACCTGTCGTCCCCTGATCAATAGCAAGGATGAGCTTCTCGTCCATGACACAATTGTGTTTGATTATAAGTTCGGTGTCTAGATTCTTCTACAGGCTGCCCTGCCCGCCTGCATTAAACTCTTAAGCCAAGTGAGAAATAGCCCCTTTATCATTGACCTGACGGGAAATATGCCTATATTGCGTACGTTTCGCAATTGAAAGGCCCGAACACTAATACGGAGGAAGATATGGCCATCATTAACTTTGGCGGTACCAAAGAGAAGGTTATAAAGCGCAGCGAGTTTCCGCTGGCGAAGGCGCGCAAAGTCCTTAAGAAGGAAACAATAGCTGTAATTGGTTACGGCGTTCAGGGTCCGGCCCAGGCGCTCAACATGAAGGACAACGGCCTTAATGTGATCATCGGACAGTCCAAGGCCTACAAGAAGGACTGGAACAGGGCCATCAAGGACGGCTGGGTGCCGGGCAAAACCCTCTTCGATATCCCTGAGGCCGTTCAGCGCGGCACTATAATCCAGATGCTGGTGACCGATGCCGCCCAGCGTGCTATCTGGCCGACAGTCAAGAAGAACCTGAATCCCGGCGATGCCCTATACTTCTCACACGGGTTCTCAATTGTCTACAAGAAGCAGACTGGCGTAGTGCCCCCCAAAGACGTGGATGTCATCATGGTAGCCCCAAAGGGCTCGGGCACGTCTGTGCGCCGCAACTTCCTTTCAGGTGCTGGAATCAACTCCAGTTTTGCCGTCGAGCAGGACGCCACAGGCAAGGCCATGGAGCGCTGCCTGGCCGTCGGTATCGGAATCGGTTCCGGATACCTCTTCCCCACAACATTCCAGCACGAGGTGACCAGTGACCTCACCGGGGAACGCGGCGTTCTGATGGGTGCCCTGGCGGGAGTAATGGAAGCGCAGTATGACGTTCTGCGCAAGAACGGCCACACACCGAGCGAAGCCTTCAATGAGACCGTTGAAGAGTTGACTCAGAGCCTGATCCGCCTGGTCGATGAAAACGGCATGGACTGGATGTTTGCTAACTGCTCTGCGACTGCCCAGCGCGGCGCACTCGACTGGGCCCCTAAATTCAAGAAAGCTGTTATGCCTGTCTTTAAGGACCTCTACAAGGCAGTCAAGACGGGCAAAGAAGCCGCCCGCGTTCTTAAGACCTGCGGCGGCAAAGACTACAAGAAGCAGCTCGACAAAGAGCTTTCGGTTATCGGCAACTCAGAGATGTGGCGTGCAGGCAAGGCCGTGCGTGCCCTCAGGCCGAAAGAGAAGGCCAAGGCCATCACAAAGAACACACGCGGCGTCTCTGGTCGCGGCAAGAACTAGAGCATCACAATCAAGAAGGCGCCCCGGTAAAACCGCGGGCGCCTTTTTTTGTTTATAATGCCTGCCGAGATCACAACTCAAATACGCGAATGGCTCGACACCCATACCGACGGCCACATCTCTGCTGCTCCGGAGTCAGAGCAGCTGCCCATGGTACTGAAACGCGCTCATACCCTCCGTGTCGCGGAGGACGCGCGCGGCATCGCCCATGAGCTGGCCTGGAGCAGAAGCGATGTCGACCTCGCCGAGGCAGTCGGGCTTCTGCACGATATTGCGCGCTTTGAACAGTATGTGCGCTACGGAACTTTTCTCGACGCAGCATCCTTCGATCACGGAATTCGCGGCCGGGATATAGCGTGCGAGTGCCCCGCGCTCAGCGGCCTGGCGGCCCGCGACAAGGAAACCCTCCTGACCGCAATCCAATTCCATAACAAGCGTGATATTCCCACCCACATTTCAGGGAACGACCTGAAGCACCTGCAGCTCATTCGCGATGCAGACAAGATAGACATACTTCATTCCATCACACTTATCCTGAAGGAAGGCTGGCACCTTAAGCACCCCGGCATCCTGCTCAACATAGATCCAGGCGGCGACCTGACCCAGGAGCTGGTCGATGAGATGCTGCGAACTTCGACGGGCAGCTACGAGAACGTTAAGACCTTGCCCGATATGCACCTCATGCGGGTTGGGTGGGTCCACTCGATCGTCTATACCCCGGCACTTCGAAGAATAGCAGAGAGAAATCTATACGACAGTGCGATTCCCCTGCTTCCTGACACACCGGAAGTCACGGCAATATGTGACCGAGCGGTTGCATACGTGAACGACCGGCTACAGTCCGCCTGACAGCCGCGCCTTCACGACCGCCACCGCAGCTATCGCCGCGACATCGCATGGAAGATGTTCCTCACAGAGGCGGTACGACATAAAGCCGACATCGGCGAAGAGGCCCAGCTCAAAGTCCGTCCACCCCGTTTCCGGGCCAATCGCAACAATCACCCGGCCGGCTCCCGCCGATACAGGAAGGCTTTTGGATCCATCAGGAGATGCAAGCAGAAGCTCAGCGCTCCCTCGCATCTCCGCCACGCCATCCATTAAAAACGGTTTCAATTGCTTCTCAACCCGGATGGCCGGATATCGACAAGCCCCACCCTGTTCAAGCCCGAGCATTACCAGCTCTGCGATAGACTCATCACGCAGCCAATGCGTTGCAAAGTACTCGCGCTTCACTCCGCAGGCATTGAGCAGCGTGAGCGAGCTGATTCCCATCGCCGTTATCCTGGGAATGAGCCTGCGCAGGACCTTGGGCCGCGGCAATGCGAGAAGCACGTCTATCTCGGGCACATTCTCCGAACCGCTAATCAGCTCGAAATCGGCCTTCACGGCTTCGCCGGCGCATGAGCGTATTGTCGCAATGCCGCGCCCAAGCCCCTCGACCGCTACACGAAACGAAGCACCCGTACCAACTGCTACCGCAGCACTCAAACGGTCGAAGCGGTCGTCACGCGGCATCGCAATACTGCACCTGTCGTCCACCTGCCCGCTTCGCGCAAAGTAGAAATTCATCGTCCTTCCTCATGCGGCTCGACGTGAACGACAGCATCAACAACGTCAGGGCCCTCACACTGGAGCTTTCGCTTGACCGCTTCCGCTATGTCATGCCCCTCGCGAACCGTCATGTCGGCATCCACCCGCACATGCATATCAACATACAGTCCGGGCCCTACGCGCCTGCCTCTGACCGCATGTATATTTCTTACCCCGCTGATGCTTTCCGCGAGGGCCTTGATCTTCTCCGCATCCTTTGGCGAGGATATCCCGTCCGTAAGCTCGACAAGCGCCCTATGCCCAATCCTGTAAGCAGCACGAACAATGATAACGGCGACAAGCAGTTCACCGACGTGGTCTACAAACGCCAGCTGCGGCCACACAATCGACACCCCCACGGCAAGCGCTGCAGGAATCGAACTTATAGCGTCACTCCTGTGATGCCACGCGTTAGCAAGCAGCGCGCGCGATCTGGCCGCACGCCCCTCCCTCGCCGTGAAGTGATACATGATTTCCTTCGCGACCATCGATGTGACGGCCGCGACAAGCGCTATCATGCCCGGCCCGTCCTGATGCGTCTCGCCAAGGCCCAGTATGCCGTCAACCGCGAGCCAGATTCCGCCCGCACCCAGCACCCCACCGACAAAGAGAGTCACCAGGGCTTCCATTCGCCTGTGCCCATATGGATGGCACTTGTCCGGGGGCGACATCCACCATTTGACGCCGAATATGATAGCCAAGTCCGTCGAAAGGTCTGTCAGGGTGTGAAAAGCATCGGCAGTCACAGCCTTACTGCCGCCGACAATACCGGCCCAGAACTTGAAAACCATGAGGGCGACATTAAGGCACAGACCTGCCGAGGTTATCTTTCTGATTCTGCCGACATCCTGGGAAACGGTATCGAGCGCGGGGCCACGCACGTCAGTCAGCCACATCGCCGTCTATCTGAAAATCGATCAGCGCGCTCATCTTGTCACCAGTCAGCTTGGATTCGTTCCTTGCCTTCGAGATGAAACCATCCATAGTGAAATCATCAAAGCCAAACGTCTTGCAATAGATTGCTGCGCCTGCGTACAGGTCCGCCTTGCTCTTGCCGACATCTTCGTTCTTCTCCAGGTAGTGCGAGAAGAAACCGATAACGCGCTCTTTCGGTATCTCCACCCACGGAATCAACTTTTCCTGAACATAAATGCCCTGCCCGTCGGCCTTCGGTATGTCCAGGGCGCCGCGCGCAGTCTTCCATCCATAAGACATCGGCTTCTTCTCGAACTGCGCTATAAGCCAGGTCATTGCGTTCGCCAGCAGCCTGTAGCGCTCAACAGGTATGTCCAGCGCTGTTACCGCCTCCTCGAACGTCAGCGATGACTGCAGGTCCTGCACCTGCTGCATTGCATCCGTGAATTGATATGATTTGAGAAGCTCAGGTAGACCGCCATAGAATCCGGCCGCCCTCGCGACCTCTCGACTTCTGTTCTCCTCACGCTGCTGAGCCAGGCGCCTCTGCTCCGCCTCGGCGTCAGCCGCCCGCTTCTCTTCAGCCACCTCGTCCCTCATCGACTCGAATTTGGGAAGGATTGCTTCCGCAGCCGCGAGCTCCTCTGCCATTCCATTTCTCAGATTCTTAGCCATTGGCACCAGCTCGGCAAATCCCGCCTGCGCGGCCGCGGCTTTGAAGGCAGTTGGCGCCTCCTTAACCCTGCCTACGATTTTCTCGCTCTGAGTCAGAATCAGCGCGCTCTCGTCAATCCTCGCCTCAATTACGCCAACGTGCTCGCACAGCTTTTCATATAGGTCCTGCCCGGCCTTGATTCGCTCTCCAAGCTTGCCGCCTATCTCATGTTGTGCCGCATCCCCGGCTCCAGTTGCGCCAGACGTGCCCACAGCCGGTGCCGGCGGCGGCTTTGGCGCACCGTGACCAGTCAGCCCAGCGGGCATCTCCCGGCCCTTCTCATCTACCATGACCCCGGTCCTAATAGCACCCCCGGCCTTGTCGCTCTCCGCAGGAACGGCCTTCTTGGTCTGGGCGGCTACGGTCTTCTTCCACGCTTCAGCCTTCTTCTTCTGGTCGTATTCCCGGTCATAGACCCTCGGCGCATGCTCGTAACCCACTATCTCCGGAACCAGGTTTGATGCGGTACCGAGAACCTTCCTGGCTTTCGGGGCAAATTCCTCAATACCCTCCAGAGAAGCTGCAATCTCAGCATATTGCACCTCAGCGCTCTCGACCTGCGCTTTGAAGGCCATCGCCTCCGCCTGCGCTTTCGCCTTATTCTGACTGACTCCGTAAAGGACGCCGCCGACAACCAGACCCAGTATGACAAGTATAATCGCAATCCTCATTGCATGCTCCTTTGGCAATCTAAATGCACAGACTTATTTGCTTTAAAAAAGTTCTTAAGTGTATACTACTAGGACGATGGAGAACCTGCAATTCATCAATCCCAAAAAAATCGCCGCCTTGTCAAACCACGCTGCGGCACTGGTAACCATATTTACACTGTCCGCATGCGCCGGCTGCGTCTCTTCGCCCCCCAAGCAGAAGTACTATTCGGAAAACCTGACCATAACCGCCACTCAGCTTAATTCTATAAACGCAAGGATCTTCGGAAAAGTTCTTGAAAAGTCGGCTGTCCGCGAGCTCGGCCCCGAGCTCGTTGTAGACCTCAAGACAGGCAGGCTCCCGACAAACGTCCTCGCCCTCATTAAGGATACGCACTCGCCACTGCTCGTATTCCCTGGCCCTGACGCAGACCAGTCTGACTGGCGCGACTCAATCAATAACGCGCCCGAAAAGAAGAGGTTCAGGCCCCTGCTGGTCTCGAGGCCCGACGGCAGGCAGATCAACACGCGATTTGGCATCGATGAGTTCGGCCGCATGAAGCAGGAACTCGGATTTGAGGCGGTACTGGTCGTTAATCTACTCGACGGCCTGGCCCGAAAAGGGCCCGTCCGCGAAGCGGCGGAACGCGCAGCCGGACTGATAGCCTACTGCAATGGCCAATACGCAGTAAAACTCCCCCGGGCCCTGCGCCATTGGCCCGGAATCAGGGCCAAGAACGGCAACCCCATCCCATTTCAGGTCGAATACGTCCAGCTTGGAAGCCACTTGGACTCAGCCGCCTACCAGAGCGCGGTCAGCGCAGCCCTGCCGCATTTCGACACAAAACAGCTCGCTCAGTGGTATGTCGATTGTCTTACTGTATACATCCAGCATATTCGTTCAGCCGATCCAACTATTAAGATCATCCTCGATGCTGAAATCGCGCCCGATATTACAGCGACCGTTTACCAAAACAGCTACATTGCGGAGAACATCAATGTCCTTGCGGTTTCCGCCGCTGGGCCGGACACACCTGACTCACTCTCCCGCTATGCCGATATTGCCAAAACACTGGGCAAGCCAATTGCCGTAACTGAGTGGATCGGCGCAGCCTCCATACTCGATTCCACAAAATATTTAAACGCCCTCATTCGCCACGGCGCCAGCATCGAGTTCGCAGCGCAGTCGCCGCTGCTTGGCCAGACAAGCCCAGCCGCTGTCATCCGGATACCAAAGGCCCCCAACGAAAGCCCAAACATCACGGCCACGGGCGCTGCCAGCGCCCTTTATGCCCGACACCACGGCCGGCATCGCCTCGAAGTAACGCGCAAAAACCAACAGGACAGCGGCGAATTGGACATCGTAGTCACGGCCTCCGAGACCGCTATATACCTGCACGCGGTAAACAGCAGCCCAACACGACGGGCACGAATAGTCGCAGACTGCAGTGCGCACAAGGTCGCGGACTCATTCAGCATGCGCTCGCTGACCTCAGCGGGCGCGAGCACTACCAGCACGCCAATCAGGTCCACGCGAAAGATTCCTGTCGTGCTGCCGCCCGAATCAGTTTCAGTCATCACCCTACCCCTTAAACCATAGTATTCCGGGACTGGACCTGCCCCCGTTTGCTACTTGCATTGCTTTACGCACGACCTAATATTGAGGTTCGCGGGCAGTATTACCCCTTACAACGAATGAATATATTACTCATAACCAGCGACCAGCAGCACTGGAATACACTCGGAATAAACAATCCTGAGGTCAAGACCCCAAACCTGGACAGGCTGGCCTCGGAAGGGACAGTATTTGACCGCGCCTACACGGTCAACCCGACCTGCACGCCTACCCGTGCGTCAATCATAACGGGCAAATACCCCAGCCAGCACGGAGCATGGTCCCTCGGGACCAAGCTCCCGGAAGACGAGCACACCGTCGGGGAAGACTTTGCGGCGGCCGGCTTCAGGACCGCGCTCGTCGGTAAGGCGCACTTCCAACCCCTTGCATCGACCGAGGAATACCCCTCACTTGAAGCCTATCCCATCCTGCAGGACCTGGAATACTGGCGCAGGTTCCATGGGCCCTTTTACGGTTTCGAGAGGGTTGAACTCGCCCGCAACCATACTGACGAAGCGCACGTCGGACAGCACTACGCCATCTGGATGGAAGACAACGGGCTGGACAACTGGCGCGACTACTTCTCGGCACCGACGGGAAACGCGAAAGCACAGAAACACACATGGCCTATACCGGAGGAATACCACTACAACGCATGGATTGCCGAGAAGAGCAGCGATGTAATGCAGGAATGCGCCGAGAAGAACCAGCCTTTTTTCCTCTGGGCCAGCTTTTTTGATCCGCACCCCTCGTACCTCGTTCCCGAGCCTTGGGACAGGATGTATGACCCTGAGAAGATCACGGTGCCATCCGTAACTGACGGCGAGCATGACAATAACCCGCCCCACTTCAGGATGACTCAGGAGGAAACACCTGATTTCAGCATATACCAGGAGGCAGACGGCAGCGGCTGCCATGGCTTCCGATCACACCTTACTGACAGCGACAGACTCGCGAAGAACATTGCCGTCTATTACGGAATGGTATCCTGTATGGACAAATACATCGGCAAAATACTGTCGAAACTTGAAGAGCTCGGAAGCAAAGACGAAACGATGGTTGTCTTCACCACTGATCACGGCCATTTCTTCGGCCAGCATGGGCTAATTGCCAAGGGCGCATTTCATTATGAGGACATGATCAAAGTTCCTTACATAGTGAGCTGCCCCGGGACAGTACCTGAAGGCAGGCGCTCCGACGCCCTTCAGAGCCTGGTCGACCTTCCGGTGACCTTCCTCGAGCTCAACAACCTGCCTGTCCCCCGGACTATGACCGGAGTAGATCAGTCAAAGGTCTGGACCGGAATCCGGGAGAAAGCCAGAGACCACGTAATAGTGGAAAACAGGCATCAACCAACAAAAGTATTCCACAAGACATACGTAGGTCAGAGATACAAAATCACGACTTATTACAACCAACCCTACGGAGAGCTGTTTGACCTGGAAGACGATCCAGGTGAAACAAACAACCTATGGGACGATCCCGAATCCATGCAACTAAAGAATGAGCTGCTGCTCAAGCTGATACATGCGGACATGGGCATCGAGCCCATTTGGATGCCTAGGATAGCCGGAGCATGACAATGAGCAGCAGGCCCAACATTCTATTCTTTTTCACGGATCAGCAGCGCTGGGACACTTGCGGCTGTTACGGGCAGAAGATCGACCTTACGCCGAACCTGGACAGGATGGCAGAAGAGGGCGTTCTGTTTGAGAACGCTTTCTCTTGCCAGCCAGTCTGCGGCCCCGCGCGGGCAGCTCTGCAGACGGGCAAATACCCAACGCGCCTCGGCTGCCATACAAACAACCGCATTCTCCCTCTGGATGAAAACACCATAGCAAAGCAACTCTCCGCCGCAGGCTACGAGACAGCCTATATCGGCAAGTGGCATCTCGCATCACAGGGCGCAAGGGACGGTGCGGAGAACTTTAGAGAAAAACCCGTCCCCGTTGAACGACGCGGCGGATACAGGGATTTCTGGCTGGCATCAGATGTACTGGAGTTTACTTCCCACAGCTACGACGGGTACATGTACCAGGACATGGAACGACGCGACTTCCCTGAAGGGAAGTTCAGGGTCGATGTTCAGACCGACTGGACAATTGAATATCTTCAGGATAGAAAAACCGACAGGCCTTTCTTCCTGTTCCTGTCCTACATCGAGCCGCACCACCAGAACGACCACGGCTGTTACGAAGGCCCTCATGGATCCAAGGAGCGATACGCCCAATATGAAGTGCCAGGCGATCTCGAAGGAACCAACGGAGACTGGCGGCAAAACTACCCCGATTATCTGGGATGTATCAATGCCCTCGACACCGGCCTTGGCCGCATCAGGGATGCACTTGCTGAGCGTGGCGAGCTGGACAACACAATAATAATCTTCACAAGTGATCATGGCTCGCACTTCTGCACCAGGAACGGTGAATACAAGCGTTCCTGTCACGACGGCTGCATTCGCGTCCCCATGGTCATATCAGGGCCAGGCTTCACGGGTGGTACTCATGTAAAAGAGCTGGCAAGCCTCATAGATCTTCCCCCAACCATCATTACATCAGCCGGACTGAAGCCCATCGGCATGGACGGCTTTGCACTGAACTCGCTTGCTGCGGGCGCTGCACAGAACTGGCAGGAGGAAGTCTTTTTGCAGATCAGCGAGAGCCAGTGCGGGCGCGCAATCCGATCTAAGAAATGGACCTACAGCGTGGAGGCACCTGGCAAGTCAGGAGGAGACGCTTCAAGCGACTTATACGTTGAGGCCTTTCTCTACGATAACGAGACCGACCCACACCAGAAGAACAATCTAGTCGCCGCACCCGAAACTGCCGGCATCCGGGCGCACCTGCGCGAGCGCCTGATCAAGCGAATGGTAGCGGCAGGCGAAACCGCACCGAAAATACAAACCGCTCTGCAAGAGTAAGGAGAAGATATGAGAGTTCTATACCTGGACCTGGACACCCTGCGCCCTGACCATCTCGGCTGCTACGGATATCACCGCAACACTTCGCCAAACATCGACAGGATCGCCGCCGAAGGAATTAGGTTTGACAATTTCTACGCGTCCGACGCTCCTTGCCTCCCATCGCGTGCCGCCTTGATGAGCGGCCAGTTCGGCATTCATAGCGGCGCTGTCGGCCATGGGGGCACCGCCGCTGATATGCGCCTGCAGGGCGAATCCCGCAGCTTCGTCACCAGACTGAGCGGTCACGCGCTACCTGCCATATTTAAACGCGCCGGCATGCATACCGCGTATATAGGCGGCTTTCCTGAAAGGCACTCCAGCTTCTGGTACTATGCAGGCTTCAGAGAGATACACGACACCGGCATGGGAGGCATGGAGTCTGCCCACCACGTCACGCCAACAGCCCTCGATTGGATCGAAAACAACGCGGAAAAAGAAGACTGGTATCTGCACGTGAACTACTGGGACTCACATACACCCTACCGCGCCCCCGAAGAGTTCGGGAACCCCTTCGAAAAAGAGCCGGCAGCGAAGTGGATCACGCAGGATGTTCTCGACAAGCATCGTGCAATGCCTGGGCCGCATGGTGCTCAGGAAATCAGCATGTATGACAACAAGACGTCACCCAAATTCCCGCGTCAACTCGGCGAGATAAAGGATCTCGACGACTTGAAAAAACACTACGACGGCTATGACTGCGGCACTCGTTACATGGACAGCCACATTGGCCAGCTGTTCGAGGCCCTCGAAAAGGCGGGCGTCATGGATGACCTGGCCGTAATAATCAGTTCCGATCACGGAGAAAACCATGGCGAGCTTGGGCTTTATGGCGAACATGCAACGGCCGACCAAATCACTTGCAGAATCCCCATGATAATCAAGTGGCCAGGCGCCCGAAAGGGAACTGTAGACACAGGGCTCCATTACAACCTGGACCTTCCGCCGACCCTCGCCGACCTGCTGGGGCAAAAACAGCGTCCCGAATGGGACGGGCAAAGCTTTGCTGAAGCCGTTACTGAAGCGAAGGATTGCGGGCGGGAGTACCTCGTCTTGAGTCAGTGCGCGCACGTATGCCAGCGAAGCGTACGCTGGAAGGACTGGCTTTACATGCGGACATACCACGATGGCTACCACCTCTTTCCTGAGGAAATGCTTTTCAACCTTAAAGACGACCCTTACGAGCAAGAAGACCTCTCATCCGAGCACCCGGACATAGTCGCAGAAGGATCGGAAACGCTGAAAACATGGCACGCCGAGATGATGGCGACTCAGCCGTATGGCTACACCAATGACCCGATGCAGACGGTTCTCAACGAGGGTGGACCGTTGCATGCAAAAGGCTTCCTGCCAAAGTATATCGAACGACTCAGGCAGACCGGACGCGAGGAGCACGTTGAAGAGCTTATCCGGCGCCACCCTGAGGAGTTCAAGCCCACTTAATGGCCCCGCACCGCCCGTTTCGGGCGTGCCTACCAAAGGCGGTGCGTCGAACGCCAGGACAGAACGCTTTGTGTGCCTTTTCCATACACAGCGCTACCAGCGACTGAGCACTTGATTAACAAGTAAAGAAATATTCACTCGATTCGTATACCAGTCGTTGACAAGATTCACAGAAAGTATAATAATCCTATGCAGTTAATTTAGGAGTTGATTGATTGTGAATAGAGCTAAAAGCAACATGCAGAGGCCCCGCCGCGGCCGGCCTCCAAAGTTTGACAAGATTCTGGCAGCAGTAAGGGCGGACATCCTTTCGGGTAAATTTCAACCGGGAGACAGGCTTCCGACGCGCGAAGAACTCGCCAAGAAGTTTGGCAGCACCAAGGTTACGATGCAGAAGGCAATGGATATCCTTCTGGAAGAAGGAATTCTGACAGCAAGGCGCGGTGCGGGGACATACGTTACAAATGCCGCGGAATCGAAGCTACCCTACTTCCTTCTTATCGATCAACCTCAAGGCAAATCCCGGTTCAAAGACGCGGTGGTGAACGAAGCGAAAAAGCATTCCGACAGCCGTCAAGCCCTCAGCACCTGCTACTACAAAGGCCTTCACTACCGCTCTGACGAGCTTGATCGCCTCTATACCCTGATGGCAAGACAGCGGGTTGCGGGCCTTCTCATTGCCGTATCCGCACTAAAACTTGACGGCTCTCGCCTGCTCGATTTCCCCGAGATTCCAAAGGTTTTCATTGGCACCCCGCACACCTACGGTGCATACCCGAGCGTTACAAACGCCGGCAGAAGGTCTATTTACCGTCGGGTGCTTGACTACTTCAAAGAGAAGGAACGCCGCAGTGCGGCGGTAATAATGAGTACGGTGGATGATGATCTGCTGCTGGATTCACCTTTTAAAGGTCTTGCAGATGAAAGAGACATCCACGCCCCCCCCGAATGGATACAGGCCGCCCCACTGCGCGCGCCAGCAGCCGCGGCCCGACTCGCGCTACTGATGTTCCGTGACCCAGCCCATCGCCCGGAAGCCCTTCATATTGGGGACGATGGCCATGTGCCCGCGATTACGGAGGCCCTTGCAACCCTCAACATACGTGTACCAGAGGATCTCCTCGTAACTGCGCACGCAAACTTCCCATACCCTACCAGGTCATGCGTCACCGCGAGACGAATCGGATACGACGCCCGCGAGTTCATCAGCAATGGGCTGGAATTCCTGGATCAGCAGCGCCGCGGGGAAACCCCTGAAGACCGCGAGGTAGAACCGGTGTGGCAGGAAGAAGTCCCCCGTGGATCAGGCAGGGCCCAGTCGGACGATGCCTGAGCCAAAAGACAAGGCAGTGGCCATGGCGCATGCATGGCGAAAGTTCATGCGTCTGACGAGAGGCCGCATACCGACACTCCGCGCGCTGGAGGTGATTCTTCTCGAAGAAAAGGATCCAGAGATTAGTGCGTTCTTTTCGACTCTCAGCAAAGAAATGAATGACGGTTCGACGATGAGTGAAGCCGTAGAGAAGCACGGAAAACTTGTATCCCCCTCTGTACTGGAACTCCTGCGCTATGCTGAAAAAACCGGCGCGTGGGATGAAATACTGCTCGAGATCGCAGACGGCCTCGAGGAAGGCACCTTTACGGCATAGGGAGTGCTAGAGGCCCCAGCCGTTATACCACGCCCGCTCGGGGAAAGACTTTCGCCCCCTCTGTTCGCACGACTCTTTCGGAACTCCAATGGGAAGAAGCACCCTTACATCCAGGGCTTCCGGAACGCCAAGGATTGCCCCTATCCTGCTTGCAAGCCCATCTTTGCGCAACATTCCGTCAAGCCATACTGAGGCATAACCCATAGCAGTTATGGCCAGAAGCATGTTTTCCACGGAAGCCGCGCAATCCTCGACTCCAAACGACATGTCGCCATACACCGCTTTGTGTTCAGCAACACAGAGAATCATTGCCTTGGCCGTTCTTAGATAGACGCGGTCCTCAACGAGCGACGCTATCGCATTCAGCTTTTCAGGGTCATCTACGATGACAAAGCTGGTCGTCTGCGCGTTACACCCGGACGGCGCCCTTATGCCGGCATCCACAATCCGCTCAAGGTCCTCGCGCGGCACAAGCCTGTCCTCAAATTCGCCTCGATAGCTGTGCCTCTTTACAACTGCATCAAAGAAATCCACGTGGTCCTTACCTCAATCTTGCCGGGCTGGAATAGACGGATCCTCTTTGCCGGCCGCCTGCATGGCCCTCCAGAAGCACCAGACGAGACCGCCAAAGATAACCACAAGGCCAACAGTGAGAAAGATATAAGCTGTCGAATTCAGCTGCCCGTCAGCAGTGTAGTCGATCGTCCTGGCGGCGAACCAGCCTCTGCGATGACCAAACTCAATGACGATTGCCGCCAAAGCCATAGTCACACCAGAGTAAAGAACACCTGCCCTCGCACTCCCGCCCCGGCCTTCATCCTCATCGACGGACTCACGCCTTCCCCTGCTGAAGATCCAGGCAGCAAGCGGTATCAGGACAAAAAGGACCATGCCGCCAAGCAGATAGTAAGGCGGATTATACGCTGACGTCGCGCCGGCCTCCTTGAGCTGAGCCATTGTCAGTTCAATATCGACTATTTCTCCCTCAAACACCGACTTCACGTCTCCGAGGCTCGCGAGTCGCGACTCGAGCTGCTGGTAAGCAATTGAGGCCTCAGAGCCCGCGGCCCTGTAAGCAGCCAGCTCTTTGTGAAACTCCCCGCTGATGCTCCATACGATAAGGATTGAAAGAAGGGCAGGCGCCACGTACTTCACAACGACATCCCACCAGCGGTAAAGCTGCCAGTCAGAGCGTTCGTTCGCGTGTTTGCGCATCTCCTTAAGGAAGTCCCCTTTCCATGCCCATCCCACCACTACACACTCCGCCAGGGCGACGATAAGTATTCCGAAGGGACCATTAATCAGTCCATCAACCAGGCCCAGCCAGTTCACTCCGCCCCTGCTGCATGTAAAGACCACTCCCATTGCAGCCCCGACTATGCAGATCCCAGGCAGAACATACTTTCTCGGCCACTTCGGCTTGCTGTCACACACGGAAGCCAGACAGGCTTCTACAATACTGAACGCTGAATCAATCCCCAACGTGAGCAGGGCCAGGAAGAAAACGACACTGAAGAATGCCGCGTAAGGAAGCTTTGTAAGACCATATGGAAACACCATGAAGGACAGGCCCACGGTGCCGCTCGGCACCAGTTCGGGAACAGGCGTGCCCTGCACCGCGCTCATAGCGCCCAACATGGAAAACACTGCTATGCCGGCGATAAAGCTGGTCCCCATATCGCCCAGACCGATTATGAGCGCATTGTTGTTCAGGTCGCTTTTCTTATGCAGGAAACTCGCATAGCTCAGCATGACTGCGAAGCCGAGGCTCATGGAGAAAAAGACCTGCGAAAAGGCAAACCGCCACGTGTCCGGCTCAAGGAGTTTGGCCCATCGCGGCTCGAGATAGAATTCCAGGCCTCCGATCGCACCTTCCAGTGTAAGTCCTCTTACGGTCAAAATAATAAGCATTATCCAGGGCAGCGGCACAGTAAGCAGAACAACCTTGCTCACCCACTTGACGCCCCTGCACAGGCAAAGATATATTAGCGCCCACGACACCAGCGTGGCTATGACCACACCTTTGACCGGCGCTCCAAGAGCCATCGTGTCTTCAAACTTCGTCAGTCCCCCAAGAAAGTGCTCAGCGGCCACGCTTGACTCTTCACCGGCCCACGGCAGAGGACTTCCGGACAGGCCCTTCACAGCAATCACCAGATAGTCCACACAGTACCCCAGGATGACGGCGTAGTATGTGATAATAACAAACGCAAGAGAGACCAGCCACCAGCCCACGAACCGATACTTACGCATTATTCGACCGAACGCGTCAGGCGGCGCCTGCTGCGCCCAGTGCCCTACAGAAAACTCCATGATGAGGAGAGGAATACCCATAAGAAGCATCGCGGCAAAATAAGGTATAAGGAATGCTCCGCCGCCGTATGTGTAAAGCTTGTAAGGGAACCCCCAGAGGTTACCCAGGCCAACGGCCGATCCGATTGCGGCAAGGACAAAAGCGCCTCTAGTACTCCAGCTTTCTCTACTCACTGATTATCTCCTAGGCTACGCGATTTTCGATGGCAATACTCTTATCATCAACTGTTTGCACATGCAAGAACGTCATTGCCCCCGCCTGGGGCACCACCCTAATTATCCTGTTGGGCTATGGCCGCGGCCACCACGTTGGCGCACAGCGCATGGCCGGCTGGATTCATGTGAGTATCATCCCTCCACCACAAGAGCTCCCGGCTCTCTCGCCATAGCGTCTGTCCCTCGGCAATCATCTTTTCCGAAAGATCTACGTAGTCGACCCCCATCTTTGCGCATGTATATTCAAGCGCAGACGAAAACCCGCTTCTTGCCTGGGTTATACCCATCGGCTCCTCTCCATTAAGCATCCATCGATAGACCTCCCCCTTGGCCGGCATATAGACAACAATGAGCTCCCACTGTTTCTGTGCGCAGATCCGGTTAATAGCGAGCATCGCGTCGACCATCATTGCGTAGTGTGGATGGCTGCACACCTCGCTTTCACTCATAATAGACGCCTGCGTATATTCGTTAAGAAAGCATACCTTGCCAGCGGGCGTATCGATGACGGACACTTCGCCGCTGCTTCCTGCCTCCCCGGACCTTACGCGCCCGCCAAGCAGCGCCAGAACCGGCGAGCGGCTTTTGAATGAATGGAAGCCTACCCTGCACCTGTCTGAGAAACTGGTCCTTTTAAGGTGTTTAATGTGCTCCACCCTGCGATAAGGCCCCCAGAGATCATTACCGGAACATATTGCCAGTATTACAGACCCGCCAGCCCTCAGGGGCAGCCTGTCCATTTCCAGCATCAGCAGGAGGAGATGGTGGTAAGGATTCCCCACCTGCGCGAGGCTATAGGTATTGATGCCGTGCCTCCGGTTCAGCAGCGTAACCCACGTGGCGTCCTGGTCCGTCCCATTCCCGATAGCAAAGGAATCGCCAAGGACTATCGCATCGAGCGACTCGGCCTCTGCTGCCTCATCTATGTTCCTGTATCCGTGGGCGTCCGTCTCAAAGACAAGATGCCGCGGCTCCCTCAGCGAGGCGTTGTCGAGAATGGCGGCAAGGTCTCCATGCGTCTCACCAGCAAACCGCCTGTTCTTCCTGTAAATTATCAGCTCATTCCATTCCGGGTGGCGCATCGCGAACCTTTCATGCGCCCGATAGAAGAGAATATTTGAATCCGCGAATCTCAGGAAGACATCAGCAGCGCCGAGCGTAAGACCAACTGCCAACAGTATCAGCAGGATCCTCTGGAGGATAAGCTTGAACGCTGCGCGCTTGGGAGGAACGGGCTTCATATCGTTCAAGGTAATAGCCGATTTTGGGTTTGTTTTCCAGAAGGATTGCTTCGTGACTTACGCATCCATCATGCGCTAAGAGCGCCATTCGATAACTGCGTCACACATGGCTTTCCAGTTCTCCGGCTTGGTATAGCTCGAGATCTGATTTCCGGTCCCTATCGCAAGACCGCCGTGCCCAGCGACCTTCGGGAGAAGGTCGAGCACGTACTGACGCACTTCTTGCGGTGTATTCAGGGTCATGATGTTCATCTCAATGCCGCCGAAGTTGCCGATTCGACCGCCATACCTTTCAACCCACACATCGAAGGTATCAATGGCGTCCTCGTTCGAGTGCTTGGCATCGATTCCGGCGACGTCGATAAGATCGTCCATCACTCCGTATATGCATCCGCAGGAGTGCAGAAGAAACGGCTTCTCGTAATCATGAACAAGGTCAACAATGCGTTTGTACTGA
The DNA here is from genome assembly GCA_041602695.1 of Kiritimatiellia bacterium. Taxonomy (GTDB): domain Bacteria; phylum Verrucomicrobiota; class Kiritimatiellia; order UBA8416; family JBFIFS01; genus JBFIFS01. Next base: position 65,106 of record JBFIFS010000002.1, read on the forward strand.
GGAATAACGTGCTTTCTGATCTCGTCAGGCTGCAGGAGCGTGGCCGACCTAAACCCAAGGTCATCACCGAATCGACATACTGCAAATGACTCGGCATGATTACGGAGGGCCCATTCCCAGACCTCAAGCAGCATGTCGCCGATCCTGACCCACAGCAGCTCGTAGGCATCGGTCTCATCGATCTGCAGGTATGCCAACTCCTGAAACGGCACAAAGTCCTGTATCAGCTCGAATGGGCCGTTCCCTACCCCTCCAACGGCCTTCATCCCGTCAGGGAGCGTCTCGGCCATAGCTGCAAAATGAGGCTCTGCCAAAGCGATGAATTCGGCTGCCTTAGCTTTCCACGGGTATTCCTCTACATCCTGTAGCTTACTGATTATCGCCGTGGCGCGGCCGCTCAGCCCCGCTCCGCCCTGCACGACGGAATCCAGACAGACCTCGAACGGCACACAATCGTATCCAAGCTCCACGCCACACTCGGCTTTTCGGCGATACCCCTGCTTCTTATCCTCGTAACTTCCCCTGCAAAGAGGACCTACAGGCTCCCCGATAACCTTCTCAACAACACCCGAGTCGAACCCGTGTTCGTAGAGCGGCAAACGGCTCGCCTCACGGTTCCGGGCTGCGTCCACAACGTGCCTGTAATCTGGTTGAAACTTGCTCATAAACATGCTCTCTCGCTACGAAAAGCAGGAAAAATACTGAAATTGAGGAGACACATGAAGAAAATAATAACCGCTGCCATCCAATAGCGTTTAGCTACTCGAGGATACGCCCCTCAGCCTCGCTCTCCCTTCTGAATTTCTCAATTAGATGCGCCGTCCTATTGTCCAGGGATTGCTTTTTGAGATACCAATATGCACGACGGGCTATAAAGAAATTACCATTATCGAGGAGTTGCGATACCTCCCGAAGCAGAGAACCTGAGGCATACTCATGCTTCTCAAGCAGGCTTAGAAACAGATGCACCTCATAATAGCGGTCCATCCTTACAAGCACCTTGCCCATAGCCTCAAGGAGTGAAGCAGGCAATTCCCGCATTGCGCCGAGCACGCCGACTAGCTGAATGCGCCGTGCGGGCGAGGCATCAATATAAAGCGCTGCGAGCTCGGCACCGAACTGGCCATCGTCCTCCGCATTGTTTGCCAGGTAGATAAGAGCCGGTCCCATCACCTCATTGTCGCCGTGCTGCAATATCGCTCTTGTCCTCTTCGCCAATGCAGAATCGTAGATCTTGTGGCATGAGAGGTGTTCGAGCGCAAAAAGGATCTGGTGCGGCTTTTCGGAGCCCAGCAGCCCTTGAAGCAGATTCTTGTCACACCTCCTGTGCGTCAGCTCGCGCGCAGTATTCCCGACGTCCCCCTGCGCCCAGTGCCAGAGATGAAAACATGTCAGCGCCGCCCCCTTTACCACCGCCCGACTCAAGGCGGCAGGCGTTGCCGTCGTCACCGCGTCCACATCCGCCCTCTTTCGCCTAACTGCCAAGTCACCCCATTGCTGTTCACGCAGGATTGATTTCTTATTCGACAGGATTGCATCCAGCTTCTGGTAGTCATTCCCCGTGAAGGGAACCCCCTTGTATAGTGTTCCAGCTTCCGTTTGGGGCACATCTTTAGCAAGCGGCGATGCCTTTTCCAGGAAGGCCCCCTTAGCCAGCGAATAGTCCACAAATCCACCTGCCACGTCCCAGAACATCTCGACCTTGCAGACCTGACAGTCCCCCGACTCGCAAAGCACGGAGTCAACAGTCAGCGTGTAACCGGTGGCAACGCCTTCAGGACTGAGAAGCTCATAAAGGGTATATTCAAGAGGCAGGTTCTTGTTTATGCCTGGATGCCTCAGCTGCACCTTATGAGGAATCCTCACAGCACGCCCTTGGCTTCCCTCTACGTCGCCAGCAGGGAGCAATTGTGCGGCCAGCAGAGCTAGTACTAGAACTGTTATGCCTCTGAGCATAGCTAGTCACTTTCCTGCAGCACGGCCTTAGCATGGCTTGCATAGTGGCCCCGAAGATCCTTCGCATACTGGCGCAGGATCATCTCGCCGAGTCCCTCGTGGTCCCCGCAGCGATAAAGTGCGCGTGCCAGAATCAGTTCGCGTAGCGAGTTGTTACGTGTCGAGGTGTCAGAAAAGCCCCCGGGCGTCCGCGCTATCTCATCGCGTATCTCCGTAAACGCGTGGCCAGTCACACCTTCCATCTTGAGGAGCCTGGCCAGCGGTTCCGCAGACCGCGGATCGCTGATGGACTCCATCGCCATCGAGACCGAGCGAAAATGAGAGAACTCGCTCTTAACGTCGAGTTTCCGGGCCATGCGAATGAGAACATCAACCCCGTCTCTGTCCCATGTACGCCCAAGGGCGATCACAAGATTGTCTATCGGACTTGTCGTCGGCCCATACTGCCCCATTCCCCTGAAATTCCACCCCTTGTCCCACTCCGCATCCTTGAGCTCTTCAATCAGCGTTTCAGAGCCCGTAGCATCGCCCAGCATCCCGAGAACGTGTGCATAGCGTAACTTGACCTCAGGTGAATCTGCCTTCTTCCACGCCTCCTGCAATAACACCAAGACAAGCTGGGGGTCCGTCAGCACCTTCTCTATCCCACTGTAATCCACCCCGATGCTCTTTACCGCCGCATCCAGCTCAGGCTTGGGAATCGGGTAAGAATCCTTCGCATTCATCGTCTCCTTAGAGATGATCCCCTTCTCAACCAAATGCCTCTGCAACTCCTTAACGTCGATCGATCTCACTGTCTTAGCGTCCCTTGCCGCCATTGCGGCAGCGTATCCCGCCGCATACCCGTGATTCTGAACATCAGGCTGCATACGCAGCACCGGCATGGCGTCTCCATGAGCACTTATACCTAGGCCTGTCGCCAGAAGCCCATCGTAACCCTTGGGCATTAATGCCCTATACGGCAGATTACAAAGCCGGCTGCGCGGCGGCATAATCATGAACAGGTCGTGACTGGAGAAGCCATGGTTGTCGAAGTTGCTCTTGGAGACGGTGATAGTATCCGGGTATGTGCGCTCATTTATGACATCCATGGGCGTTATGACGATGTCTCCGATAATCCTGCGGCGCGCGCGTGTGTTGATGAGTTGCCCCAGATCAAAGGGATTCTGGTAGGAGGGCTTATCCCTGGCCGCTTTGTGCTTGCCCACGACGAAGATGCGCCACATGTCCAGGACATCGCTGTCATCGTTAAAGGTCCAGTCACCATTGAGATACCCCACACCGGGCGCAAAGGTAGGAAGGCCCGTTCCCTGTACCGCGATATGGTCGCCGCCGATTTCCTGGCATGGCACCCCCGCGCAAGCTGGAATCACCGCATTCCCGGTAGCGTCGATAACTGTATTTGCCAGCACGACACCACGACCAAGCGGTGTTGCAACAACGACGCCCACAAAACGATTGTCCTTCAGCACCGATCCGCAGGCCAGCGTATGAAACCAGATCTCTCCCCCCGCCTTTAGGACCTCCCGTCGAAACCACTCCATCTTCCGCTCGATCGGTGATGTGGCGCCCAGTGAATTCACACCGGCATCAATCTCGGGCGTGAAGCCAACCCTGTTGCCGTGGTAGTACTGTGAAATACGGCCAAACGTTCCCACGCCCCCTAGTCCATCAAGATACTCGACCACCAGCGTCTTCGCCCCTGCGCGCGCAGAGGCTATCCCGGCAGGTGCCCCACCCGTGCCGCCGCCGACAACCACCACGTCATATCGACCAAGCACTGGAATCGAACGCTCCGGACTTTGCACGAATTGAGGATTAGTCAGACCGGGCTTGGACCGAAGGCCGTTTAGCATCTCGCCGACGACCCCTGCATATTTGCCTCCTCGTTCACAAGCCACTGCCAGCTCAGATACTGCACCAATGACAGCAGCCGTTGCCTCGCGCGCGGCCGCCCTGCCAACGAGCATCCCATACTCCATGCCCTTCACCGGGGCCATAATCTCAGCCGCTACCTCGCGCGACACTTCAGCGCAACCTCCAAGAATGTATACCCCATCGCCGTCTGCCGGCCGCGTGGAATCAATATTGAAAGGCGCCGGACCAGATGGTGAATTCTCTTTCTTGGCAACACGGCTGCTAACGCGGTCGGGAGGAACCTGCCACAGGGACTCTGATCCATCAACCTGTCCCGTGCGCCAGGTCCGGTCCCTCGCCGCCTGTTCCGCGCGCGCGAATGATGCCCATGAAGCGTCCGGCATATCAATTTCAAGAGAGTACTCGTGAACCTCATTCGTGGTCGGCGGTTTCCTGCCCCGCCTGGCATCCGACTTTATCGTGAGGGCCTGCCGAACAGACTGCCCACCTTCTTCGCCCTGTTCCCCTCCGATGACCCTGCGGGTGAACTCCTGTTTAGACCGGGGATACTTTGCGAACTGAGCGCCAGCGATTCTTGCCACTGTAGCTCGATCCGTAGCATCAACGATTACCTTCGCCCGCACAGCCTGTCGGCCCGACCGGTTCGCCATAACGATGCCGGCAAGCCGTCCATCTTCGTCCCGCAGCACATCCGTCGGATAGCACCCGTAAAGGAAATCAACTTCGGAAGCGATCAGTGCGTCGTCCAGGGCCCGCTTCACCATGAGAGGAGTCACGATCTCGCTGTCACCGAAAATGGCCTTGGCCAGATCAGTTGTCGGCTCCTCTCCATCCTCAAGCCAGAGGCGGTAATGCGCACACATGTCGCCGCCGAGATAGGTCCGCCTCGCCATGAGAAAGACGCTGGCACCTGCCTGTTTCGCGGCGAGCGCGGCTGCGACCGCACGCGTACTCCCACCGACAACAACCACATCGACGTCATAGGCTACGGGAATCTGACGCGCCCTCTCGACGACGCGGTCCATTGCCGCCGCGTCAGCGCGCCCAACGACCAGGATGAGCATTACACCTAGAGCCAGCTTAGTCCAACCTGTCACAGAATCATCTCCCTATTCCTTGCCGAGCATTTCCCACACAAGCTCATAAGTATGCGGCTCCTCTGTCTTGTACTCATCAAGCAATGGCGAATATGCCTCGACCCGAATGGTCGCTGCGGCTGGATCAAAGCGCATGACCTGAAGCCAGCCGCTTCCGCCATTCGGCAGGCGCTGGTAGTCAGAAAGAATCTCGTGTACCCCAGCCCCGCTGTCATTCTTCCTTATGCCGTGCGCGACGGCAGGCACATGCCCACAAATAACCATGAAGATGTTAGGGGTCTTCCTGACCAGCTCCTCCCATATGAGACGCCCCTGCGGAGTATGTCCCCGCGGATTCCGATAAGCGTGCGTGGCAAGGATAACCTGGTCATCAGGATACTTAGCAGCCACGTCCGCGGCCCAGGCCAGTTCGCCCTTCGATGGAGCGTAGGGCAAGGAAAGCACCATCATGTTCACTCCGCCCGCTGTGAACCGGCAGTAGTTAGCCCCGTTGCTGGTTGGTGTAATTGAGCCGCCGTACCATGGCTCCTCGGCGAAGCGCGACGGACCAAAGTACTTATTGTACAGCCCAAGCGAATCCGGCGCCCCGTCATGGTTGCCAGGCAGGACACTGTAAGGCACCTTCCCGTCAAGCACCCTGTGGGCTCGGTCCGCGGCCTTCCACTCGCCCTCAACACCCGGATTCTCAACAATATCGCCAACATGAATGACGAACCTGATGTTCAGCCTTTTCGCCTTGCTCTTAATCCATTTAGTCTGCGCGAGATATGTTTCCGGAAACTTCTGGCTGTAATACTGCGTATCCGGAAGGATTACTATCGAGAACGGCTCGGTGTCGCCCTCGCCCCCGGGCCGCAGAATCGCGCAGCCAGCCAAAGATAAAGCAAGCAGCACGCACGCTGCAAAGGCGACCCTAATCCATCTCACTGATAAGCGATAGCTGATAACTGCTTTCCCTCTACTTCACGGGCCTTAGCTTGAATTCCCTGATGCTCAGTCCCTTGTTCGGAGCCTTAATCGTGAACTGGAACGAGTTCCGACCCTCCCTCAACGCTAACTCTACGGGCTCGGTGTGCCCCCAGTAACCCTCCGTGTACGGAAGCGCGATATCCACTAGCGTCCGCCTGTTAAGCCTGAGCAGCATCTCTCTGCCGAAAGTCACCGTGCATACCTTGGCAGTCAGCTCATATTTGCCCGCTGCAGGCGCCTCGACCGTATACTTCAGCAGTTCAGGCCTTCCACCGCCAAGGCTGTAATGGACCTGGACGCCGTCATCCTCAATTGTGCGCATAAACCGGAGTTTTGCTGTATTTGTTACAGCAAGACTGGTAGCACCGGGAGGAATCCTAATGACCCCGTCATCCTCGACGACAATAGTTTTATCCTCCTCGTTCAGCTCTATCTGGACGATGGCCAGTGCGTTGCTCTCGATGTTCGACTCTGCAAGCTCCTCGCCCGTCGGCGCGAGCTCGGCAATTCGCTTGGCTTCAACTATGGCCAACTTCTTGTAAAACCCCAAAGCGCTCCAGAAGTCGCCCCGAATACCGTATTGACGCGTAGCGACCTTCTCCTCATCCAGTGCGGCGCCGACCCACTCGGCCCTGATGACTTTCATGTATTCATCTGCGGCACTGCGGGCGCGTTCCTCAAGCGAGAAATCCAGGCCACAGATATCCCTGTGACTGTTGAAGGCCCAGCTTGCTCCGAAAACCGTTGTCCATCCGTCCGGGGTCCAGTGGCACATGGCCGCATGCCCAGTCTGTCTCGCGTAGCGTACGGGTATACCGAAAGCCGAGCATGCAATCTTGCCCGTAAAACACCTTGGGCCGCAGATACCGCCCACAAGCAGGAAACTCTGAAAACGGCCTACATTCAATTGTTTCGACAGTTTGTCCCGCAGGCCGCCCGCATTGGATGTATATGGCACATCGGTCTTAACAATCCGGCAATAGCGCCACTTGTAGTCCTCCATGCGAGCGTGGTCAGGACGATAGTTGCGTATCATCTCGCGCATCCATGTCATGTCCTCAACCGTGTAGTGGTGCATCGGGAAGCGCCAGTTAAAGTCGCTGTATGTTCCGAATGCTTCATCAAGCTCACCCTTGTCGTAGGCATCTACATAGTAGTTGAAGACCTCAAGATTCACTTCAGCAGCCGTCATCCCATCCTTCTTCAGGCAGCCGCTTGGATGCTCCATCGAGGATGCGAGAGCGAAGCTCTGCCAAAACCCTTCCCTGGCTCGCGGTACAGCTTTCTGGATCGCCTTATAGATCTGCATTCCCTGGCCATACTTGCCCTGGTAACATCCGCCCAATTCCATGATCTGCTTAATGAGAGCATCATCTGCGAGCAGTTCCTCGATCAGCTGCTCCTCTTCTTTTCCTTGCTGCGCAAACACTGCAAGGCCTCTCGGCGTGGCGTGAGTCATTAGTGCGATCTTAGCCAACTTTGCGTCAAGTTCGCCGCCGGAAAGAAACGAGTCCAGTTCCGCCAGTAGAGGGGTTGCCGCGTCCAACGCGTTGGACTGCGCCACGGCATAAGGTTTGTTGTGTGGCGAATGAGTCGGAGGGAACCCCTTCCCGCTGCTGCCCTCCGGAATAGGAAAAGGCGGGACCTTTTCCACTAATGCATGCAGTTCAACAAATGCAGCCTTCTGCCTCTCATCGACAGCTGGTATCGCCGGAAGGACCTCCTTCTTGAGTTCTGCAAGAATCCCGTCATATTTTGCCTGCAAAGCCTCGCCCTTCTCGGTCAAGGGCACCAGCACTTTCTTTCCTGACAAGGACGGAAGGGTCGTGCCCACAAGGAGCACCAGCACCAAACAGATGACACTCTCTATTCCTCGCATCCTCATAGCGTCACTTACTCCCGGAGAGCCGCCTCCTGATGCACTCTGATTACTGAATACTGACAACTGATCAATTCTTCAGGGGCGTCAGCTTGAACTGCTTAATACTCAATCCCTTGTTTGGGGCCTTGACCGTGAACTGCAGCGAGTTCCGCCCTTCTTTGAGGTCCAGCGCTAACGGCTCTGTCTCGCCCCAATACCCCTGTGTGTAAGGTAACGGGATATCAATCAGGGTGCGTCGGTTGAGCCGCAGCATAAACTCGCGATCATATGTTACAGTACAGACCTCAGCCGTGAGCTCATACTTGCCCGCTGACGGCACCTCTACGTAATACTTCAGAAGCTCAGGGCGCCCTCCGCCCAGACTGTAGTGCACCTGAACACCATCATCATCAATAGTGCGCATAAACCGCAGCTTCGCTGTATTTGTTATGGTAAGACTGGTAGCCCCGGGAGGAATTGTAATGACCCCATAATCATCAACAACAATAGCCCTATCCTCTTCGTTCAGATCTATCTGGACGATCTCGACAGCATTGCTCTCAATATTCGATTCCGCCAACTCCTCGCCAGTCGTGCCAAGTTCCTCAATACGCTTGGCCTCAACGATTGCAAGCTTCTTATAGAAACCCAGCGCGCTCCAGAAACCACCGTCAATGCCGTACTGCCGCGTAGCGACCTCCTCCTCATCCAGCGCCGCACCCACCCATTCGGCCCTGTTTACCTTCATATAATCAGCGATCTCGTTACGGGCACGCTCTTCGAGTGAGAAGTCAAGGCCGCAGATGTCCTTGTGGCGGTTAAATGTCCAGTGCGCACCGAATACAGTAGTCCATCCATCCGGCGTCCAGTGACACATCGCTGCGTGGCCGGTCTGCGTGGCGTAGCGAACGGGGATCCCGAACGCCGAACAGGCAATCTTGCCCGTAAAGCACCTGGGGCCGCATATTCCACCCACGAGCAGGAAACTCTGGAAACGGCCTACATTCAATTTCTTCGACAGCTCCTCCCGCAGTCCTCCCGCATTAGACGTGTATGGCACATCCGTCTTCGTAATGCGGCAGTAACGCCACCTGTAGTCAGGATTCCTCACGTGGTCCGGCCTGTAGTTACGAATCATGTCACGCATCCACTGCATATCCTCGGGCTTATAGGTATGCATAACGAAGCGCCAGTTGAAGTCGCTGTAGGTTCCGAAGGCCTCATCCAGCTCACCCTTGTCGTAAGCATCGACATAGTACTTAAAGACCTCGACGTTGACCTCTGCCGCGGTCATACCCTCCTTCTGGTAGCATCCATAAGGATGCTCCATCCCGCTTGCCAGCGCGAAGCTCTGCCAGAACCCGTCTTTAGCTCGAGGGAAGGCCTTCTGGATGGCCTTGTACGTCTGCATCGCCTTCCCATATTTGCGGCTGTGAGAGCCGCCCAGCTCCATGATCTGCTTAATGAGCGCATCGTCACCCAGAAGCTCGTCGAGCAACGCCTCCTCCTCCTGGCCCTGCTGTGCAAAAACAGCCAGGCCGCGCGGCGTAGCGTCCGCCATCAAAGCGATCTTTCTTAATTTCACATCAAGCTTGTCGCTGGCCAGGAACGTATCG
>JBFIFS010000003.1:0-72941 GCA_041602695.1 Kiritimatiellia bacterium
ACTGCGCTGCACGTGGGCGACAAGTTCTCGGTAACCACAGAGGTCCACCTGGGCGAGCTGAGCCCTAACGAAGTTGAGGTACAGGTTTACGCCGGACGGGTCACATCCCAGAACGAGATCGTCGAGCACCACGTGGCGAGGATGACAGAGGCGGAGAACAAGGGGAATGGACGCTATCTCTTCAGGCATGAAATGGAATGCATGCACTCCGGCCGTTATGGGTTCACCGCCCGCGTCATGGCTGCCGGAAGGGAATTTGAGGGATGCATCCCGGGCTTTATAACCTGGGCTAACGGAGAATAGTGATGAAACCCCGGAGGAGACTCCCTAAGAATCCCCGGATTCTTGTTGTCACGCCCGAAATTACCTACCTTCCTGAAGGCATGGGCAACATGGCCAACCACCTCACGGCAAAGGCGGGGGGTCTCGCCGACGTGTCCGCATCACTCGTCTCGACACTTTTCGACCTTGGCGCCGATGTGCACGTGGCCCTTCCCAATTTCAGGCGGATGTTCAACATCGAGGTGACCCAGCTCATCAACGAAGAGCTCCGTGTATTCAAGAGCAAGCTTACTAACTCGCGCATCCATTTGGCTGAGGACCGCTCGTTCTATTACACGAAAGAGATATACAGTGGATATTCAAACGACAACCACAAGATCGCCATGGCCTTCCAGCGTGAGGTGATGAACAACATCGTCCCTGAGGTAAAGCCTGACCTTATCCACTGCAACGACTGGATGACGGGCCTCATCCCGGCGATGGCAAGGCGGATGAGCATCCCCTGCCTGTTTACCGTGCACAACATCCACACCTACAAACTTACGCTCGCCGAGATAGAAGACCGCGGCATCGATGCCGCGGAATTCTGGCCCTACCTCTACTACTCGTCCCCGCCGGGCAGCTATGAATCACTGCGTGACAACAATCCTGTCGACCTGCTGGCAAGCGGCATCTTCGCGGCGCATTTCATCAATACCGTCAGCCCTACCTTCCTGCGCGAAATAGCGGACGGGCGCCACTCCTTTGTGCCGGACAACATCCGCCAGGAAATGGCCGCAAAGCTGCACTCGGGGTGCGCCGAAGGCATCCTCAACGCGCCCGACGAAAAATACAGCCCCGCGACCGACGAGGCGCTCAAAGCAAACTATAACGCGGAAACACACGGCATTGCCAAGAAGGAGAACAAGAAGGCAATTCAGGAGAAGCTTGGCCTGGACATCAACCCGGACGCGCCGGTACTCTTCTGGCCCTCCCGGCTTGACCCCGTGCAAAAGGGCTGCCAGCTGCTCAGCGACATACTTTATCGGACCATCTCGGACTACTGGAAGCAGGGCCTCCAGCTCATCGTAATCGCCAACGGCGCCTACCAGGAAGTCTTTCGCCACATCGCCGGATTCCACAATCTCAGGAACAGAATAGCCGTGGCCAACTTCAACGAGTCAGATTCCCGACTGGCTTACGCCGCGTCAGATTTCCTGCTGATGCCGTCACTCTTTGAGCCGTGCGGACTCCCCCAGATGATCGGCCCCAAGTACGGCACGCTGCCGATTGCGCATGATACCGGCGGCCTTCATGACACTGTCCATGACATCTCGGAGGACGGCGACACGGGCAACGGGTTCGTTTTCAAGGACTACGACGCCAATGCGCTGCGCTGGGCTATTGACCAGGCCATGACATTCCACGCAAGAGAGCCGGAATTCAGGGAAAAGACGATCTCCAGAATCATGACGGAAGCAGCGGACAACTTCAACTATACGGTCTGCGCGCAGAAGTATATAGACATCTACGAGAACATGCTCCACCGCCCCCTGATTACACATTTCTGATAAGACAAATAATGGCCAAATCCGCCAGAAGACTCAAACATCTCACCGAGGACACCTACCTCTCGCCATACCTCGGAATTATCGAGTTCCGCCAGGCCCGTGCGGCCGAAACCGAAAAGAAGCTGACCCAGGGCAAGACAGACCTTTGCGACTTCGCGAGCGGCCATGAGTTCTTCGGGCTCCACCTCAGCGACGAGGAATGGGTACTGCGCGAGTGGGCGCCCAACGCAACGGGAATATCACTTGTCGGCGACTTCAACGGCTGGCAGGAATCGGACCAGTACAGGTTCACGCGCGCGCCGGAGGGCGGAACCTGGGAGCTGAGAGTTCCCAGGGGGAACATATCCCACGGACAGCTTTACAAGCTGCTGGTTTATTGGGCAGAGGGGGCCGGGGAAAGAATCCCTTCATACGCCAGGCGCGTCGTACAGGACCCGGAGACCCTCACATTCAGCGCCCAGGTATGGAAGCCTGACCGCCCTTACCAATGGCGGGTCGCGGATTTCAGGCGCCGGGACTGCCCGCCCCTGATATACGAGGCACATACCGGCATGGCGCAGGAGGATGAGCGCGTTGGCTCATACCGCGAGTTCGCGGAACACATTATTCCCCGCATAAGGCAGGCTGGCTACAACACAATCCAGCTGATGGCGGTGATGGAGCATCCGTATTACGGCTCCTTCGGTTACCATGTGTCCAGCTTCTTTGCGGCCTCATCACGCTTTGGCACTCCTGAAGACCTGAAGCACCTTATCGACTGTGCCCACGAACAGGACATAGCGGTCATTATGGACCTGGTCCACTCTCACGCCGCATCCAACGAGGTGGAGGGGCTGGCGAAGTTTGACGGGACGGACTTCCAATACTTCCACACCGGCGAGAAGGGAAGCCATCCTGCATGGGGATCACGATGCTTCGATTACAGCAAGCCCGAAGTCCTGCACTTCCTTCTGTCTAACTGCCGCTACTGGCTCGATGAGTTTAAAGTGGACGGCTTCCGCTTCGACGGAATAACGAGCATGCTTTACAAACATCATGGCCTGGGCACCGTCTTCGATTCATACGATAAATACTTTGACTCATCCGTTGATGATGACGCCCTCACTTACCTCTATCTGGCGAACAGGCTTGTCCATAAGATAAGGCCTGACGCTATCACCGTGGCCGAGGACGTCAGCGGCATGCCGGGCCTGGCAGCTCCGACAACCCATGGCGGGGCGGGTTTCAACTACAGGCTGGCGATGGGCGTTCCCGACTTCTGGTTTAACCTGCTGCGTAAGGTCGATGATGAAAACTGGAACATGGCCCATCTCTGGCATGAGCTGACTAACCGAAGGTGCGATGAGAGGACAATCAGCTACGTGGAAAGCCATGACCAGGCGATAGTTGGCGACAAGACCTCAATATTCCTGATGCTGGACAGCGAGATGTATACCGGCATGCGCGCCGACTGCTCCACCCCGGCGCTGGACCGCGGAATAGCCTTGCACAAAATGATGCGCCTCGCCACCGCGGCCTGCGCGGGCGATGGATACCTTAACTTCATGGGGAACGAGTTCGGTCATCCTGAGTGGATAGATTTCCCCAGGGAGGGCAACAACTGGTCTTATCACTACGCAAGGAGACAGTGGAGCCTGAGGGACAATCCCGATTTGAAATATCATTTCCTCGCGGACTTCGATGCAGCCATGACTCATCTGATCAGCGAAGAAGACCTCATAGCAGGCGGTCATCCCCGCCTTCTGAGGCTTGATGAAGAAAGAAAGGTCCTTGTCTTTGAACGCTCCTCCTGCATGTTCCTGTTCAACTTCCATCCGTCGGAGTCATATCCAGGCTACGGATTCGAAGTCCCGTCAGGCAAGTATGAACTCCTGCTCGATTCTGATGCGCCCAACTTCGGTGGGCACGCTCGTGTAGCGTCCAAACAGGTATTCGAAGCACGGGAAACAGTTGAAGACAGGACCCATAAACACTTACTTTCAGTTTATCTTCCATCACGATCTGCGCTGGTATTGCGAAAAACACACAAAGACAAAAAGAGGACCCCATGATTGTTGAGCAGGGCGAGAAGCTGCACATTATCACTCGAAGGGCTTTTGAAGATGATCTTCGTCGGCATTTCATAGGGGAAGTCATGGAAGCGGAAGGTTCGCTGGTCAGGGTCGAAGGATTTGCCTTCATCCTGGACACGGCCACCAACAGCTACCTGCGACGCCCCGAAAGGCGCACGAGGATAATTTGCCTTGCCGATGCGAACAACCTGGTGAATGTGCTTCCGGATCATATCGACCTGGACGCGACCCGATATGAAGTCCTGGACGGAAGACTGGTGGTAACCGACGGCACGAATTTCAAGCTGGATGTGAACGAATTCGGCAAGAACCAGTAAGGCGGACCGTGATACCGGGTCAGTGAAGAATCAGAGCCACTTCTTCCTCCGGAAGTAAGCAAACATGGCCGTGGTCAGAAGCACCATGACAACCCATACACCGGCATAACCGTATTGCCATTTCAATTCAGGCATGTTTTCAAAATTCATGCCGTAGATTCCGGCGACAAAAGTAAGCGGGATAAAGATCGTCGCAATTATCGTAAGCACTTTCATGACATCGTTTGTGCGGTTGCTGACCACAGTCATATAGGTATCCAATGCTCCGGACAGCACATCGCGGAGCGACTCGATGCTGTCTATGACCTGGATGGTGTGCTCGTAGACGTCCCTCAGGTAAGGCCCCATTCCTTTGCTGATGAGGCGGCTCTCTGTTTTCTCAAGGTTTGATACGACTTCGCGCAGGGGCCACAGGTATTTCCGAAGGCCTATCAGCTCGCGACGCACGCGATGTATGGTCTGGAGAGTTGCCGGCTCAGGCTTTTCAAGGACACTCTCCTGCAGGGCTTCACTCTTCTCCCCGATCTCCTCAAGCACAACAAAATAATTGTCGACAATCGCATCGATAAGGGCATAGGCCAGGTAGTCGCAACCCATCTTCCTTATGCGCCCCTTCCCCGTCCTGATCCTTTCGCGAATCATGTCGAAGACGTCACCATCCATTTCCTGAAACGTCAGAAGGTAGCCTTTCCCAAGAACCATGCTTACCTGCTCAGAGACTATGGACTGCTCTCCAGGTCTTCTGTAAAGCATCTGGAGCGTGCAAAACACGTAGTCATCATGGTCCTCAAGTTTCGGCCGCTGGCCGAGGTGAAGGATGTCCTCAAGGACAAGCGGGTGCAGCCCAAAAACATCTCCCAGCCCGGCGAGGAGTTCTGTGTCATGCAGCCCTGTAACATTGATCCAGGTAACACTGTCACGCTTGATGAACTTCGAGCATTCATCCGCATAGCCAACCGCGGTTTCGTTGAGCTCGGTCTCGTTGTAATCAATGACAGAAACCCGGACCTGTTCGACTTTCTCTTCACCGAGATAGACGAGTGAGCCCGGAGGAAGCCCTATTCTTCCCCTTGCACGGGAAACCTTTAACGGGTCCTCTCCCACAACTCCTCCTGCACTTACAGTTGTCTGCACGGCGCAAAGCGCCGCTGCGGCATCAGAGCGACGATACGAAATCTTCCAGCCGGTCTACCCCGCCCTTAATGTTGTCCATGCTGCAGGCGTAAGACATGCGGACGTTGGCATCCGCTCCAAACGCAATGCCCGGGACCACTGCAACGCCCTTGCTCTCCAGCAGTTTGTCCGCGAACGACAGTGAGTCAAGGCCGAAAGAGCTGATATTCGGCAGCATGTAGAACGCGCCGCCGGGCTTTACACAGCTGACACCGTCTATAGACGTAAGACGCTCATAGAGATAGTTACGCCGTTCTTCGAACGACTTCCTCATCTCTTCAACCGCGTCCTGGGGTCCTACCAGGGCTTCAACGCCCCCGAACTGGGCAAAGGTGTTAGGGCCGGAAGTTGAGTGGCTCTGCAGCGCGTTGACGGCCTTTACGATCTCCATGGGCGCCGCAAAGTATCCCAGGCGCCAGCCGGTCATCGAATAGGCCTTGCTGAAGCCGTTAACTGTAACGGTCAGCTTGAAAATGTCTTCTGAGAAGCTGCCGATGCTCACATGCTCGACGCCCTCATACACAAGCTTTTCATAGATCTCGTCTGAAACGACATACACCCCGTGCTTGACCGCGATATCTGCGATGGCCTTCAGCTCGTCCCTTGAATACACGACGCCGATCGGATTTGAAGGGCTGTTGATTATGATCGCCTTCGTTTTTGGCGTGATCGCGGCCTCCAGCGCTTCCGGCTTGATCTTGTACTCATCCGCCTCGCTGCAGTTCACGATCACGGGCTTACCGCCGGCGATAGTGACCATTTCCGGGTAGCTGAGCCAGAACGGAGCCGGGATAATTACCTCATCGCCTTCCTGGCACATGGCCATGATGACGTTGAAAAGGGAATGTTTCGCCCCGTTGCTCACTACGATCTGGCCGGCATCATATTCCAGGCCATTGTCCTTCTTGAGCTTGTCCACAATAGCTGCCTTGAGGTCCGCCGCGCCTGACGCGGGGCTGTATTTGGTTTCGCCCCTGGCGAGGGCTTCGGCCGCCGCCTTCTTGATGTTTTCCGGTGTATCGAAATCCGGCTCACCTGCAGCAAAGCTGAAGACATCCTGCCCTTCCGCTTTCATTGCTTTGGCCTTCGCCGTGATACCGAGAGTAACTGAGGGTTTGATTGAGGCAATACGCGCATTCATTTCAGCCGCCATGACTAACTCCGTTTTCTATTTGTTCTGAATTTATACAGTAAGCACTGGAAGTCCGTATTAACGCCTTTTGACGCCCGGGTCCGTTCGTTCTTTAAATTCGCCTGAGCCCTTACAGGGCATCTACGCTGCCGTAGTGTTCTTCAACCTTTGAAATAATCGAGTCTTCGCCGATGCGAACGATCGCCATCTCCCTGAGCGCGTTCTCCATGGAATCAGAAGCGTGGATTGCATTGACCATGACGTTGCTGCCGAATTCCTTCCGGACCGATCCCGGCTGCGCCTTGCTCGGATCGGTGGGTCCGATAATTGTGCGGATTATGTTGATGGCGTCATTTCCTTCATAAACAAGGCCAACAGAACTTACCTTTCCCGCAGTCGCGCGGTCTTCCTTCGGCACTTCGTCCGGTGTGTACCCCGTCATGAACTGGACGATGCCGTTGAACTGCGACTCGGCAAAAGATGGAGCAAGAGCGCTGCAGACCGCATCGGCGGCATCCCGCGAAACTTCAAAGCCGAATTCACGGGACAGCGCCGCACAGGCACGGGCCAGTCCGATATCGCGGAACTTCTTCTGGAGGGTGTCCCTGACTGGGCCATAGAACTCTTCCGCCTGGGCCACGGTCATGTGGTATCGCTTAATGGCAACAATGCGAAGTCCGGAACAAGAGAGAAGATCGATAATGTTCCCCGCCCTGACGCTCTGGTAACGAAAGTTGTCAGGCTTCAGCATCACGAGGGTCTTCTCGATGCTGTCACCTTCCGGAACATCCATGGCGCACTCGATGATGCCCCCGTCGCGGCGTGAGTACTTGGCCCACAGCTTAATGGATTGGGCCGCCCTTTCCCTTGAGGGCGCAACCAGCACCGCCGGCTCAAAATATCGCACGCCGCCATCGGGATCAGTAACATAGTCGCCGAATGTGTCCCTTACCGTTTCGCCGCTGCCCCAATTCAAGGTGGCACTTCCCGTCACCTTCCATATCTTCGCGATCGCGTCTTCACCTTCAAAAAGAAGAAGCATCACGCGGCGTGGACGTTTCGTTTCGGGATCGGGCGCGTAATTGTTCTCGATGTAATCAGCGATCAGCCCGGTAGTCTCGGGATGCTCAGGATCAGCATGACGAACCAGGTCGGCATAAGACTGGGTGAGCTCATCGCTCGGACCGTACATCCTTGCGCCGACAAAAGTGAGGTCGGTTCGGCCCATGTAACGACCTATTACGCCGCCCGTTCGCGACTTCGCGATCGTGTAGGGATTAATAAGTACAAAAGCCAGCTCGTTTGCCATCAGTCTTCTTCGTCCTTTTGGGTCCTAACTTTAATAACAGAAACCGCAGACTGTACCATCAGGAGGGCCGCCATTGCCACAAGAAAAGCTGTCGAAACCACTAAAACCGTGTTTCCATCCTTCAGATTGGCGATCATCAGGTTTATCAGCGCCCAGACACAGACAATCATCATGAACGCCATCGGCACGAGAGTGACCATGAACTTGCTTTTTTTCCTGATCAGAAGCAGGGTTATCACGAGCAGCGTAAGGGCTGCCAGCAGCTGGTTGGAGGCCCCGAACACAGGCCATATCTGGAGGTATTTGCCGCTGAGCCCCAGGTAGCCGGCCAGCACAACCACCACCGTAGTAGCGAGGAAGCGATTTGAGAAGAAGCGGCTGACCTTGCCGCGGACCAGAGGGTGGGTGTCTCCCGGCATGAAAAGCTCCTCCCAAGTGAAACGAGTCAGCCTGGTGGCAGTGTCTAGTGTTGTCAGGAGGAACGCGGATATCGCGAGGGAGAAAAAGTTTGCGCCGCTTTCAGAAGGGATCCCCAGCTTGCCGGAGAACTCGGCAAGGCCGGCAGAAAACGCGCCCACAGGACCGAGCTCGGCGATCCTGCCCATCATGCCTTCGTAAGAAAGATAGCCTACGGCGACAAGGGCCATTATGGCCAGCACCCCTTCCACCAGCATCCCTCCATAACCTATGGGCAGGATGTGTTTCTCGTTCTCAAGCTGCTTCGAGCTCGTACCTGATGCCACGAGCGCATGGAATCCTGAACATGCCCCGCAGGCGACCGTCACGAAGAGTATTGGGAACAGCGGCACCTCCGCCCCGCCCTTCATCACTTTCCAGCCCATGAACGCAGGGGTCCTTATATCCGGCACGGCCACTGCAATTCCCGCGAAACCGAGTATCAGCATCGCGTAGAGCAGGTAGGAATTCAGGTAGTCCCTCGGCTGCAGCAGCACCCATACTGGCAGGACAGAGGCAATGAACGCGTAGGCCAGAAGCAGTATGGTCCAGGTCTTCTGTATCGCCGCCGCATCCTTTCCGGTAATTGCACAGAGGTCCAGCGGCGCGGCGGTGCCGACCCAGACAAACACAAAAAGGAGCGGCACAAAAATCAGGCTGGCTTTCAGGATGTCCAGGTTCTTCTTGTGAGTAAGCCAGCCGAATACAGGCGCCATCAGAATGAACAGCAGCGAAGAGGTGGCAACAGCGGGCCTGGCAGTGAAGGTCTTGGCCACGAGCATCGCGAAGATAGCAACAACCAGCAGGAGCGCCGCGAAGGCGAAGAGCAGGAAGATCTGGCGTCCCGAGTAACCGACCTGCTTCTCAATGATATGGCCAATCGATCTTCCCTCGTTTCTCACAGAAAGAAAAAGCGCCGCAAAATCGTGCATGGCTCCTACAAACACGCATCCGACAATTATCCAGATGAGGACCGGCGCCCAGCCGTAATAAGCTGCAGCTATGGGCCCCACGATGGGTCCGGCACCGGCTATCGAGGCGAAATGGTGGCCGAAAAGGACAAGCGGCTTCGTCGGCACGAAGTCGATTCCATCGCGATGCTCATTCGCGGGAGTCTCACGCCCCTCATCAACTCCGAAAAGGCGTGACAGGTATCGCCCGTAGACACAATACGCCACGGCAAAAATAACGATTCCGAGGGCTATCATAGATAAACCGTTCAATGCAGGCCTCCTTTTCAATGCGTCCCGCCACAGTAATCCAGAAAGATTAAGCGCAGCGCAGATCAATGTCAATATAGCCTCGGCCTGATGGTGCAGCGCCCGGTAAAATGAGGCTTTTTGAACCTTGAACCTTCCACATAACCGTCTTAATATCCGCCAATGCCAAAGAAACCGAAAAACGGAAACAAACACCTCTCGGAGGCCAGAAAAGTCTTTCGCACTGAAATAGAAAGCCTTGAGGCCATTTCCAAAGGGCTGGACACGTCATTTGATAAAGCCGTCAGGCTGATACGGACATCGCTCAAGAAAGGCGGCAAGGTTGTTATTTCCGGCATCGGAAAGAACCTGCCCATCGCCGAGAAAATCTCGTCTACACTTGCCAGCACGGGCTCGGCCAGCGTGGTCCTCAATCCGGTACAGGCCATGCACGGCGATCTCGGCATACTTCGCGAAAACGACGTAATGATTGCCCTCAGCTACAGCGGCGAATCTGACGAGATGAATGCCCTGCTGCCGTCCATAAAGCAGATGAAGGTAAAGATCATCGCGATAACCGGGGTCCAAGACAGCTTTCTGGCAAAGCACAGCAGCGTTCTCATTCTCGCCCCGGTAAAGAAAGAGGCCTGCCCATTCAATATGGCGCCAACCACGAGCACGACAGCAACACTGGTTATAGGCGACGCAATAGCCATTGCTCTCATGAAGGCCCGCGGCTTCGACAAGGACGACTACGCCCGCCTCCACCCTGGAGGCGCCATAGGCCGCACCCTAAGCGTTAGGGTCTCAGACATCATGAGGTCCGGCAAGCGCCTTGCCAGGGTCGGAAGGAGAGCTTCCGTGAAATCAGCGATGCTCGCGATGACTGCCGCGCGTTCCGGGTCGGTGGGCATCATAGACAGCGGAAAGAAGCTCCTGGGAATCGTCACTGACGGCGATATTCGCAGGCATCTCCTCGAGAATCCCGCCATCATAGACTCCACGGCCAGCCGCATCATGACTAAATCACCGTCAACCGTTAACCCCGGCCAGCTTGTGGCGGATGTCCTGAAGATCTTCGAAACTCACGATTTCGATGACCTTCCGGTCGTAGACGATAAAGGCCGCTATGTAGGCTATATCGACATCCAGGACCTGCCAAAACTGAAGGTCCTGTAGTTGCTGAAAACGTGGCCGGACTTACTGATTCAGAGTTCTTGACCGATACAGCCTATGCTGATAATGTCCGCACTTGTTCCTGGCAGGCAGCCGCGGATCGAATGGATTTCGGCCGCCCGGGCTAGAAACCAATGGTCACTGATTACCGATCACTGACCACTGTTAATCGGGGCGTAGCGCAGTCTGGTAGCGCACTTGAATGGGGTTCAAGTTGTCGCTGGTTCGAATCCAGTCGCCCCGACCACCTGCTCCCGCAGGTGGACGACAGACGCAGATGAGAACCCTGGTTCGCGCAGATCCCGCAGGGATCAATTGGCTCTATATTATTCATTGTCTTTAATCACGTCATTTCGCAACATGCATGAATTCCATGAGTGAAATCACCCAAATAGCATTACTCGCCGTAATCCAGGGGATCACCGAATTCCTCCCCGTCAGCAGTTCGGGACACCTGGTCCTTATCGGTCACCTCATTGACTTTCAGGAGCAGGGAAATATGACAGAGGTGGTCCTGCACGCGGGGACTTTTATCGCGGTAATAGTCTATTTCTGGAAGAAACTGATAAGGCTGCTGCGGGATACTGCGAACGGCAGCAGAGAGGCCCGCGTCTATGCGGGGGCAATAATCATCGGAACCATACCAGTAGTAGCGGCATACGCACTCGCAGGCGACCATATTGAGGCGCTTTTCGACAAGCCGATATGGTCCGGCGCCTTTCTCTGTGTGACTGGCGCCATGCTCCTGAGCCTGAAATTCCTGTCAAAAGAGACAGGAGATATAACCACGGTGAGAGGCGGCGCGATTGGTCTGGCCCAGGCTTGTGCGCTGCTTCCAGGTATCAGCCGATCGGGCTCAACAATAGTCGCCGCACGCCATCTGGGTGTCGCCCCCGCCAAGGCGGCGGAGTTCTCCTTCCTGCTCTACCTCCCAGCCATGTTAGGAGCCATACTAATCAAAGCTTCGGCGCTGTTCAGGGGCACAGAGGCCGTTGTTCCCCTGCACGCCCTCATCGGCATACTCGTTTCCGCATGCGTGGGGTATTTTTCACTGGCCCTACTGATCAGTGCCGTGAAGCGGGGCAAGCTCTGGCTTTTCGGCTTCTACTGCATCGCCGCGGGCGCTGCCTCTATTCTGTTATTGATATTCTAGCAATATGCTGTATCTCTAGAACTTCGATAACAGCTAAGCGGAGAACATCATGAAGAACAGTACCTTCTCGCTACTTTGCCTTATCCTTACGGCAGCACCTCACCTTGCGCGTGCAGACGTAAACAACGGCGACTTCGAGAGCAGCGCCGCGGGCGCTGCTGACGGCTGGACATATGAAATGACTGAGTTCCTGCAGGTGGCCAAGGAGGCCAATGGCAACAGTTACCTGAAATATGTTAAAGGCAAGCCGGAGTATTTTGACGCGAAGCAGACGGTCAATATTCCAGGCGGATCTGAAACCATCATGCTGCGGGCCCGCATGAGGCTGAAGGGCTTCGTGAGAAACCAGGACCAGCGATGGAAGTGCCCTATGATAGGCATTGACTTCATCAAGGCTGACGGCAGCCGGCGGAAGGAAAAAGGCATCCACCTTGTTTCTGATTCAGGGGACGAATGGTTCTATCTGTACCGCATGATCAATGTCCCGAGAGGCGCCCAGCAGGCCGAGCTTACGCTAGTAAACGACGCGTCCGCAGGCGAGGTGCATTTCGACGACATATCCATCTCGACCGCCAACGACAAGATGCTCCCGCTCGAGGTAATAAATACGGCCGGACATTTCCAGGCCAGGACCGAGGATGAAACCGTGATCTTCGGCTGGCGAGCCAGGGTTGCCGGACGCGTACAGCTGCCGGAGAGCGGAGGCGAGTTCTACCTGAACCTGCAGGGTGAGCGGCGGAAAACTGCTTTTGCGGAAACGATCCTCGAACTCAATCCCGCGTGGAAGAAGCTCAAGGTCAGCTGCCGCATGAAGAGTGAGTTTCTCGAGGTAGGATTCAGCCCCACTCACACGGTCAAGCTCGTCCTGGAGTTCGTCGATGAAAATGAAGAGAAGATGGACAAGTGGATCACTCCCATGCAGCTGAAAAGGGACACGCCTGACTGGACGGAGATGAACAGCGAGTTCACCGTGCCGGAGGGCGCTGCCGGTCTGAAGATCACGCCGACTGTGCAGCAGTGCGACGGCTCCGGACAGTTCGACGACATCAAAGTCGAGGTATTACAGTAGGCTCGGCGGAGCAATGACCGGCTGCAGGAGCCGCTTCCGCCCGCCTGAGACTCTTGTCACGGCCTTCAAGGAAACCTCCTGAAAACAGCCGCCCTTCTTTATAAAAACAAACTGGAAGGGCTTGCCCGGCCGCCTATAACGCGCTATAGTTTCTATTATATGAAAAGAATACTTTTTGGATCCGTTGCAATATTTGTCCTCACAGCAGCATTCTGCCGTTGTCACGCGAATGAGGAAAATGCGAAGGAAAAGCCAGTCGCCCAGAAGCCGGCTGAAAAGGCAAAAGAGTTTCTCTCTGAAAGCTACACGGACCCTGAAACCAAGAAGGTATACAGGTGGATCGGGGAGTTCAGGCTCGATGACAGTCCCGCCGCGAGGATGAAAGCGAAACTCAAGGGAAAGGCGGCTTACCGTATAACCGGGGCCCTCTACGAGATAAAGATGATAGGCTCGCGGGAGGTCCGGTCGCGCCAATCAGGGACTTGCTGGGTATATATCGAGGACGCTGACGGCAAAGAGGTCGCCAGGGCCACCAAATCTCTGAACACAATGTGCCCTTCGTGAGGGGGCCGAGGCGGCTACTTCGGTGAAGTAGCAAAAGAGGGCAAATACACTGCTGTCATCTGGACAAAGAAAGGCACGGCCAATATCGGTGCGAAGTACGAGCTTGATATCAAGTTCTAGCCCCGCCCTGCCCTCTTTCAGTCCCGTCAGATCTTTTTTCATGTACACGCAGGCCAAGACGGCCTGCGTGTTTTTTTATGGTCGGTAACCACACAGGTTGGGAGAAAATATGAAATCGGTAGAGGGAATCGGACTGGAAAATGTGAAGGAAGTATACTCTGGCCCCGAAGGCGACCTTTGGGAGCTGGTAATGGGCGAGCAGATCCACATAGGCGGTTTCGCGTCATCTATGGACCTGGCTGAAAAGGCCGGCATCGGTGCAGGCATGAAGGGCGTTGACCTCTGCAGCTGCAACGGCGGCGGCGTTAGGTTCCTCCTGCGCTACCGCGAAGTCGCGGAAATGTCTGGGGTGGACGCAACCGAAAAGGTGGTCAACCAGGCCAACGAACGCTGTGCTGCGCAGGGGCTGGCCGAAAGGGCGTCCTTCGTCCTGGCCGACGTATGCGCCACAGGCCTGCCTGACGGCGAAGCTGATTTCGTCTGGGGTGAGGACGCGTGGTGTTACGTCGAGGACAAAGCGGCGCTTATCAAAGAAGCCGCGCGAATCGTTAAGGACGGCGGAACAATCGCGTTCACCGACTGGGTGGAAGGCCCGGCGGGGCTGAGCGATGAAGAGGCGACCCGCTTCCTGACATTCATGAAGTTTCCAAATGTTCAGACGATAGACGGTTATGCCGCGCTTCTGAAGGCAGAGGGGTGCGAGGTGAGCGAAGCGTCTGACACAGGCCGGTTTGCTCCTTATTGCGCACTTTACATCGACATGCTGACAAAACAGCTTACAGGTGACGCGCTACGCATCATCGGCTACGACATGGAGCTGATGCAGGCCATGGGCGGAGAGATGGCATTCATGAAGGAGCTTGCCGAGGCGGGCAAGATTGCCCAGGGCCTTTTCATAGCAAAAAAGGGCTGATCAGGTCATGAGCAGATGCTGTCCGGGAAATACTGATAAGGCCGCCCAGTGTGATCCCACCTGCACTCCGCAGGTGGACACACAGGGCCACTCGGGCGCATGCCGTCCGGAATACCTGGCATGGTTCACCGACATGGTGAACCACGCCTATGAATTCGCGTCGGCAAAGAAAGAGCAGGGTTCCCCGATAGTGGGCATCATGTGCGAATACACGCCGCGCGAACTTATAATGGCAGCCGGAGCCGTTCCGGTCTGCATGTGCGGCGGGTCGGCAGAGATGATAACACCTGCCGAAGAGGACCTGCCGTCTAACCTCTGCCCCCTCATCAAGTCCACTTACGGGTACAGCGTTGAAAAGGCCAACCCTTTCATGGAGATGTGCGACCTGATAATTGCTGAGACAACATGCGACGGAAAGAAGAAGATGTATGAACTTCTCAGCGAGCGCCACCCCATGCACGTTCTCGAGCTGACACAGAAGCCTGATGACGAGGACGCTTTCCTGCACTGGAAGTCCGAGCTTCAGAAGCTTCGTAATGCGCTGGAAGAGCGCTTCAACACGGAAATCACGGACGACAAGCTCAGGGCCGCCATAGCGGAAATGAACCGCGAGCGATCGCTTCGCATGGATTTGGCGAAACTTATGCAGGACGACAATCCGCCAATCACGGGCCTGGAGCTGCTGGACCTGAAGAGCCTGATATCCTGCATCCCTGCCGACATCGACAACTACGAGAAAGCACTCCGGGCGCTTCCAGAAAGAGAGCGCGACAACGCGGCCAAAACGCGCGTGCTTGTTACAGGAGTCCCGATGCCGCATGGCGCGGAAAAGGTCATCAAGATCATTGAAGACATCGGCGGCATCGTTGTCTGCCAGGAAAACTGCACTGGTGTGAAACCGATCATCGAGCCCGTCTCTGAAGAAGGCGACCCGCTGGACGCGATCGCGCGGAAGTACTTCGAAATCCCCTGCTCCGTTATGACGCCTAACACAGGCCGCATTGAGCTGTTGCGCGGCCTCTGCCGGGAATACCGTCCCGACTGTATCGTAGATGTGGTGTGGCAGGCATGCCTTACATACGACGTCGAGTCAAGGGCAGTCAGGCAATTCTGCGATAATGAGCTCGCGATCCCCTACATGAAGATAGAAACTGACTATTTCCCATCAGACGCAGCGCGAATAACCAACAGGCTGCAGGCGCTCTTCGAAACAGCCTCAATGTAGTTGCCATGAACCCACTGACCGCAGCATATTCATCTCCATGGGTACCGGCGCCGCTGGTGAAGGCCTGCGGGTTCACGCCCCTTCCCATCTACAGCCCTTCCGATGAATACCCGGCTGCAAATGAACCCGTTCCGACAGAGGGCAGATGCCCCTGGTCTCGGGCCTTCGAAGACATGATTGAACAATCCGAATTCGCTGCAGTGATCATGACTACCACCTGTGACCAGATGCGTCGCACGGCGGAACTGCTGGAACAGGACCGGGGCGACATCATAACACTGACCGTCCCCTCAACCACGTCCATATCGTCAATGCGCCTCTATCAGTCCGAGCTGAGGCGCCTGGCTTCCTTTCTTACCTCTCGCTCCGGCACCCCGCCCACCTCCGGAGCTATCCTCGGTGCCGCAGCCTCGATCAGGCCAAGAGCCTCCCAAAAGGCGGCGCGCACACCTGTTTGCCTCCTCGGCAGCCATCTCCCTGTTCCATTCGATGTATTTGAGGCAATCCTGGAGGAGCATGGGGCGTGCATAGCGATTGACGGTATGGAAGCGGGCCCCGCCTTCGCGCCCAGCCTTGACGATTTCACCGAGGGAGCAAGTCTCGAAGGAACAATCAACGCCCTTGGAGAGGCTTATTTCTCGCAAATCAAAGATTCATTCAGCCGCCCCAACTCGGCCTTTTATCGATGGCTCTCGCTGGAACTGAAGAGTGCCGCCCCGAAAGGAATAATCATCGCGCGCAACTGCTGGTGTGACAAGTGGGCGATCGAAGGGATCAGGATACGGGAGTGGACCGGGCTGCCGACACTTGAACTGGAATTCACGTCTGGGGAACTCTCGGTTTCGGCGATTTCCCGGCTTGAAGCGTTTATGGAAACATGCCGCAATGACTGAAATACCCAACAGGATCACGGTCAAGGAATGGGACCGGCGCTTCGCTGAAGACGCCGCAAAACTCATGGACGCCCATGTGCCCTATCTCAAGCCCCTCACCGCGTACGTGGAGGAAGGCGACACTCGCCTTACCCGTCTCAAGTTTGACCCCTCGCCTGCATCGCTCTGGCTCTGGAACTTCCTGCTCAGCGAAAACGAGAGGCTGTCCGCGAAGCTCGAAGACGGGCATCGGCTGGTGGGAACCATGAAGGACCTTGGGACGGTCCCGGTGATGGCGTATTCGCTTCCCAACCTTACTGCTTTCTATCCGGACGGAGCGTGGTGGATCCCCTGTATCATGGAAGCTAACGCTTCTGCCCTGAAGGCGGCCGAAGAGCTCGGAATCAATGAATCAGTCTGTCCGGTCAGGGCAATGGTAGGAGCCATCGCCGCGGAATCGGACTTTCCTGTGCCTGGTCTTATGGTTTGCGCTGTGGGTGCCACCTGCGACGACTTCTCTGCACTCGCCCAGTTCATAAACGGACTGGGGCACGCAATACACTGGTGGGAACTGCCGCACAGGCGGGCTCCAGCAGCCGGCGAGGAATCCGTCACACTCCAGGGCGGGCTCTCGGCGCCTGCCTCCCTCGTTAGTTTCGTAGTGGAACAGCTCGCTGAAATCAGAAAGGCGCTCTCCAAATATGCGGGATCTGAACTCACTGATGAAGCCCTGCGTCTTGGGATAACAGAGGCAAACAGGGCCCGGTCCCTGATTCGGGAAATAAGGAACGCCGTCTTTTCATCAAAGAAGCGCCTTCTTTCCGCCGTGGACCTGCTGATAGCAGAAATGCTTATCATCCATTTCTGTTCCGACCGCGACGAATGTATCCGGCTGTTCGAGGCCATTCTCTCTGAAGTGAGGCAGCGAGAAGCCGTTGAGCCGGACTCCGACGCCGTCCGGATATTCTGGGTGAATCCGCCCTCGGACATCAAAGCAATGAACATCCTCGAAGACTGCGGAATGCGGCTGTGCGGCACTGACTTTATGTTCACTCATTCCCTTTCAGCAATACCCGAAGACCTGCCTCCGCTTGAAGCACTGGCAATGTGCGTTCTCGCGGACCCGATGATCGGCCCCACGCGTGACCGCGCGGGAATGATAACGGCCGAAAGCCGTCGGCTGGGAGCCGAGGGCATCGTGGTTTCAAGGATTCCAGGAGCAAGCCATTGCGCCTTCGAGGGCAGCATTATAAAGGAGCTGGCGGGCGAAGAGCTTGACATTCCGGTGCTTGAGTTGGAGATTCCTCCGGTATGTGACGCCTACGAGCAGTCCATGAGAGGCCGCCTGGAGGCCCTGAGGGAAACAGTCATCGCGCGCAGGACCAGTCAATGAGTAAAGGAAGAGCATTTCTTGGGATAGACGCCGGGTCAAGGACCATCAAGGCCGTCCTGCTTTCAGGCGATGGCGAAGTAATTGACTCGGGGGTGGTCGACCAGGGCGTGAAACAGGCCGAGCTTGCCGAGGCCCTGGCCGCTGACCTCATAGCAGGGGCAGGCCTTGCGCGCGCCGATGTCGCAATGACCGTCGCAACGGGATACGGCAGGGACCATATAGAACTGGCCAACACTACGTTTTCTGAAATCACATGCCATGCAAGGGGCGCGGCACATATTGCCCCCGATGCGCGCACCATCATCGATATTGGCGGCCAGGACAGCAAGCTGATCAAGCTCGACGAAAAAGGACGGGTCCATGACTTTGCCATGAACGACCGCTGCGCGGCGGGAACTGGCCGCTTTCTTGAGGTGGTGGCCAGCAGGCTCGAGGTGCCGCTCGCCGAGCTCGACGCCCTCTCCGCCGCGTCCAAGTCGCCATGTATAATAAGCAGTACCTGCGTCGTCTTCGCGGAAACCGAAATCATAGGCCTCCTTGCACAGGAGATTCTACCGGCTGATATCGCGGCCGGGATATTCGCCGCAATAGCATCACGCGTGCAGGCAATGGCCGGCAGGCGTGTTGGCGAACCGGTGGTAATGACCGGAGGGGCCGCACTCTTTGAAGGACTGCATGAGGCGCTTGAAAAGGATTTTGGCGTAAAGATAACCGTAATCGAAAACCCAAGGCTTGCCGGCGCACTTGGAGCAGCGTTAATAGCAAAGGACAAAGCGGAAGAAGGATAAATCGAAAGATATAACCGAATGCCCGGCGCCGTTCTGTGAGCTATGCCGGGGCACTTTCTGCGGATGCAGAAAGTGGCGGGAGTGAGTGGGAATCGAACCCAACCGGGGCCGGTTAAAGCCCCACACTGGATTTGAAGTCCAGGAGGCCCACCAGGTACCTGTTCACTCCCAGCGGAATGCGATATTATCAGTGATAAGGAGGATTTCAAATGAATAAAGCAAAGAACAAAGACAGCGGCAACGCGGCCCTGCTGCGCAGCATACCGGGCGTGGACGTGCTGCTGAAACAGGCGGAACTGCAGGCCGAGATCGAGCAGCACGGCATAAGCATTGTTACGGGAATTATCAAGGAATCGCTTGGCTTCCTTCGCGAGCAAATCAAAAGCAAAGGCAAAGGCGACACATCCTCGGAATCTATCGTCACAGACTGCAAACGCCGGCTGGAACTGTCCCTTCAGCCGCGATTACGCCACGCAGTGAACGCTACGGGCATAATCCTGCATACCGGGCTTGGGCGGTCCCCTATCCCGCAGGCTGGACTCGACAGGCTGTCGGACTGCACGACGTTCTGCAACCTCCAGGCCGATCTGGAATCGGGAAAGAGGTCACGCCGCGAAGCCAACCTGACTGAAACGGTGAAGGCATTGACGGGCGCCGAAGACGCCATAGTTGTAAACAACTGTGCCGGCGCCACGATGCTTGTCCTGAAGGCCCTTGCGCGGGGGAGAGAAGTCGTGGTCTCCAGGGGCGAGCTCATCGAGATAGGCGGCTCTTTTCGTCTTCCGGACATCATGAAGGAGAGCGGAGCGGTCCTCAATGAGGTAGGATCAACTAACAAGACCCACCCGAAGGATTACGAATCTGCTGTAAGCGACAAAACCGCCGTGCTCTTCAAGGCACATAAGAGCAATTACAGCATTGTGGGGTTTTCACAGGAAGTGACAATCGATGTGATCGCCGGAATTGGAAAGAAGCACGGCGTCACGGTGGTTGACGACCTCGGCTGCGGCGCGCTCGTCAATACGGAGAACTACGGCCTGCCGCACGAAGTAACGGTCCGGGAATCACTTGAAGCCGGCGCGGACGTAGCGCTGTTCAGCACAGACAAGCTCATCGGCGGGCCGCAGGGCGGCATGATCGTCGGAAAGAAGGAGATAATTGAAAAGATCCGCAAGGACCCAATGTACAGGATCCTGCGAATCTGCAAACTGACTCTATCGGCACTGGAAGGAACACTAAAGCTCTTCACCCAGCCGGAGCTGCTGGAACGGAAACACCCCCTCTACGCGACACTTGCCAGGCAGCCGGCCGACATCACCGGACAGGCAAAGCGGATTGCTGACGAGCTTAGCAGGACCCAGCCCGGCTGGAAGGTTGAGGCCGTAGAAACCACCTCGATCCTCGGCGGCGGCTCACTGCCCGGCGCCGAGCTGCCGTCCAGCGGAGTTTCAATAACTGCTGACGGACTGTCAGCGCAGGCGCTCGCATCCTCGTTCCGCAACTCGCCGACTCCGGTGTTCGGCCGGATAGAAAAAGAAACGTTCATACTGGATGTGCGAACAGTTACAGAGCAGGATGAAAAGGCAATAATCAAGACAGCTGAAAACTTATGAGCAAGGCCAGGAAGACAGCATGCGGCGGGGGCGCACCACAGGCCCAGGAAAGCCCTGACGCCCGTACCGTTTGCCTCACGGTCGGTACGGCAGGGCATATAGATCATGGGAAGACGCAGCTGACCATCTTCCTCACCGGCTGCAATACGGACCGACTTCCTGAAGAGAAGTCACGCGGCATGACCATTGACCTTGGCTTCGCCACATGCATCCTCCCTGACAATCGAAGAATCGGGATCGTGGACGTGCCAGGGCACGAAAAATTTGTCCACAACATGGTCGCTGGAGCCACAGGCATTGATGTTGTGCTGCTCGTTATAGCTGCTGACGACGGCGTTATGCCGCAGACCATTGAGCATTTCCATATTGTCCGCCTCCTTGGAATCAAGGCAGGCATGATAGCGATCACAAAGACAGACCTTGTCGACAGCGCCCGCGTCGAGACAGTCAGGGCCCAGGCGGAGCAGCTTGTGGCCGGGAGCTTCCTCGACGGCGCGCCCATCGTGCCCCTTTCAACGAAGACTGGCGAAGGATACGATGAGTTCTATACGAAGTTTGTTGAACTCGTAGACCATATGGCTGAGCGAGAATCTTCCGGCCCATTCCGAATGCACGTTGAGCGCGCGTTCGTGTTGAAGGGCCTGGGCACGATCGTCTCGGGCATCCCGGTGTCAGGCCGGATCACACAGGGAGACACGCTCGAGCTTCTGCCTGAAGGGCGGAAGGTGAGAGTAAAGGGGCTGCAGGTCTACGGCCAGAAATCCAGGGAAGGCCTTTCCGGGGAATGTGTTGCTATAAACCTGGCGGACATCCAGCATACCGAGCTGCACCGGGGAATGCAGCTCTGCGCTCCGGGGTTCTTCGAATCCGCGCGCTTCTTCGACGTGCGCTTCTTTTCCCTGCCCTCCGTCGGGAAACCGCTCAAGCCGAGACAGCAGATACGCCTGCACCTGGGAACGTCGGATGTCCCCGGCCATCTTGTTTTGCCCACTAACGAACCGCTCAAACCGGGTGAGGAGACATACGCGCAGCTCCAGATGAAACGCGGCGTGGTTGCCGCACCCGGCGATTCGTTCATACTCAGGACCCTCAGCCCCATCACGACTGTAGGGGGCGGCTATGTCGTCTCACCTGACGACAAGCGCCTGCGCAGAAGACACAGCGACTCTTGGGCCAACTCGCTCGAAGAAAAGGAGCGTGTCATGGACAGCGTGTCCGATACGATTATGCAGGCCTTCTCAACTGAGAGCCCCATTCCGCTCGGCCTCGATGACATCGCAAAAGCTGCGCTGCTCCATGAGGACGCCCTGGGCGAGGACATTTCGAAACTTATTGAAAGCGGCAGGCTCAGGCTGACAGCCAAGCGCAAATATGTGAGCAAAGACATGATAGAAAGGGCCGAAACAGTGATCGTAGACCGCATTACGGCCCTTCACAAAGAAGTGCAGCTGTCGGCGGGTTTTTCGAAGAAAGAGATCTATTCATCGCTGTCCGCCAATCACGATATCATGGACATGGCCCTTGAATCGCTCATAGAAAAGAAGGTCATCACCCGCTCCACTCACGGCTATTTCATAACCTCCATGGCGCCGGCACTCTCTGACGCGCAGGCGAAGATAGCGGAAAAGATACTCAGCCTTTACTCTGAAACACGCTTCAAGAGTCCACGGAGGGACGAGGTGCCAGAAAGGGTTGCTGCACCCGAAAAGGCTTCCGGCAAGATCATGAACTACCTCCTGCAAACCGGCAGGCTGGTCGACATCGGCAGCGGAGTCATTCTGCATGAAGATGTCATCGAGGAATCGAAGGCCATAATCTCCGACTATCTCGCCGAACATGACTCGCTTGACGCGGCATCCTTCAAGAACCTGATAGACTCATCCCGTAAATATGCTATTCCACTGCTTGAATACTGGGACGGCAAGGGGCTCACGAAGCGAATTGGAAACAGCAGAATACTGAAGTAAAGGAACCTAATATGGACCCTAAGGAAAAACGCAAGAGAGTGATGACCCGCTCTATCAAGCTGGGCCACTGCGTATGCGACCCGAAGAAGCCGTGCCCCTGCCCACTCTTTGAAGAGAAGAACATATGCACCTGCGCCGGGGAGCGGGAGCCCGTGGAAAGGTCCTCGTCAGGTGTGCGCCTGACGGATTTTGTGAGGGCCGCCGGATGCGCCAGCAAGATCGGACAGAAAGACCTGCACGAAGTGCTCAAACTCCTCCCGGAGGTAAATGACCCTCGACTGCTGGTCGGTATAGCAACTGCCGATGACGCCGGCGTGTTTCAGCTTACAGACGACACCGCGGTTGTCCAGACGGTAGACGTCTTTACGCCTGGCGTCAACGACCCGCACACCTTCGGACGTATCGCCGCGTGCAATTCCCTCAGCGATGTCTACGCCATGGGCGGAAAGCCCGTTACTGCCCTGTCGATAATTGGATTCCCGATCTACTCCCTTCCGCACGAGGTCATGGCTGACATTATCAAGGGCGGAATGGAAGTGCTCAAGGAAGCCGGCACCATCCTGCTCGGCGGGCACAGTATCAATGACGAGGAGATCAAGTTCGGCTTCGCGGTTACAGGTCTTATCGGTAAAGACGCGCTAATCACAAACAGCGGCGCGCAGCCCGGCGATGTGGTAGTCTTGACCAAGGCCCTGGGCACCGGAATCATTTCCCTGGCGGACCAGATCAACAAGGCATCTGCCGAGTCAATAGCCGCCCTTTCCGAATCAATGTCCACGCTTAACCGGATTCCGTCGGAGATCATGACGGAATGCGGGGCACACGCCTGTACCGACGTAACGGGGTTCGGGCTCCTCGGACACATGGCGCAGGTCGTAAAGGAGAGCGGCGTGACTGTCGAAATCAGCACTGAGGCGCTGCCGCTGCTGCCGTCCGTGATGGAATACGCCGAGGGCGGCATGTATTCCGGCGCCAACGAACGAAATGCCGAATACAGCGCGCCCGTCACTGAATTCGATGAGAGCATTCCGGAACACGTCAGGGCCATACTTTATGACGCCCAGACTTCCGGAGGTTTGCTCATATTCTTCCCGCCCGAACGCGCAGACGAGGCCTTGCAGAAAATGCATGACCAGGGCGTGGGCTACGCGTCAGTAATAGGCCGCGTCACCGAAGCGTCTGAAGGCAGAATAATCATCAAGAGCTCGATCGACTCAACAACCAATCCAAATGAAAAGACAACAGGCAAACCATCGTCCGCAAAGGATGAGGAGGACAATGAAATGACGAATGAAGCATGCTGCACGCACGACGCCCCAACGGGGGAAGCCGGCGATCCTATCCAGAAGTTCAAGAATTTCATATCATCAACACTGCAGCCGGGCGCGATTGATGTTGTCTCCAAAGAGCTTATTGCGCTGGCACTGAGCATAGGCGTACAGTGTGTGCCATGCTCGAAGATGCACGTGAAGAAGGCGCTCGAGATGGGAATCAGCAAGGAAGAGATCGAAGAGGCGGCCGCAATCTCAATTGCCTTTGGGGGCTGCAAATCACTTATGCTCTGGATGGAACTCAAGAAGGAGATGTAGAGAATGAGCGCTGCTGACAGGGCTTCTTATCTATCTGAAGTATGCGGGCTCCTCCGGACCCACTGGCCGGAGAACCGGACCGTGAACATCGTCTGCCATGGACACAGCGTTCCGGCGGGCTACTTCGCGACTCCGATGGTTGACACAATGAATGCCTACCCTCACCTTCTGCATGCCGGCCTTAAGCAGCGATTCCCCTTTGCCGTCATTAACGTCATAGTCTCTGCCGTCGGCGGAGAGAACTCCGAATCCGGAGCCAACCGCTTTGATCGTGACGTTCTGTGCCATCGCCCCGACATCATAACCATAGATTACGGGCTTAATGACCGCGGCATCGGACTCGAGAAGGCGCGCGACGCATGGTCAACAATGATTGAGGCGGGATCGGCGCACGGCGCCAAAATCATCCTCCTTACCCCTACCCTTGACGCCACCCAGGCCGCATCTTACAAGGGCGAAGACAAAACTCTGCTCGGTCAGCACGCTGCCCAGATACGCACGCTCGCGGAGGACTTCGGAGTCGGCCTCGCAGACAGCTTTGGCGCGTGCACGAAGTTTATTTCTGACCGGGACATTTCCGACATCCTGTCGTGGTCAAACCATCCGAACCGGACCGGCCATGAGCTCGTTGCCGGCGAGCTCCTGCGCTGGTTTCGCGCGGGTTAACCGGGGACTGCTGCAGCGCTGTCAATCTGGATTGCAACTGAAGCTTGATGGCCCTATTCTGTTGCCTTAGGGCAGAGTCGACGACTGCAGAGGCCGTAATACCTTATGATGCTGCGTCTGCGTGCCTATCACAAGAAGACAGGAATAAGTGCATGAATAATCGATCTTTAGTCATAACTTCACTCTTACTGACCGTTACTGCCGGTTATGCCAATGAAGGGCAACCAGAAATGAAGACGCTCAAACAGACGTTCGCAGATGATTTCCTCATGGGCGCAGCTATCAGCAAGAGGTCTTTCACCGGTTCGCAGCAGCCAAGGACGGCTCTTGTCGCCCGGCAGTTTAACAGTATTTCTTCATGCAACATGCTGAAATGGGGCCCTTTCAACCCTAAGCCCGGCGTGTATAACTATGACCTTGCCGATGCCTACGTGGAGTTTGGCAATAAACATAACATGTATGTGGTCGGCCATGTACTCTTCTGGCACAACCAGACACCAAAATGGGTCTTTGAGGACGATACGGGCAAACAGCTGACGCGTGACGAGCTTCTGGCCAGGATGCGGGAACGCGTAAGGCATGTGGCGAAACGTTACGGCAGCCGGATCGACGCCTGGGACGTGGTAAATGAGTCAATCATGGAAAACGGCAAACTCCGCGACAGCATGTGGACAAAGATCATCGGCCCCGACTTTATCGAACAGGCCTTTCGAATCGCAGACGAAGAGCTGCCTGCCGATGTTGAACTCTTGTACAACGACTACTCGATGACCGGCAAAGGCAAGAGGGACGGCGTTATCCGGATGGTCCGGGACCTGAAGAAGAAAGGCATACGCATTGACGGCGTTGGCCTGCAGGGCCACTGGTCAATCAATGGGCCTTCACCCAGACAGATTGAAGACAGCATCGTCGCTTTCGCCGAGACAGGCGTTGACGTTCACATCACGGAGCTGGACATTGATGTCCTGCCAAGGAAGGCCGGGATGTATGGCGCTGATGTCTCCAAGCGCTTCGAGCAGGACAAATCAATGAATCCTTACACTGAAGGACTGCCCGATGAGATGCAGCAGCGTCTTGCGAAGCGGTATGCCGACATCTTTCAGGTTTTTGTGAAACACAGCGACAAGGTAAAAAGAGTGACTTTCTGGGGAGTTGCCGACAGCGACTCCTGGCTGAACAACTGGCCAATCAAGGGCAGGACAAGCTATCCGCTTCTTTTCGACAGGGACGGCAAACCCAAGCCGGCCTATCATTCTGTGGTCGGCCTGAAGAAGGACGCTAACGACTGAACCCGTATATTTATTGCCGCTGATGCACACCCAAGACACTGACAGGATTACTCACTCTCACCTCTTCGCTGAAGACAGCGCGACCGCCGAGCGCAGGACGATGTGGGTCGCAGTTATCACTGCAGCGACTATGATTGCTGAGATCACTGTGGGCTGGCTTTCCGGCTCGATGGCCCTCCTGGCAGACGGGTGGCACATGGGCACCCACATGTTTGCACTTGGAATAGCGGCTTTCGCTTATCGGTTTGCGCGGAAACACAGCAACGATCCCTCATTTTGCTTTGGCACGGGCAAAGTAGCTTCCCTGGCCGGGTTCACCAGCGCCATAGTCCTCGCTTCCATCGCGGCGGGCATGGCCGTGGAAGCCGCTTCCCGGTTCGTCAATCCTGTGGAAATACAGTTTTCGCAGGCCCTGATTGTGGCGAGTATTGGCTTTGCGGTGAATGTTCTGAGCGCCATCCTCCTACACGGGTCCACTCACAAATCCCATGGTCACAAGCACAATCATGATCACAACCTCAGGGCCGCGCTGGTCCATGTCATTGCGGATGCGCTCACATCGCTGCTAGCAATGGCAGCCCTCGTTTGTGTGCATTTTTGGGGCCTTCGCTGGATGGATCCGGCCGTCGCGCTCGTGGGGTCAGCACTAATTGCAATATGGGCTATTGCCCTTCTTCGTGAATGCGGAAGGACTCTGCTTGACGCCGGCGTTGACACAGAGACCAGGAACAAGATCAAGATGTGCCTCGAGTCTGATGCGGACAACCGGGTCTCAGACTTGCATGTTTGGCATGTCGGCAGCAATGCCCTCAGCGTGGCCGCCAGCATAAATACTCATTACCCAAAGCATCCCGACCATTACAGGGCTTTGCTTGCATGCATTCCGGAGGTCCGACACACAACGATAGAAGTGGCGGGGCGGACCGACAAGCCATGCATTGCTGTAAAGGAAGGTTCGCCAGCGACACGGCGGTCAGATTGATATACTCTTTCAGACAAACAAAAGGAGAAGAGTTATGATAAGTGTACTTGCGTCAATTCGAGTCAAGCCGGACCATGTTTCGGAATTCATCGAGATGTTCAAAGCCAATGTTCCGGCCGTGCGAGAGGAAGCAGGCTGCATTGAATATTTTCCTGCGGTCGACATAGAGGCGGACCTTCCTCCGCAGAAGCTTGACGGCGATATGGTCACCGTAATCGAAAAATGGGAAAGCCTGGATGCCCTGCGTGATCATCTGGCGGCGCCGCATATGGTCGCCTACAAGGAAAAGACCAGGGACATGGTCGAAGAAGTCTCCCTCAAAGTCCTTCAGGAAGCGTAAAATGACAGACAGACGATACGATGTAGCAGCCTATATCTGGCCCTCCTATCATTACGAACCGCGCTGTGAACACTTCTGGCCGGAAAAAGACGGCGAGTGGTACACCGTCCGGCGAGCGACCCCGCGCTTTCCGGGCCATCAAATGCCGCGTGTTCCCCTTCTGGGCTATCAGGACGAGGCGGATCCTGCGGTCATGAAACAGCACGTAGAGCTGGCGCTCAACCATGGCGTTAACCTCTTCATCGTGGACTGGTACTGGTACGAAAACGCTCCCTGTTTCGAGCGGCAGCTTAACGAGGGACTGATACCGGCGCTCAGGGGCACCGACTGTAAATTCTACCTGATGTGGGCCAATCATGACGTTAACACTCTCTGGAACATGCACGAGGACACCTATTGGGACGGCAAGGCTCCCGTCCTCTGGCGATCACAGGTTGCAAGAGAGGAACTCGAGCCGATGTTCGACCGGATCGTCGACAAGTATCTGGGTCTCGACAGTTATTACCGAATCGACGGCAAACCTGTCTTCTCGATCTTTAATTATCCGGACCTTTTAAATGGCCTCGGCGGTGTAGAGCAAACAGTCGACGCTTTCGAATGGATGCGAAAGCGATGCGTTGATGAAGGGCTGCATGGCCTCGACATCCAGGCTATTGCGAAACTAGGGGGCGGCGGTGTCGAGGCCGGGTTCAAGCTGGCTGAGGACAAGAGGTTCCAGACGGCCCAGGCCCTGGGTTTTGACAGCTCTACATCCTACCAGTTCTGCATGGACGCGAGCGGCAATGGTGAATACAGCGAATGGTGCGAAAAAGCCATGAAAGCATGGAAGAATAATGAGACGGCATACGGTACTTATTACCCCCACGTCTCTATTGGCTGGGACAATACGCACCGCAACCCGTCCTTCGGAGAGGAGTGCGTCGTCAAAAACGCGACTCCCGATGCCTTCGAGGCCGCGCTCAGGAAAGCCAGGCAGTGGCTGGACGAAAGACCCCATCAGGCGCCTCTCCTGACAATAAACAGCTGGAACGAATGGACTGAAGGCAGCTACCTCCTGCCAGACGAGCTCTGGGGCTACGGATACCTGGAAGCCGTAAGGAATGTGTTTGGGACGTCACAGACATAGAAAATAAGAAATTTCCCGAAAAATCAGCAATTGTTTTGCAATTGCGCCTTGGTTTTTTGTCCCATTTATGCATTATATGTCGCTTTCGTGGCTATGCATTGGTAAATTTTTGGGATGGCAAAGAGGGTAATCAGTTTAAGCAAGGTGGGCGCTTCAGCGTCCGGTCCGCCAGGGGATCTGGTTCTTCAGGGGCCCCGGAAACCGATCCGTTTGGGCCAACAGGAGGCCCCTTCGGAAGACCTTTCACGCACGCAGCCGATGAAGCGCATAGTGGTCGCGGCTGGAGCCCAAAAGAGGCGCGTAAC
Source organism: Kiritimatiellia bacterium (assembly GCA_041602695.1). GTDB lineage: Bacteria > Verrucomicrobiota > Kiritimatiellia > UBA8416 > JBFIFS01 > JBFIFS01. The sequence goes on from JBFIFS010000003.1 coordinate 28,641, forward strand.
GGGCGCTGCTCGCACCACAAGGGCCGGAGCAGCGAGTTCCCAGCAACAGCAGCGCAAGCCTGTAAAGAAATCGAGTGGGCCGCCGCTGTGGCTCATACCTGTTGGAATCATCGGCCTGGTCATCCTGATTGTGATCATTGTTTCCGCGACGTCCAACGCAAAGAGAGACCCCTATTTCTCAGGCGGGCCTGTCGTGCAGCAGCAGACCCAGCAGCCTCAACGCATGAGGCGGGATGTGGAGCGCCCGATGAAGGAATGGATGGAGCGGCATGGAGAGAGCGATATGGCCAAGCAGCGCCGCGAAAGGATGCATGGCCGGGGCCGAACCAACACCAGCAATGGCCAGTAGACGGCGCCCGACAAGGCATATTCTCATTCCCGCCTACGCTGACGGCCTTCACCCGGCTCCTGAGGACGTTGGGAGTTGAATCGTTCAGGTCCTTGTGATAAGAAATCGTCATGGAAATAACCGGTTTTGAGATTCTCAGGAAGATTGGCGATGTTGGCGCTGTTCAGGTTTTCGAGGCACGCCAGCTTTCACTGGATAGAGTGGTAACGCTTAAGGTCCTCGAGCCAAAGTTCTCGTCCAATATCGGTGAAGTTAAGGATTTCGTACACCAGGCGCGTGAAGTAGCCCACTTCAAACACCCCAATGTAGTTGAAATCTTTGACATTGGCGAAGAGAACGGAATCTTCTATATCGCTACAGAACATGTTGTTGGCAAGACACTCAGGGAGCTCGTCAACGAAGACGGTCCCATGCCCTTCCGAAGGGCGGTGAAAGTTGCCGAGCAGGCCTGCGAAGCCCTGCAGGTGGCTTGGGAAAAGGCCAAGCTGGTACACAAGGCGATCTCGCCTGACACAATCCTGATAAGCGAGGAAGGATGGGTCAAGATATCAGGCTTTGGCCAGGCGCTCCCCAACGACACGCGTACCCTGGAGGCATTCATCAAGGCGGGGCTCCTGGGCGGAGACACTCATTTCATGACACCTGAGCAGGCGAAGGAGAAACCTGACCTGGACACGCGTACCGATATGTACAGCATGGGCGCTACGATTTACTACATCCTCACGGGCAGGGAGCCTTTTCACGAGAGAACAGGTATCGACGCCATGAAGCGGCATATCTCTGAGAAAATACCTCACCCGCGCGAGATCGTTAAGTCCATTCCGGCAACGATGGGACTCGTCCTCGCGAAAATGATGATGAAGAGGCCGTCTGATCGCTACTCGAACTGGGACGAGATGCGCAGCGATCTCAAGAAGGCATCGCATGGTAAGCTTGTGAGCATAAAGCCAGGCTGGGAAGAACTAAGCACCATTTCGTCCATTACTGCGCCTGCCGCCCTGCAAAAAGCAATGAAGAGCGGTACCGCGACGGGCAAGAGCAAGCCCATGAAAAGCACGCTCTCTGTTCCTCCATGGATCAGAATACCGGTCTGGGTGCTGCTTATCATGTGGTGGATAATAGTTGCCGCGTGCCTGTTCCGTGAAGAAATCAAGGACGCACTTGGTGTAGATCCTGTGGAGGAAATGAACAGGTGATCCCCGTCCATCCCCTCGCCCCATCACCACACCCACGCCCATGAGCACCACAGATACCAGGAAAAGAATAGAGGAACTGCGTTCTGAGCTGAATCGGCACAACTTCCTTTACTACATCAAGGCGGCCCCCGAAATAAGCGACAGGGATTATGACGCCCTGTACGCAGAACTGGAAGAGCTTGAAGCCGGGCATCCCGAACTGATAACACCTGACTCCCCAACGCAGAGGGTCGGTGGAGCGCCGATCGACGGCTTCTCGCAAATCACCCATACCGTTCCGATGATGAGCCTTGCGAACACTTACTCACCGGACGAACTGCTTGAATTCGACACTCGAACCCGAAAACTCATGGAGGACCGTGCCTTCACTTACGCCCTCGAGCCGAAGATTGACGGGGTTGCGGTCTCGCTGCGATATGAAAACGGCATTCTGGCGCTTGGAAGCACGCGCGGTGACGGAAGGAAAGGCGATGACATCACCTCTAACATCAAAACCATCAAGTCGGTGCCGCTCAAGCTGGCCACATCGCAGCCGCCAGACATCCTCGAGGTGCGCGGAGAAGTTTATATCCCAAGCGAGGCGTTCAGGCTCCTCAACGAACAGCGTGAACTGGAAGGGCAGGAACCTTTCGCCAATCCACGCAACGCCGCCGCGGGATCTCTAAAGCTGCTCGATCCACGGACTGTTGCGGAGCGTCCGCTGGACGCGGTCTTCTATGCGGTAGGAGAAACGTCCGAAGAGCCTTTTGCGACCCATGAGGAGCTGACAAGCTGCCTCTCCGGGCTTGGCCTCAAGACCGTCCCCAGGCTCTGGGTCTGCGACTCCATGGGAGAAGTCCTGGAGGCGCTGAATGAACTGAAGGACCTGAGGCACGCATTTGACTTCGAGATAGATGGAGGCGTAATCAAGGTGAACGAGCGGGAATTCTACGGCCAGCTCGGCAGCACCGCAAAGAGCCCACGCTGGGCAATAGCATACAAGTATGAGCCGGAGCGGACGGAAACCGTTATCAAGGCGATTACCGTGCAGGTGGGCCGCACCGGAGCCCTCACCCCCGTCGCCGAATTTGAGCCGGTCCCTCTCGCGGGCTCGACCATAAGCCGCGCCACCCTCCACAATGCCGACGAAATAGAGCGCAAAGACATCAGGATAGGTGACACTGTAGTCATCGAGAAGGCAGGAGAAGTCATCCCAGCGGTGGTTTCAGTGAATGTTGCCGCCAGAAAGGGCATTGAAAAGGTCTTTGTAATGCCCCAGGCCTGCCCAATCTGCGGCGAGCGGGCCACGCGCCGCGAGGGCGAGGCAGCTTACCGATGCGAAAACCTACAGTGTCCGGCACAGATCAAGAGATGGATCCGGCATTTCGCCTCGCGCGGCGCGATGGATATTGAAGGGCTTGGAAACGTGCTTGTAGACCAGCTTGTTGACTCGTGCGGCGTCAAGGATCCGGCCGATCTTTACGACCTCAAGCAGGAGGATGTTGCCGCGCTGGACCGAATGGCCGTGAAATCCGCGAAGAACCTTATCGACGGTCTGGAGGCCAGCAAGGGGCGCGACTTCTGGCGCCTGATCTTTGGCCTCGGAATTCGACATGTCGGGGCCCGCTCGGCGCAGACCCTTGAAGACGCTTTCGAGGATATCGACGCACTGGCATCAGCGTCAAACGACCAGCTGACCGGAATACAGGATATAGGCCCCATCGTTGCAGAAAGCATCGCGCACTGGTTCAGGGGCCCAGGAAGTTCTGAGCTGATCAGAAGGCTTAAGGCCCAGGGCATTAACACGCGGAGACTGAAATCTGCGGCGCCGTCAGGTGACCTGTTTGCGGGAAAAACGTTCGTGCTTACAGGAACACTTCCGTCAATGACCCGGGATGAAGCAGGCGGAAAGATCAGGGCCCAGGGCGGAAAGGTCACCTCAAGCGTCTCCAAGAAGACGTCATTCGTCCTTGCCGGCTCCGAGGCGGGATCAAAGCTCGCGAAAGCGGAGAAACTGGGCGTTCGGGTGATAGATGAGGCCCAGTTCCTCGCCATGATCGGCGAATAGCCCGCACTGCCGACTTTCTCTCCGCTTGCGGTCAGCTGTCTTTACTTGATACAGTTTTAAGTCGGTGGAAATACAGAAATGTTTAGAGCTTCATACAAAATAGCGACGATATTCGGAATTCCGATCAAGCTGCACATATCGGTAATTGTCCTGCTCCTGATGTATGTAATGGACTTCCCCTTCCCTTACGGCATCCTCGTTGGGCTTGGAATGCTTGTAAGCATTTCCCTTCACGAGCTCGGGCACTCAGTTGTGGCACTCTCCAAGAAGTGCCGCGTACGTGAGATAACGCTTATGTTCATGGGCGGGGTGGCCCAGATGGAGAGCATCCCTCGAAAGCCGCTCGACGAGTTCCTGATGGCAATTGCAGGACCGGCCGTAAGCGCGGCACTGGGTGGCTCCCTGATAGTAACCAGCTTGCGCTTCCCCCTGCCGGCGATTCCCGGCCTGGGCTGGGACCTGCTCTTCTTCCTGGGCGTGGTGAACTGCGCACTGGCAGTTTTCAATATGATACCCGCCTTCCCGATGGACGGCGGACGCGTACTGCGCGCCGCGCTCACCCCCTTTATGGGCCGGCTTAAAGCCACGCAGGTAGCCGCGTCTATAGGCAAGTTCGCCGCACTGTGTTTCGGAGTCTGGGGGCTGCTGGAGCTTCGCTTCATCCTCGTGGCAATAGCGATATTCATATACTTTGCGGCTACCAATGAATACCGCATGGTACTGATGCAGGAACGGGGCCGCCAGTTCGGCTTCTGGGACTGGGTTCGGGCGGCTTCCGGGCAGCGGCCGCCCGCAGGGGACCCAGGCGGCGAAGACGAGGTAATCATCTCCCCTCCCCCTTACGAGAGAGGCCCCTCCGAGCGTTCCCGCCTTTCGGAGGACACGGAATCGCCATTTGATCAGCTCTAGCAGTACAAAAAAAAGCGTGATATCAGCGGTGGGAATGTTACCATTTTCTGCTTGAAAGCGAGGTTAGTTAAATGAAGAAGATCGTTTCCATCGACGACGAACCGGCGATGCTCAGCTGCATGTCGAATGCGCTGGAGGGCAAAGGCTATGAGCTCATCATCACCAGTGACCCGGAAGAGGGGCTGAAGATCCTCAGGGAACGAGACGACATTTGCCTCGCGATGCTGGATGTGCGCATGCCAAAGATCAGCGGATTCGACATCTTCAAGGAAATCCGGAAGACAAAGGATATGCCTGTTCTTTTTGTTACCGCATATCCCCGCTGGTTTAACGCGGAGTCGGAAGAAATAGCCCAGATGTGGCAGTCGGAATTCGCCGATGGGACAACAGACATGATTTATAAACCGTTCGACCTCGAGGCTCTTTTCGAAAAGGTAGAAGCACTGGTCGGAGCAGCAGAAGAACTCAAAGACTAATGCCACAGCAAGACCTAAAGAACAACCAAGACATCCGGAAAGTGCTCGTAAGGCATTGGATCGACCTGGGTCGTGTGGGAATCTACAGTCGATCAGGGAACGTCACTATACGAGGCAACATGCAGCTGCTTCGAGGTGTGAAGCACGATTTGGACAGCCAGCTCATGGAAAATATTTTTCGTGAAATTAACCGCATCAAGGAAATCAAACGCGTGCACGTTGAACTGGACAATTGGACATTCCTTGAAGGTGCGTGGCACAAACGTGAAAACGCCAAGGTTAGAGCCAAGTCCTATGACGACACTCGTCCGGGAACTTACGAGATGTAGCACGCCTCAGGCTGCCTATGAAGACTAACGCCCTTTCCAGATGGACCAGTGAAGATTCGGCCGAAACCTATTTCATCAGGAACTGGGGTGCTCAATATTTCGACATATCGGAGGACGGGCACGTCCTGGTGAAGCCTGGAGGCCCGGGCAGTGAGGCGACAATTGACCTGTATGACACTGTCAAGGAGCTTGCCGGCAAAGACTGCAGCATGCCGGTGCTGATCCGCTTTGCGGACATACTGGCAAGACAGATACGCGAGCTCAACAGCAGCTTCGCGACGGTTATGAAGGAAGCCCGGTACAAAGGCGGTTATCAGGCGGTCTTCCCGATCAAGGTCAACCAGAAGCAGCTTGTGGTGCAGGACATAATGGAGTTCGGCCGCAAGTTCCATCATGGCCTGGAGGCAGGCAGCAAGGCCGAACTCATCGCCGCAGTCGCGAACAACAGGAACCCCAAGGCACTGCTCATATGCAACGGATACAAGGACGAGGAGTTTATCGACCTCGCGCTCTACGCGGGCAAGCTGGGTTCGCGCGTGGTGATTGTAATCGAAATGCCTGACGAGCTGGACCTCATCATCGAGCGCGCCCGTGCCCTCGGCGTAACCCCCACCCTGGGTGTTAGAGCCAAGCTTTCGAGCAGGGCCGGTGGTCATTGGGACTCGTCCGGCGGAGATCGCAGCAAGTTTGGGCTCGACGCTTCGCAGATAGTCGATGTTGTGGACAAACTCAAAAAAGAAGGCATGCTGAATCGCCTGCAGCTTCTGCATTACCACATAGGCAGTCAGGTCTCCGACATACGACGTATCCGGAATGCCCTCCGGGAAGCATGCCGTTTCTATGTGGACCTTGCCGCCGACGGTGCGCCGATGGGCATCCTCAATATCGGCGGCGGCCTGGCTGTTGACTATGACGGCTCCCACACAAATTTCGCGAGCAGCTCCAATTATTCGATGAAGGAGTATGCCGCCGATGTGGTAGAGGTCGTAATGGCAACAGCTGACGAGCATGAGGTCCCGCATCCGATGATCGTAAGCGAGTCAGGGCGGGCCACAGTCGCTCATCACTCCGTGCTGGTTTTCAATGTTCTCGATGTACGCCGCTTTGAGCCGCACAGGATCCCGGACGAACTCCCGGAGCATTCCAACCAGATGCTGCTCAACCTGATAGATGCCCGCAACACCCTCACGCCCCGCAATTACCAGGAGATCTATCACGACGCTGTCTACTACCGTGACGAGTTGCGCGCCATGTTCCTGCACGGGGACGCTTCGATCAGGGAGCGGGCCACTGGAGAGGACGTCTTCTGGCACATCATCCGGCGGATCGCGGACATCGCACGGGACAGGAAATACATTCCTGACGAAATGGCTGACCTTGATCGGGCGATTTCAGACGTCTATTACTGCAACTTCTCCCTTTTCCAGTCTTTGCCTGACTCATGGGCCGTAGACCAGCTGTTTCCTGTCATGCCGATTCACAGGCTCAACGAAAACCCCACGCGGCAGGGCGTAATCGCTGATATCACATGCGATTCTGACGGCAAGATAGACAGGTTTATCGACCTCCACGACGTAAGGAAGATCCTCCCGTTACACGAGCTCAATAAGGAGGAATACTATCTGGGCGTCTTTTTGGTAGGGGCCTACCAGGAGACCCTGGGCGACATGCACAACCTGCTTGGCACGACGAACGTCATACATATTCGGATCGACTCAGAGGGCCAGCCCCAGATCATCCGGGAGACTCCCGGCGACTCTGTCGGCGAAGTTCTGTCTTATGTCGAATACAAGCCCCGCGAGATGATGCGAAAGATCCGTGCGCGCGCAAGTCGCGCAAAGGACAGCGGGCGGCTGTCCGAAACGGACCACAGCGATCTGGTGTCCGCTTTTAAGAGTGGTCTCGAAGGCTACACTTACTTCGAGAGGTAGAGCTAGATGCCCCATTTCCTGGACATTCCAAAAGCCGCAGCGCGTTCACGCAAATCCCCTTACGCCCTGCTTCCGATACCCTACGAGAAGTCCACCTCCTACGGAAAAGGCACTTCCCGGGGCCCTGCTGCGTTAATCAAAGCAAGCCACGAGATAGACACCGTGGACGAGGAACTGCTTCTGCCAATAGATGTTCCGGTTCAAACACTCCCGGCGCTGAAGCTCGGAAGCAAGACTCCGGCCGCTGCCATGCGGGCGATCTACAGCGCGGCGGCAAAACTGCAGAAAGCCGGGCGATTTGTGATGGCGGTTGGCGGTGAGCACAGTGTGTCGGAGCCGCTCATTCGTGCCGCCGCCGAAAGCCACAGAAAACTATCGGTGCTGTGCCTGGATGCCCACCTGGACCTGCGGGACAAATACACGGGCAGCAGGTATTCCCACGCTTCTGTTATGAAGAGGGTTATGGAACAGGGCATCCCCGTTGTACACGCCGGAATCCGCAGTCTCTGTGAAGAGGAACTCGATGTGGCGCGAAGATCGAAGCTTCCCGTCTTCTTTGCCCGCTACATGCTTGAAAAGCCGGCGCGCAAGATAGCAGCAGAGATATGCAGGCAGCTCACCGATGATGTCTACATTTCAGTGGATGTCGATGCCCTTGATCCCTCGATCATGCCGGGTACAGGAACCCCGGAACCCGGAGGGCTGGACTGGTACATGGTCATTGATATCCTTAAGGAGGTTGTCCGGCGGAAGAGTGTCGTCTCGGCCGATCTTGTCGAGCTGTCTCCCCTGCCCGGCTCAAACGTCAGCGAATACACTGCTGCCCGCCTGGCCCAGAAGATCCTGACTTACCACTGGCACCGGGAAGCGCTGTAGCTGATAAGAATTTACCTTTTCCATAGTCCATTTCTCCGCCATATCCTTCCCTTCTTTCCTGTAGAACACATTCGCCCATTTCCCTTCTGTTCAAAGCCCCCTCCTGTTCTGTATATTGCGAATCGATGAGACCTAAAAAGAAAGCTTCGCCTGAGAGGCGCGCGCAGCTGCTCGAGGAGCTGCATCGTGACAGGGAGGCCAGGAACTCAGGCTACCGCGCCAGGGCCCTCAAGCTCTTCCCGCATATCTGCGCCTCATGCGCCCGTGAGTTCTCAGGGAAGCGGCTTAAGGAGCTTACCGTCCATCACAAGGACCACAACCACAACAACAATCCGCCCGACGGAAGTAACTGGGAGCTCCTCTGCATCTACTGCCACGATCATGAACACGAAAAAGGACTTGGCGGGAGAGCCGCCAACGCAGAAAGCAGCGAGCCCGACAGCACCCCATCAATCGCAAACCCCTTTGACGCCCTCGACGCCCTGACCACGGGCACAGAATACGAAAACTAGCCTTTATCGGTTGACTGCTCCCGACAATGATTCTAGTCGAGCTTGTACTTCCTGTAGTTCAGGCAGAAGTTGTCGCCTTCGCTCTCGTAGATTTCGTAGAGCTGGGTGATCTTTCTCATAACCGTTGCGCGGTCCTCTGCGAGAAGAAGGTTGTCCATATCACGCGCGCCTATCATGCCCCGTGCCTGCGGAACCTTTTCGAGCCACTCCAAAAGGCCTTCCCACATGTCACCGTAGAGAATGATGGGGATGTTGCAGATGTGGTTCACCTGGGTGAGCTGCCATGTGTAAAAGAACTCCAGGCATGTGCCTACGCCGCCCGGCGCAACCACGCAGACCTGTGACAGGATCATGAACGTGTCCAGCCTGTTGGAAAACCGCGTGAAGTGTTGTTCGATGTCGAGGTGAGGGTTTGCGCCCACTTCAAAAGGCAGCTTGATGGTCAGGCCGATAGAATGTGAGTCACTGTCGATAGAGCCGGCCTGATGGCCCGCGTTCGCTGCTTCCATCAGCCCCGGGCCTCCACCCGTGACAAGGTCAAAGTCCATGCTGCCGATCTCTTTGCCAAGCTCATAGATGTCCTGGTAGACGGGCTCCTCTTTCTTCGTCTGGGCCGAACCAAAAATACTCACGCGAAAGCGCTTCTCAGCTATGGTGTCAGCCAGCTCTTTCTCGGTTTTGATACTTTTCATATTTAAAGAATAGCAATTATTCCGCACCGCATCCAACACACTTCTTTCTGCCGGTGGCGCTGACAACCCTCTACTTGCCCATACTCCACACAATCGCCTCCGGCCGCACGCTACTGCCGCAACTAGTGTGAAGCATAACTCCAAGACACCCTAAGCTGATGAGTTGCCTGCGCTACCTGCTGAGCTGTCTCGCTTTAGCTATCATCCCGATAACTGATTTGATGCTAAACGCTATAAGGGATACCATCAGCACAGGGAAGCCCACGGGCGCCTCCATCTTCCATGCCACAAGCGTAACAAGCGCGGCAGGAAATAGGACGAGGAACGCCGGTATCCGCCCCCATCTCTTTACGCCCATCATACTTGCCGCAATACCGACCAGGATCGTCGGCAACGCCGCCACGGCCAGAACGATCTCGACAATCTGGATGACTCCGCCGCCGTACGACGGCTTCACAAGACTTATGAAAGCGGATATAGGCCCCGTAACCGGCACGGAGCCGGTGAAAGTCGGCTGCGATTGCCTCAGCTCCTCCTTGGCTGCCTCCAGCTCAGCCAGCGCCGACGCAACTTGTTTCGTGTCAGATTCGGACAGATCGCCGACTGTCTGCGTCTGAACGGGAAGCTCCTGAGTGCAGAATGGGCAGTTAGGCATTTGCGCCGACACCAGCTTATCGCAAGCAGGGCATTTCATCTTCTGAGATTCAGTCATGGCGATTACTGCTTACAGAATTTCTTTTTTTCACAACGCACCGACGCTCCCCTTGCTTTTCGCAAAATACAGTTAAACAGTCAGTCTTTCAAGAGGATTTGCCACTCAGATGCTTGTCGCGCGGAGCGATTTCAGAAAGCTTCTGACCCGAATAGGCCCGTCTAGGCGCACCCCGCCTTGAAACGCAGGCGTCCAGGCCAGGGCGTCTTGCCACGCTGAAGGAAGCCAGCAACAGCACACACGGGCAACGCCTGCTCGAACCAGAGTCGCAGGTGGCGCTGCTTTCTACTTTCTCGGCCTGACCCTGTAGACGCTCATACCACCCGGGGCTGCTCCCCCGGCGCGGGCCTCGCCGAGCTTGATACTCACTTGCTTCGCATGTATAAGACTCCATGGGGTGTATTATCGGCGAAGCGGAGGCATGACGGATGGAGCGCGCTATATTCAGGGCAGTTCTTATCAAACCCAGCCATTACGATGACGACGGTTATGTCATCCAGTGGCACAGGTCCCTGGTGCCTGCCAACTCTCTCGCCAGCCTTCACGGTCTTATCCAGGCGCAGGCTGGGTCAGGTGCGGTTGGTGATGACACAGACATTGACGTAGTTCCAATAGACGAAACGAACACGCACGTATGTCCGGATTCAATCGCACGTTCGATACATGAAGCGGATGCGGGCTTCGTAGGAATGGTCGGCGTCCAGAGCTGTCAGTTTCCCCGTGCCATGGATATCGCCCGCCAGCTGCGCGAAAAAGGAATCACCGTTGTCATAGGCGGGCCCCATGTCTCAGGCGTGATGGCGCTTCTTGGCGATGACGTCCTGGGCCTCGGGGAAGCACGCGAGCTTGGCATCTCGCTCTTCGCCGGCGAAGCCGAAGACCTTATCGGAGAACTTCTAAGCGATATCGTGGCAGGCACGGCGAAGCCGCTTTACAACACCCTCGCCAATCGGCCTTCACTGCAGGGAAAACCGGGCCCTTGGCTGCCAGAGGAGGTGGCCCGCCGCGTAGAAGGGCTCTATGGGTCATTCGGATGTGGCCGCGGCTGCCCCTACGACTGCTCATTCTGTACGATAGCAAACATACAGGGACGGGGCTCCAGGCCAAGAAGTGCTGACGATGTGGAGCGGATCATCAGGAAGAACTACGGCGGCGGCATAAGGCGCTTCCTGATTGTGGATGACAACTTCGCGCGGAACGTTAATCGCGACGAGATACTCGCCAGAATGGCCGCCCTGCGCAGTGAAGGCGTCAAAGCAAGGCACCTGATGCAAGTCGATGCGGAGGCCCATCGCATTCCGGGTTTCGTTAGGGAATGCCGGAAGGCCGGCGTTCTTTGGGTTCTGATAGGCATCGAAAGCATCAACCCCGACAACCTGAAATCAATCAGGAAGCGACAGAACCGGATTGCCGGTTACCGCGAGATGCTGGAGGCATGGGGAGCCGTGGGCATTGGCGTAATCGGCAGCTACATCATCGGATTCCAACACGACACACCTGCCAGCGTCCGCGAGGATATTCTGACAATCAAGCGGGACCTGCCCCTCCATGTTCTCAGCGTGTTCATGCTGACCCCAATGCCGGGATCGAAAGACCACCAGGAGCTCTGGGAGAAGAAGGGCCCGCTCGAGCCGGACTTGAATCAGTATGACCTGATTCATGCGGCAACAACCCACCCGCACATGGAACGGGAGGAGTGGGCAGAGCTCTACAGAAGCATTCCCGGCTTGTTCTATGATGATGAGAACATAGAACGCATCATGCGGCGTAACATCGAGCATGGTCGCTCCGCCAAGATGATGGCCTGGTGGTGCACCTGCTACAAGGCATCACTGGCGATCGAGAAGGTCCACCCGCTGGACTACGGCTGGATTCGCCGACGCTGCAGAACTCAGCGTCGACCCGGGCGTCCCATTGTCCCCGCCCTTCTATTCTATCCTTGGCACTGGGCAACGACCGCGTCCAGGCTCATCCGGTTCCTTGCGCTGCTCTTCAAATACCGCAGGCTCGCGAAAAAAGTAGAGAAGTCCAACAGGCGAGGGTTTACCGAGCCGTCACGCTAGCCCAGCAGGTCCTGAAGAAGAATCTTGAGCCCTATGGCTATGAGGACGATTCCTGCGACGATTTCTATCTTCTTCTCAAAGAAATGACCGGATTTGTCACCGATGTATACGCCTGCGAGCGACATGAAGAATGTGATCACACCGATCACAATGACGGGCAATAGTATCGAAACACAGAGGACTGCCAAGCTGAGCCCCACTGCAAAAGCGTCTATACTCGTTGCGACAGACAGGATGAAGAGCACGTACAGATCGAGCGGGTTGGTCTTCTTTTCGACCTCTTCAATCTTGAAGGCTTCATAGATCATCTTGGCCCCGATGAAAGTGAGGAGCCCGAACGCCAGCCAGTGGTCGCAGCCCTGGATGTACTTGACGACCTGTCCGCCCAGCATCCATCCAAGCAGCGGCATGACGGCCTGAAACAGCCCGAACCAGACAGCTATGGTAACGGCGTGCTTAAGGCGCAGGTTGTGGATTGTGATGCCGCTGGCAATGGACACGGCAAATGCGTCCATGGCAAGGGCGAAGGCGGTTATGACTATTTCGACAATCGACATGCGCGGACTATATCACCCGGTACTTTGAAAGAAAAGCCTCTGCCCTTCCCCTCTCAGAAGCAGGCACATGGAAGCTGGCGTAAAGGCCCTCGGCGGTGCCCAGCTGCTCCGCAACGGCGTCAAAGCAGTCCATGCCGCCAAGGACCTGTATACGCTTACCGGCATCACGTATCTTTCGGTAGACCTCGGGCCATTCGCTGCAAGGCGCGGCCCCATCACCCGGAACCCACTGCACCCCGTTGAGGGCCTCGATCTCCAGCAGGGAGTCCAGATGGGGCAACTGCCCCGCACCATCAAGATGGTAGAAGGCGTGCGTGAGCTTTTCACAGCTTGCAGCCAGCTCCGGTTTAACAAATTCATCAAACATATCCGGGCCTATCATGTAGCAGAAATCACACTGCAGCATGTAGTAAGGCTCCAGGGACAGTATAGGGGTCCAGGCCGTATGGCCTGGGTTCGCGGGTTGCAGAATCGAATTGATTGCGTCGAAATACTTAAACCAGCAGTCATGCACCTCAGAGGTCAGGCGTTTGACGCTGTCGGGATCATCATACAAATCCATGAGAAGACGCTCCGACGGCCTGAAACTCGAAACGACATCCAGGGATCCGCCAAGGTCCGTCATGGACATTTGAACCCCGCCCTGCCAGCGATCCATGGCAGCCTCGTAGATTTCACAGACCCGCCTGTAGTGGACATTTTCCTCATCAAAACGGATTGAAATCTGCTTCGCCTCGAGTTCTTCTGAAGCGCTGAACCAGGTCGTATGCTCAGTATTGTGCAGTTCACAACCCGTGAACGCCGCCATTACTCCGGGCCCGAAATAGGCATTGCTTACAGGAAACGCATCACCCAGGTATTCCTGGCAGCTCATGTTAAAGTCCCAGACATCAACTATCTCTCCGGCAGGAACATCGTACGCGTAATGCGAAGTGAATTGCCTGGAAGGCAGCTCGGGCTTCTCTCGGCCTGGGTCATATGCGCCGCCAACTGTCACCTGTAACAGAGGCCGCTTCAGCTGCCCGTCCCACCAGTTGCCGTGGTTCTCGACCACCTCATCCCATCTTGATCTCTCGAAATGTATCGTCATAACCAGCTCCTTGAGTCAGGCACTATAGGAATGTCTGATTCCATTTTCAAGCCGACCTGCGGCCGAGAATCTCATCTGATTCATCCAGGTGTCTCAAAAACAGCGCGAAAGGAGAGACAAGCACACTTCCCGGCATCAGAAACGACTTAAAAACCATTCTTTTAGAGGTAAACGCGAAACAGGCACGCTACCTGCATAGAGTATAGGCATGAAGACGGAGGTAACAAAATGAAACGTAAACTGGGTTTGTCAACAGTATCAATAGCAATAGCTTTGGTCTTGCCTGTAGTAGCCGGCTGCAAAACGTGCGAAGGCGGTGCATGCGCAACATCAGCCTGCGAAACAGGCAAGGCCGTATGTAAAACAGATAAGTGTGGGGGAGGCAGCTGCAAGACTGATGCCGTATCATGCGCTAGAAAGTGCGGGGTACAGAAGGCGGAGGATGCGGCTGTGAGCACTGCCACACTCAAAACACTCCTGGACGCCAAAACACCGCTGCTGCTTTTTGACGCCAGGACCGGCAAGTACGATGACGGAAGGCGCATACCTGGAGCAAAGGCGCTAAGCCCTGAAGCTTCAGCAGAGGAGATCGCAAAAGCGGCTCCAAGCAAGGATGCTCTCATTGTCACCTACTGCAGCAATGTGAAGTGCCAGGCGAGCCCAAAGCTGGCCGCGGCACTTGGAAAGCTGGGCTACAAGAATGTGCTGGAATACAGTGCAGGAATAGCCGGGTGGGCTGAAGCCGGAAACGCTGTCGAGGAGCCAGGGAAACAGGACTGAACCCAGGTAACGACATATAATGGAGGGGGCGTCCACGCCTGGCGCCCCCTAAGTTCAGCAAGGAGGAACAAATGAGCACTCTACTTCACATAAAAGCATCGCCAAGGGATCGTTCATATTCAACGAAGGTTGCGGAGGCGTTCAAGGACGCATATGCAGCCGCGCATTCGGGGGACACCGTCGATACTCTCGACCTGTTCAGCGAGGATCTACCGGCATTCGACGGGGCAGCGCTAGATGCAAAATACGAGATATTGCATGGGGGGCAGCCCACTGCCTCACAGAAGGACGCGTGGGGGGCAGTTGAGGCAGTAATAGAGCGGTTCAAATCTGCGGATAAATATCTGTTCTCACTGCCCATGTGGAATTTCGGAGTACCCTACCGCCTGAAGCACTACATAGACGTAATAACGCAGCCGGGTTACACGTTCGGATTCACATCGGAAGGCGAATACGAGGGACTTGTATCAGGAAAGACTGTCGCCATATACGCGAGAGGCGGAGAGTATCCAGCTGGATCTCCGGGTGAAGCAGTAGACTTCCAGAAGCGCTATATGGATACGTTCCTGGGCTTTATAGGGCTTACAGACGTGAGCTCTATTGTTGTAGAGCCCACTCTCGCAGGGGGGCCGGAGAAGGCGAAGGAGTCTCTCGAAAAGGCATTGGAATCCGCCAAAGGGATCGCTGCCTCGTTCTGAGATGATGCTGAGTACCCGGTGGCCTAGTCTTCTATGGGCATCGGATTGCAGAGGTTGTCTTCACTGTCTGCTACTCTGCCGCAATTGAAGCATATGAACTTTGGAGCCTTAACAAGCTCTTTGATTTCCTCAAACTTGCTCTCGCTTACGAGAACACACAGATGGCCCTGATGATCGCCTGAACACTTATTCTCTGACATGACTAGCTCCTCATGTTTATACTTAATCTAAACAAAACCAAATCTCGGCATCCTGATGCTCATCGCCCAATCGACCGGCAACCGTGTTCATTGGGTCAGACGTCATGCTTTCCACTATGTCCTGCTTGACGGCGCCCCTGAGCACAAACACGAGCCTCCTGGCCGACATGATGACTGCAGGCGAGCAAGTGATGCCTGTCAGGCCGTCAGGCCGCTTGAACACACACGCATGTTTGGCTTCTTTCACAGAGCCCTGCTCGAATATGCCCGCCGTATGCCCGTCGTTTCCGACTCCGAGGACTGCCACATCAATACTCCCGCCGTTTCCAAGAAAGAACTCTATGTCCTCGTCAAACTTGGCCGCAGACTCGTCCGGGGCAAGCTCGACGTCAGGCACTATCACTTGGTGCTGCTGCACACCGGCACGCTTCAGGAAGGGTATTATAGATCCCTGGTTGCTTTCGGGCAACTTAACGGAGCAGTGCCGCTCGTCGCTGAGAATGAACCTGAAATCTGTGGGGATCTTGAGGCCATGCTGAAACAGCCTCTGGTAAAGTGGCATGAGCGTGCGTCCGCCGGGGATAATCATTCCGTGAACGTTTTCCCTTAGTGTGCCCTCTTCGATCAGCTCTGCCAGAGCTGTATAGAAGGCCCTCTCTTTAAAAAAGTCTCGTCGTTTCATAACTTCGGTCCTGTTGAACCATATGAGTATGGTATGGGGTTAACCCGCTCCTGGTCAATCTTATGAAGCAGCGGAGTGAAGATATCCCATGCGGCCTCAAGCTCATCACTGCGGATAAAAAGTCCCCGCTCCCCCTCTACCACATCCAGAAGAAGCCTTTCATACGCGTCAGGAATCACCTCCGAGAAGGCTTCATGGTATTCCATGTCCAGGTCGCGAGGCTCGACCTTCAGGTCAACGCCCGGCACCTTGCTGTTGAGCCTGAGGAAGATGCCTTCATCAGGCTGTATCCGAATTATCAGCTCATTTGCCTCAGGGCAACTTCCCGCACCGCAGAAGATATTGTCTGTGACAGGCCTGAAACGGACCCGGAGCTGGTTGACCTTGCGGTCAAGGGCCTTGCCTGCTGTTATCACGAACGGAACGCCGCGCCATCGTTCATTTTCGACACGGAGGGTAACCGAGGCGTACGTTGGAGTTATAGAACCATCCGGAACCGTCTCATCATCAAGATAACCCTTCCTCCTCCCGTCTTCCGACGCCGTATACTGCCCCAATATGGCGTCTTCGAGCCGGACTGGCGACACATCCCTCAGCACGGCAAGCTTGGCATTTCTCACGTGGGTACCCTTAAGGCTTTTCGGGCGTTCCATTGCGGCAAGCGCCAGGATCTGGATGAGGTGGTTCTGCATCACGTCCCTGATTATCCCATATTGGTCGAAATAGCCGCCCCTGCCCTCACATCCAAAATTTTCGGCCCAGTCCACGTGCACGCTCTCAATGTATTTGCTGCACCACATAGGCTCAAATACAAGGTTCGCAAAACGAAGGACCATGAGGTTCTGTATCGCCTCTTTACCCAGATAGTGGTCTATCCTGTAAGTGTGCTTCTCCGCAAAGACCTTTCTCAGCTCCGCTACCAGCTCATCGCTGGATGATCTATCTTTACCAAAAGGCTTCTCAACAACCACCCTGGACCATGGGTTCTCAGATCCGCAATGCACCAGCCCCGAGTTGCCCAGCGACTTGGCAACTTCGAGGAAAACCGCAGGCGGCACCGCGAGGAAGAATAGCCTGTTGGATCCGCCAGCGTCAGACTCCCTGGCCTTCATCGCGGTAAAAAGGTCGAGGTATGAATCCGTGTTGTCGTAATTGCCCCTCACATACGAGCATCGCTCAATGAATTCCTTCTGCTCCGCTGAGCAGTCGTGCTCAGGCACGTACTTACAGGCGAGGTATTCGGATATCTTTTCCCTGAACTCATTATCGGATATTTCCGAGCGGGCGAAACCATATATGTTGGTTCCTTTCGGCAGCCTGTCCCGGGAATACAGATCGAAGAGCGCCGGAAATATCTTTTTTCGCGCCAGGTCACCGGAAGCGCCTATCACCACTATATCCAGGTTTTTCATTGATTATTCTTTGTCGTCGGGAACCAGCACCACGTAAGTGGGAAGCCCTACAATATCGAATGAATCCAGCACTGCTTTCGTCGCGGGGTCTCTTGGATCCTCAGCTCGATACTTTACCTTAACGAAACCTTTCAGTTTGTCTTTAACATCTGCCGACTTGAAAGTGGTCTTTTCCATCTTGAGACAGTTCTTACACCAGCTCGCCCAGAAATCGACAAAGACAGGCTTGCCGTTCAGCCGGGAAACTGAGAGCGCGGATTCCAGATCGGTATGCCATCCCTCCTTGATCCGGTTTTCCTGGGCTGAAACCACCTCAAACCTTCTGTTCTCCGACCGGTCCTGCAGCAGCGCTGCACCGAGGAGCGCGTAGTAACCGGCTCCAACAAGGATTATCACCCCGAAGCCGTACTTTATTTTCTCCATCCACGCTCCGGGCTTGGGGAGGACCGAGATGCCCGCGCCGGCAAACGGCCAAGGCAGCGCCATCCCGAGTCCCAGAATGAACGGCAGGAGCAGTCCCGCTGGATTCCCCTTCTGGTACAGGTCTGCAGCCAGAAGCAGGACGGATATAACGACCGGCGCGACGCAGGCGCCGGCCAAAAGCGCCGCTATGCCGCCCAGGAAGAAGGAGACAATCACTTTGCCTCTGTTCGAATCACCGGTCTTTATCTTTCCCTGAAGCCTGGAGAGATCGATATTGAAGACGCCGAACATCGAAAGGGCCAGAACTGTAAAGACTGCTGCCACGCCCATATTGAACCAGGGCGATGAGTTGAGCGTGCCGAACGTAGAGTTCGTGAGGAGAACCACGAGACCCAGAACTCCGTAAACAAGAGCTATTCCGGCACCGTACGCTCCACCGAGTAGAAATCCCCTGGATTTAGAGTCGGTCCCGACGCCGGCGCCTATTATGGCCAGGTTTATCGGTATCATGGGGAGCACGCAAGGGGTAAGATTGAGAGCCAGCCCACCAAGCAGGATAAGCAGAATGGTTATCACGGCTCCGCGGCCGGCAAAACCTGACGGGGCAGCATCCGTTTCGGTAAGACTGTTTTCCAGGAATTCCATGAAAGGCTCTTCTTTCACATATCCTGACATGGCGCCCGCGATCCTGAACCCTTCAATAGACGCACTTGCATGGCCCGTCACAGGTTCAGGCTTTTCTGCAGCAGCAGACGCTTTCCCAAAACTGAACTCCCTTTCTTCAGGGCGAAAACAGACTGAGTCGTTGCAGCCCAAATACGAGACTCTAACATCGTAACCGGCGCTTGAATCAGGGACGGCATAAGCTAACGTCGCGTCACCCGTAAACACCTTTACGTCTTCACCTGTGACGGGGTCTGGCTTGATTACGGGTTCGGGGGCTGATATGTGTTTCAGCACCTCGCCGTTTACCGACACCTCGACCTGATCGGCGTAGAGATAATGCTCCGCCTGGATCCTGAACTGTACCTGGAGCTTCCCATCCGTGGGGGGCGGCACCGAAAGTTCGAAACGCTCACCCTGAGCCAGGCATGCCGTGGCCACGAACATCAGCAAGGCAGCAAGTTTTTTCATAGTCCACCTCCGCTCAGTTCTTTTTCCAGTTCCTGACCTGCGCCAGCACGTCCCGCACGTAGGCGCATTCGCACTTGGCCCTGCATGCATCTACAACGCCCGGGTGAAGGCAGCTCTTATCGCATCCGTCCTGACCGAAAATGTTTTCCTCAAAGATCTCTCCTTCGTTCATATCGGTAAAGACTCCAGCAGGTATAGCAATTGTCGAACCGCACTCCGCTGATCTATGGGTAAAGAGAAAGAACCCTGCCTCGAGGTGACCAAAATTCACCTGGTAACCCTCTACCCTTACATCCGGATCCGCGAGGAACGCATTTCTGTCCTCCCAAACCTTTCTGCAGTTTGTGCAGGTCTTGAAAACCTCCCGCTCTGTCATTAATTATCCAATCACAATGTCGGCAGGCGGATTGAACACTCTCGCTCCCAGATCCTTGTCAATCATCAGGATGCCGCTCATGTCGCTGCCGGCCAGTGTCACTGTCTGGAGGATTTCTGATGCAGTGGCCTCCTCCTCGACCTGCTCAGACACAAACCATCCAAGCATTACGTCCGTGGCGTGATCGCTTTCTTTACGCGCCTGGTCGACGAGCTTGTTGATCAAGCTGGTCACAAGCTTCTCGTGCTCGAGCGTCTTCTCGAACATTGCCTTTAGGGACTTGAACTTGGCCTGGGGCTGTTCAATCGCCTTCATCACGCAGTGCTCGCCCTGATCGCACATGTACTTGTAGAGTCGAAACGCGTGAGTCAGTTCCTCCTGCATCTGCACGAAGAACCAGTGAGCGGCACCTTTAAGCCCCATATCCCCGCAGCACGACGACATGGCCATATAGAGATAGCCTGAATATATTTCCGCGTTGACCTGGTCCGTTATTGCTTTCGCCATCTTTTTGCTAATCATTGTCCTATTCCTTTCGATTACCAGTTCTCGGCAAGTACCTGGAAATGCGCCTGCGGATGAGCGCACGCCGGACATGAGTCAATGGCCTCAGTGCCTTCGTGTATATAACCGCAGTTCTGGCAGACCCACTTTACCGGCGCGTCCTTCTTAAATACTTTTCCCTCTTCAATATTCTTTGCCAGGGCGAGGTAGCGCTTTTCATGCTGCTTCTCGGCAACGGCTATTGATTCAAACACTTGTGCGACATCGTCCAAACCCTCGTCACGTGCAATCTTCGCGAAGCCTGGATACATTTCGGTCCACTCATGGTTTTCGCCGCCGGCGGCCGCCTTGAGGTTGTCTACCGTCTGGCCGATAAGACCCGCAGGAAAAGCGGCTGACACCTCGACATCACCGCCCTCTAGAAGCTTGAACAGCCTCTTCGCGTGCTCCTTCTCCTGATTGGCAGTTTCCTCAAATATCTTCGATATCTGCACGTATCCCTGCTTCTTCGCCTGACTGGCGAAGTAAGTATACCTGTTCCGGGCCTGTGACTCTCCCGCGAATGCGGTGACTATATTCTTCTCTGTCTGAGTTCCCTTCAGTGCCATTGCGTCCTCCTATTTCGCTTTTTCAATCGCTTCCAGCGCGGCTACACGTGCTCCAGTTACTAACCGTGGACTTACGCTTACCGCCCGGACCCCCTTCTTCATAAGCTTCTTAATATATTTTGGATCCCCTGCAATCTCCCCGCAAACAGAAATGCTCTTTCCCTGCGACTGACACGCCCTGACCATCGAGCCTATCATTTTCCACAGCAGAGCCCGCTTAGGCGAATAATCGTATGCGACCAGCGCATTGTTTCTATCCACGGCGAACAAATACTGTATCAGGTCATTGGTTCCTATGCTGGCAAAATCCGCCTCTCGCATGATCTTGCGGGCATCCAGGCAGGCAGACGGAACTTCAAACATTACACCATGTTTTACATTCGAATCAATACCAGCTGCAGATTCTAAGAAGAGGCTTCTGAGCAGGATGAACTGTTCCAGATCGACAACCATGGGATACATCGCCAGTACTTCGCCGTGAACAGAAGCCCTCGCCATTGCCCTTGCCTGGGTCGCGAAGAGCTTCTCGTGACCCAACAGCAGCCTGCCGCCCCTGTATCCCAGAGCCGGATTCTCCTCATGTCCACTTTCAAGGAAGGGAAGCGGCTTGTCACCGCCTGCGTCAAACAGCCTGAAGATCACAGGCTTGCCCTGCATTCCCTTGACGACCTGGCTGTAGCGCTCGTACTGTTCATCCTCGCTGAGAAACCTGCCCGCCGTTATGAACTCATATTCTGTCCTGTATAGGCCTATACCGTCCGCACGCATGCTCGTGGCTTCATCCAGCTCCGATGCCAGGTTGATATTCGCCATTACCGCAAAGCCGTCAACCGGATCTACTGCGGACGGCACCCGCACAATTCCCCCAGCCATCTTCTTGAGTCTCGCCACGGTCTTTTCCGAGGGCCAGAGAATCACCTCCCCCTCATCGCCGTTAATTGCTATTTCTGCGCCACAGGCTATCTCGGCGTGAATATCGGGTATTCCGCTGACCGCAGGTATGCCAAGCGCACGCGCCAGGATTGCAGCGTGTGAGTTACTCCCTCCCCGCTCAGTCACGAAACCCATTGTATGAGACGTGTCGAGCTCCACAGTCATGCCGGGGGTCAGTTCTGTCGAGACTACAATCCGATTCTTGCCCCTCTGACAATGAGCCAAATCCACGCACTGGAACGCCGGATTAGTATTGCGAAGTATATCCAGCAACCTGTTTTTGATCTCGACGAAATCCCCTGCCCTGTCCTGCAGATACTCGTCATCAATCTGCCTCATCCTGGCCTCGTAGGAATCGAGCACAGCCATAACCGCGGCCTCCGCGTTGGTGCCTTTCTTCCTGATAAGGTCTTCTATGGCCTGCAGAAGCGAATGGTCCTCGAGTATCATGCGATGCGCCGAGAATATCTCCGCCTCAGCCTTGCCGATCTTTTCCTCGGTCTCTTTTCTAATTGCCTCTACACGCTCCGCGGCTACTTCAGCCGCCCTTCGGACCCTGCTGACCTCCCTGTCCAACCCCTCGCCGGAAACCTTGTAAATCTCCATATTACTATGGCGTTTCTCGTTAAAACGGCATACTCGGGCTATGGCAATGCCCTTACTCAGGGTCAGTCCTTTGAAGACTGCCTCTTTCTGGAAACCATTCCTGGAAGCTTCAGTCATTGCTCCTCACCTTCGCCAGCTCAACAGCTTTATGGCCCAGGTCCTCTCCTTCTTTCCGGCACATCGCCAGGGCCTCCGGACCGGGAACAAATTGGCATCTGATAGGCTCTCCGGCGATATCACATTTCATTTCCTGCAGGTACTGGTGAACGCCTTCCGGTCCGCCTTTTCCCCATCCATACGAGCCGAATGCCCTCCCTATCTTGCCAACAGGTTTCAACCCCTTGAGATATGTCAATGCGGCCGCAACCTGCGGCATGATTGTCATGTTGAGCGTCGGGGACCCGCACGCCAGCACGGCAGCGTCCAATGTCTCCGTGGCAATCTCTGTAATGTGCGATTCCCGTATGCTGATAGTCTTGACCACAGCACCTGCTTCCGCGGCACCTTCAGCGATGGCTTCTGCCATCATCCTGGTACTTCCCCACATAGTGTCAAACAGGACCAGCACCTTAGCCGCCGGTTTGCAGACAACCCAGTCGCGGTAGGCCGCTACGATCTTTGCAATATTCGTTCTCCAAATCACTCCGTGACTCGGGGCAACGACCTTAAGGTCCAGTCCGCCCGCCTGGTCAAGCACCTTGGCTATCGGCTTTCCGTACAGCATCACGATGTTCGCGTAGTATATCTTTGCCTCTTCCATGATGATGTCCAGGTCCTCCTCGTCATCGAATCTTTCGTCGGAGGCGAAGTGCTGCCCGAACGCGTCCATGGAAAACAGGATTCCCTCCTCAGCAATGTAGGTGAACATGGATTCCGGCCAGTGCACCATCGGGGTTTCGATGAACGTGAGCTCGCGCTTACCAAGGGAAAGCGTATCGCCACCCGCGACTGTTTGAAAAATCCATCCTGAGGTGTCGTAATGTTTTTCGAGCGCCCCTTTGCACTTGTCGTCGCAGATGAGCCTGGCCTCGGGAAATTCGCGCATAACTTCGGGAAGCCCCCCCGAATGGTCGGGCTCCGCATGGTTGCACACAACATAAGCCAAATCGCGGCCTTCCAGCGCAGCGCGCACAGACTCTACAAGTTTTCCGGCGTACTGTGCTTTCACCGTGTCTATCAGGGCGCAGGAATCATCGAGAATAAGGTAGGAATTATAGGTGGAGCCCCGCTCTGTCCGGTAGCCGTGGAAATCCCTTATATCCTTGTCTACGTACCCAACCCAGTGTATGTCCTTCGCCAGCTCGGTGCTCATTTATTAATCTCCTCTGTTGAGCTAACTAGCATACACCTCTTAAGGCGATATTCAATCTTGTATATATGCAAATATCTGTAATCCAGGGGCCATATACATCGCTTTAATCAAGGCTTTGACCGGATTTCCTTGAGGTGCCGAACATATGCCTCAGCTCCACCCCGTCTGTAGCCAGTCCTGGCAATTACCTTTCCGTCTGCTCCCAGCACAAGCAGCGTTGGAAAGCCCTGAACATCGTACCTCTTCTGCAATGCATCGTTCTGCCTTACGACGTCCGCATCGAGCTTCTTTTTTGACGGGAAGTCGGCGAGGAACAGTATGAAGTTCTTTGACGCATGATCCTTAAACACTTCCTTGGAGAGCACTTCTGAATCAAGCCGTTTGCACCAGCTGCACCAGTCGGATCCGGAGAAATATGCAAGTATCGGCAGCTGTTTCTCGGCTGCCAGCTTTCGGGCCTGTTCAAAGTCAGTCATCCAGACAGATTCATCTGCAGCAGCCGCGCCTCCTGCCGCTATCATCAGAACTATGCATGCCGTTATAATCCGGTTCAGCTTCATCTTTTTTCTCCGGTAGGTACCTTGTCCTTACAGGTCGATTCGGTCTCCCAGTCCCCCATTATTCTCAGCCGCTCCCGTTCCTCTTCAGCTCTTCCCTTGATCTTGTATGCGCAGTCCCTTACTACCCCAAACAGGACTGTTGAGGAATAATCGCAACAACCCATTTCTCCTTTGTCAGCCAGAATGATCATCTTCCTTACCAGCTCAAGGGTCTGCCGAACGTATTTGCAACTCTTGGACATGATTCCTCCCCTCCTGTCTACAAGTTACATACGCTAAATCCGTGCCATATTTTGAATAAACATCTATATTGTTCGTAATGAAGGACTTGCGTGCTTGCGGGACTTCAAATCCGGCTGTGATGTCTCACAGTGATTGCCTGTTTCAGGGGGAATCGCGAAACACAGAGACCTGCCTGAGACATGCCAGCCAGATAGGAGAATGTTCCGTCGAGAATGGTATCTAACCTACAATCCAGGGATTGGCATCGAGAAACCTATAGAGAGTAGCCCGTGACACGCCGAGTTTTCTGGCGGCTTCGAGCTTGTTTCCGCCCGTTGCGAGCAGCATCTGTTTGACCGTGTCGGCATCAAGTTTCTTCCTGCGCCTGCGCGCACTGCGCGTCCCGCCTGTAAGGGCCGCAAGCCGTTCAAACGGTACCGCGTTCTGGCCCGGCGGGAGGTGGGCTGGCAGTATCTCGCTGCCGCGGCACTTGATGAGCGCGAACTGGATCCAGTTCTGCAGCTCCCTGATGTTGCCAGGCCATTCATAGCTCAGAATGAGGTCCATGGCATCCGGCGACACCTTGATATCAGGACGGCCAAGCTCTTTGCGCATACGTGAAAGGAAATACTCGACGAGAAGCGGAATGTCGTTGACGCGTTCCCGCAACGGCGGAAGGCGCACGGGCACTACACTCAGGCGGTAGAACAGGTCCTCCCTGAATCGTCCTTCAGAAATCTCATTGGCGAGATCCTTGTTGGTCGCGCTGATAAGCCGGACGTCGACCTGGACGGTCTTCTCACTGCCGACCCACTCGAATCTTCCTTCCTGAAGGACGCGAAGGAGCTTTACCTGCATGGCAGGAGAGATGTCGCCTATCTCGTCCAGGAAGATAGTACCGCCATCTGCAAGTTCAAACCTTCCCTTCTTGTCCCTTATGGCTCCGGTAAACGCGCCCTTCACATGTCCAAAGAGCTCACTTTCCAGGAGGTTCTCAGGAAGAGCTCCGCAGTTGACTGGAACAAAGAGCCTGCTGCCGCGCACACCCTCATTATGTATGGCAGCTGCAACGAGCTCTTTGCCCGTGCCGCTTTCGCCCTGCACGAGCACGGGAGCGTTTACATCCGCCAGCTCGCGGATGGTCTCAAACACATCCAGCATTACGGGGTCTTTACCGATTATGCCCGCGAAATTCTCTATTTCGCGTGCCCGCCTGGCAAGCCGTTTCTCTCGCGTAATGTCCCTGAACGAGGCAATGATGCCGCGCATTTGACCCGCAGCGTCGAGCATGCCCTTTGCCGTCATCTCCATGGTCTTGCGCTCACCGGCCTTGCTGTAGATCTCCAGCTCCCGCACGCTCCTGTCGAGGTTCTTCGGAGTGTCGCCATCGCAGAACATGCATTTTCCGCCGCAGAAACTGCCTGGAAAAATGTCGTGGCAGTCCTTGTTCAGGACCTCTGAACGATCATACCCCGTCATCTCCTCGGCAGCGCGGTTGAAAAAGAAGATTCGGCGGTCCATGTCATGGGCTATGATCCCGTCATGGATATTGTCCAAAACAAGGTTCTCGCAGAACTTTGCATCGACGAGCGCGGACATGTAACCGCGCTCGACAAACTCCCTGACCAGTTCACCGATCAGCACTGAGGTCTTCTGCCATGAAGACGCGGCTCCTGTCGGCTCTGCCACATTCCACATCACTATCTCAGGATGCCCGGGCAGCAGCGATTTCTGCGCTCCGAGAGACCCGGAAACGACGACCGCGACGTCTATATCGTCGCTGACCATATCTGTCAGCTTGGTCGCGGTGCTGCCTGCCTCGGCAATCTTGGCAATGGCCTTCCTGGCGGCCGGAGCGAGTTCCTTGTCATCAGTTACAGCGCAGCTCACTTCCACATCCTGCAAGCCAAGCGCTGCAGCATGTGCGCACGCCAAATGGCACAGCCCGTTCCTGCCCCCGCTGACAAAGAGTATACGCGCTTTAGCCACTTCTTAGCCGAACATATACTGATTGACGATGTTCTCGAGAAGCTCCTGCCGTCCGCTTCTGCGCTTCGGCTCACCATTCTTGAGGACATAGCGTTCGAGCTCGCGGAAGTCTGTCTTGCCCTGCTCGATCTTCTTGCCGATGCCGCTGTCGTAAGAGGAGTACCTGTCCTCGATAAAGCCATCGAGCGCCTTGTCTGCGATCATTTCCGCCGCAATGCGCAGCCCCTTGGCGAAAGCGTCCATTGCGCCTATGTGGGCGATGAAGAGGTCCTCGCCGTCCACTGATCCGCGCCGTACCTTGGCGTCGAAGTTCAGCCCGCCGCTGCCTATGCCCTTCTGCTTCAGGATCACATACATGGCAAATGCCGCATCGTAGACATCAGTCGGGAACTGGTCTGTATCCCAGCCCAGCAGCAAATCGCCGCGGTTGGCGTCAACACTGCCTAGCAGCCCGTTTGCCGAAGCCACGGTAAGCTCGTGCTGGAAGGTATGTCCGGCCAGCGTGGCATGGTTTGCCTCCACGTTCAGCTTGAAATACTTCTTAAGCCCGTAGCTCTTCAGGAAGCTGATCACCGCGGCGCAGTCGGAGTCGTACTGGTGCTTTGACGGCTCTTTCGGCTTCGGCTCAATCAGGAACTGCGCGCCAAACTTTATGCTCTTGGCGTAGTCAACGGCCATGTGAAGAAATTTGGCCATGTGATCGAGCTCGCGCTTCATGTCGGTATTCAGCAGGGTCTCATAGCCTTCCCTGCCGCCCCAGAAGACATAGTTCTCGGCCCCGAGCTTCTTGCCTACCTCAAGCATCTTCTTAACCTGCGCTGCAGCGTAGGCAAACACGTGCGCGTCGGGGTTGGTCGAGGCACCATGCATGAAACGCGGGTGGCTGAACATGTTCGATGTGTTCCAGAGCAGCTTCTTGCCCGTGTCTTTCTGGAGCTTCTTTGCGAGGTCAACGATCTTGTCGAGCCTCTGGTTCGTCGCCTTCAGGCTCGATGCCTCAGGGGCAATATCCCTGTCGTGGAAACAGTAGTAATCTACGCCGAGCTTGGAGATGAACTCGAAGTTCGCGCGCATGGCGTCTTCCGCCTGCTTCATGGGCGTCTTCGCCCTGTCCCATGAACGGGAATAAGTTCCGGCGCCGAACTGGTCGCTTCCCGACCCCTTGAAAGTATGCCAATAGGCCACTCCAAACCTGAGGTGCTCCCGCATAGTTTTGCCGGCGATCACCTCGTCCGGATTGTATTCCTTGAATGCCAGCGGGTTCTTTGAGTCACTGCCCTCGTAGGGAATCTCTTTCACTTTCGGAAAGAACTGTTTCATATGCCTTCTCCTCCTTGTTCAATGTTGATTTCTGAACCCGTAATTATCGGGCTCGGCTGCTTGTTGTAAACCTTTGATCCCGGCGGAATGGAATGCGTGAGCCACACGTTTCCGCCAATCTCAGCGCCGTCACCGATCTTGGTGTTCCCGCCGAGAATCGTTGCGCCTGCATATATCACGACATTATTTCCTACATCGGGATGGCGCTTGATTCCTTTGACGGGATTGCCGTTGGCGTCCTTCTCAAAGCTGAGCGCGCCAAGCGTAACACCCTGATAGAGCTTAACGTTCTCGCCAATCGTGGCAGTCTCGCCGATCACCACTCCCGTTCCGTGATCGATAAAGAAGCCGGGTCCAATCGTGGCGCCTGGATGGATATCGATTCCGGTCTGCGAGTGCGCGTATTCCGACATGATCCTGGGAATCAGGGGCACGTTCTTGGCATAGAGCACGTGCGCTATGCGGTGGACAATCACCGCATATACTCCGGGATAACTCATTACGATTTCCATTGTCGAGCGGGCGGCGGGATCACCTTCGTAAGCTGCGGAGATGTCCCTCTGCAGAATCTTCTGAATATCTCCTAGCCCCTCAAGCAGGTGTACTACAACAGACCTCGAATTCTCATCGCAGTTGTCGCATTTCTCACAGTCCCTGCCGTGGTCCACCGTGCACTGGTACTCCAGCGCCATCCTGATCTGCTCCTTCAGGGCGGAACTGGCCCTGCCAAGGCGGTCCTTCATGAAATCGTCGAGCGAGCTGTTTACCGTTTCGTGGCCGTGGCATCCTGGAAACAAAATCGAAATCAGGTCGTTGAGCACCTCGTGCACGGCCTGCTGGCCGGCCAAGGTCATCCCCTTTTCCGTTTTGGCGCCAATAGGGCACTGCCAGCACCTTGAGAGGTCCTGTATCACTCGATCAGCGTGCTCTGTGAGCCAGTCTTTCATTCTCTTCCTTCAGGGACTTCGCCCCGCGCTATACAAATCGTTACATGCTCGGCGCCAGCGTTGCGCGAACCGCACGAAGCGAGAAGTTTGTCAAAAGGTGTACCATAATGACAGTCTATACTTCGAATTTCAATGCCGCCGCTGCCGCAAAGCTCGACAAAGTCCTTTAACGTAAAAAGGTGGATGTTCGGCGTGTTGTACCATTCGAAAGGAAGGGATCCTCCTTTCGGCATTCGTCCCCTGAGTAACAGGCTCAGCCTGTGGCTCCAATTGCCAAAGTTGGGAAAAGTGACAATACATTCCTTAGCTATCCTCAGCGTTTCCTCGAGGACCTTGCGGGGTTTCCTGACCACCTGCAGCGTATTATTGAGTATCACATAGTCAAAGGAATCTTCCGTAATGTCCCGCAGCTGTTCGTCAATGTCGGACTGAATCACATCCATGCCACGGTCGATGACTGAAATAACGTGCTCAAGGTCCAGATCGACACCCATGCCGGTTACCCCCGCGTTATCAATAAGGTACTGAAGCAGAGATCCGTCTCCGCAGCCCAGGTCCAGCACTCTCGCGCCTTTACGGACCCGGCGCGCCACCGCAGCGTATTTCCCGCCCGCCACCGTCTCTACAGACCGGTCCGACAGCCTCTTCTGCCTGAGATCCTCATTCCCCCGCCCCTCGACCCATGGGAGAAACGCGCCTAACAGACTGCAAAGGTTCTCGATGTCCACAAGGAACGCATCATGACCGTGCGGCGCTACAAGTTCACAGTACGAGACCTCGCATCCTCTCTCCAATAGCCAGTTTGCGAGCTCCCGTGACTGCGAGGGAGGAAAGAGCCAGTCTTCGCTGAGCGCAACGATGAGGAACTTTGACTCGATAGCGTCGAGAAGTTTCTGGTCGCTGCCGTATTTCGCGCTGAAGTCAAATTCGTCCATTGCCCGCGTGATGAGCAGGTATGAGTTGGCATCAAACCGGTCTACAAACTTGCGGCCCTGGTGGTCGAGATAGCTCTCGACCTCAAAACCGGACCCGTAACCCTTCGATTTCGCGGGTTCATCCTTCTTCTCGCGGCCGAACTTCTTGGTCATCATCTCCTGGGAAAGATAGGTGATATGCCCAATCATGCGGGCCTGGGACAAGCCATGTGCCGGGCCGCCGGCACCGTCATAATAATCACCTTCTTTCCAGCCGGGGTCAGAAGTGATCGCTTTACGGCCAACTACGTCGAAAGCCAGGGCCTGGGCGGAAAGGCTGTTTGACGAGGCAATGCAGATTGACCTCCTGACGGTCTGCGGATATTTCGCCGTCCACTCCAGGACCTGCATTCCGCCAAACGACCCGCCGATCACGGCGGCGAGCTTTTCTATTCCCATCTGTCTGAGCAGGGCCACATGCACGTCAACTATGTCTGAAACGGTTATGTGAGGAAAACGAGGCCCGTAAGGCCTGCCCGTTACGGGATCATCAGAGGAAGGGCCAGTGGTGCCCTTGCATCCGCCAAGTATGTTGGCGCAAACCACGTAATAAAGATTTGTGTCAATCCCCTTGCCGGGCCCGACCATCTCGTCCCACCAGCCTTTCCTGCCGTCCTCCTCGTGAACGCCGGCTACGTGTGCATCACCGGAAAGCGCGTGACATATAAAAATCACGTTGTCTTTAGCGGCCGTCAGCTCGCCGTAGGTCTCATAGGCTACGGTGACAGCAGGCAGAACTTCTCCATTCTCAAGCTTGAGCCCGCCCTGAGGCAGCTCGAGCTCAACGGTCTGCGTTCTAACTTTCAGCTCTTCGGTCATTGCAAAAAAGCGGCGCCTATCAGCCGCACTCCAAAATCATTCATTGATGAAAGGATCCACGCGCTCTCCCTGCGCCGTATTTGTCCTACTCCCTGGTTTCTTCCCTGATCCACTGCAGGTAGGCTTCCAGGCCGCCTTCTATATTCACGGCTATTGCTTCAGGCACCTCGTAGGAGTGGTTGTCCCTAAGCCACTCTATCGCGCGCTCCACAAGGTCCCCTCTCGTCTTGACGATCAGGAGCACTTCCTCTGCCGTCTCTACCGAGCCCTGCCACCTGTAAACGCTCTTTATAGGCGTCTGCTGGACGCACGCGGCCAGCCTTCCTTCCACAAGGCCACTCGCAAGCTTATCAGCCTCCTCCGCAGAACCTGCAGTCGAATATATAACAGCAAAAGCCATTTAGCCCCCTTATTGAGACACCGAATGAGACATTACTTGTCCTGGTGGCCATATACAACAGAAAAGCATGGCATAAACCTTTAGATTTGACGCAGGAGAGAGTGGGCTGCATCTCCGGCACAGGGCAGGCGGTGGATCCTTGCGATCTATCTAGCGCTTCGCAGCGCCCCTACTTGCTGCCTCAAGCTGGCGCGCGAGGCGCATGATGGCCTGTTCTTTGGCTTTTGCCTCGATTTCTACGGTTATATCCAGATCTTTCCAGCTTTCTGGCAGGTCTTTGATATTGATGTAATCGTGATGTCGTGATGGTTTGGGGCCGGTCCAGCCTTCACGAGGGCTCGAAAGGTGGAACACCGGTTCACGATCCCAGGTCTCGAGTGCCTGCTGGGCAGCCTCCTCTTCCGTCAAGACGTCCGGCAGGCAGCGGTGGTGGTGCACGTCATAAATCATCGGAACTTTAGTCCGACGGCAGAGCGGCAGGAGGTCTGAAGGGGTATAGACCCTGTCATCATTCTCAAGGGTCAGGCGCTTTCTGACGGCCGCCGGCAGGCTCTTTATCGCGGTCTCCACCCTGGCAAGTGCGGCTTCCTTGTCTCCATAGGCACCGCCGCCGTGTATATTAATCACATCAGCATGAATCCAGCCGGCCACCTGGGCCTGATATTTCAGCTCGCCTATCGATCGGGCCGTAAGCGCCTCATCGACAGAGCTTAGGACCACGAACTGATCAGGATGGAAAAGAGTCCGAATGCCGTGCTTCCGTGCGAAAGAACCGCACTCTTTGAACTTGCGTTTGATTTCTTCTCCAGCCGGAAGTTCGCCGACCTCATAGCCGACTTCCGGATGGGTCTTGACCGGCAGTATCTGGCTGTTTACCCGGAAAGCCCCGATTCCGTGCGCTGTGCAGTAATCCAGCGCCGAAAGCAGCGCTTCTGCGTTGCGCAGGCATATATCAGAGAGCTTGGCCAGCGCCTCGTCGCGGGCCAGACGCGATATTGAAGTCACCGTCGTTGTCCTGAACCTGATAGGTTCAGCGAGAAATTTACAGCAAAGCCCAAGCCTCATGAAGTCAGGCTACATTCGGTCCGCAGTAAAAGCCAGTGCTGATTGCGCGTCGGGAACCAGAGTTCTACAGTTCGTCCAAACGAGCCTGGACATTAGGGACGGTGTCAGTAGGGCTCACCTTATACCACGCATCTATGATCCTGCCCTTCTCGTCGACCAGGAACGCCGACCTCAGGACCCCCATGTAGGATTTACCGTACATCTTCTTCTCAGCCCATACGCCATAGGCGTCAGCCACAGCGTGGTCTACATCCGCCAGGAGAGGGAAGCCGAGGGAAAATTTGTCATCGAACTTCTTCTGCGCGGCCGGCTTGTCCGGGCTTATACCAATGGCGGCTACCTTCAGCTCCGCAAGAGATTCCCTGGCGTCGCGCACGGCGCAGGACTGCGTGGTGCAGCCCGGCGTATCTGCCTTGGGGTAAAAGTAAAGAAGCAGCTTACCACCCCGGAAATCTTTCAATGACACTGTATTTTCAGACTGGTCTTTGAGGACAAAATCCGGCGCCTTATCGCCCGGCTTGAGGGTCGTCATTTCTTTTCCTCCTCTGTCGAAACTTGCGCCTTCGACGCCTCAGTCTCGACCTCTTTGTGTAATTCCGCGATCTTCTGGTGCATTTGGTAATAACCGTCGGCGAACACAGAGTAGTCGCCGCCGCCTCCCATCGCTGCCGAGAACCTCACGGAGTTGGCGTGGAAGAGCCATACATCCATCCACTTCCTTTCTATTGGCTCGTCAAACGGGTTGGCTTTGTCCGCGATGCCTAGATTCCAGGCACGCAGCAGGATCTCTGTGGCAACCGCTGTCTTCTCGTTGGTCTTTTCTATTTCATGCTCGAAACGTTTCCAGAACCCTTTTGTCCATGAGCTGTCATGACAGGCGCTGCAGACTTTCTGCATCTCCGCGGCCCGCTCGGCCCGCTCCTCCGGGCCTATTAGAAAGTCCTTCGCGAAATTTCCCGCAAAGTCGGTTGGCAGCTGCAGCCCATCAGAGTTCTTTATGATCGTTGTGTCAGGGGAAACCGGATGAGGATGCGCGTAGGGAAGTCCGAAGATGCGCCACGGCAGGCGATCATTCATGCGATGGGTACGCTCGGCAACTATTTCGCCGTCTGTATTCGCAAGCAGGCTCATATGACATGTGGCACAGGTGGGGGCGGAAAAATCAGCGCCAACTGTCCAGGGCACATTCGTATAGTTCCAGCTGGAGCCTTTTGCGGCATAGATGTTGCCGTGCTTGCTGGCCATATAAACCTTGTAGGCCGGGACGTCCGGCCCCACGTGGCACTCCCTGCATGTGTGCGGTTTTCGCGCCATCTCTATGGAGAAATCATGCCTTGTGTGGCAGGCCGAGCAGGCTCCAACGCTGCCGTCGAGGTTGATACGGCCCACCCCCTGGTTTGGCCAGCCCTTTATGACGGGAAACTCAGCTTCCCCGATAAGGTCGTGATCGCGTGTCTCCATGCCCTTGAACTCAAGCTTGGTGCCATGGCAATGATAACAGCCTGTCTCCTTTGTCAGGTCACTCGCCGCACCGTAGTGAAGCTTTCCATTCTTGTTCTGGATGTCGCCGATCAGGGCGTTTTCAAGAACATTGTAGACTGCATTATGTGCCAGGTTAGTGTACGCACGCGACATGATGTTCTGTTCAAACTCATCGCGCTCGACCGGGTGACAAACAGCACAGTCCGCCGGGCTGACCACCACGTGAATCTTGTGCTCCAGGTGATCAAATGTGTCGGCATGTTTGTCCCCTCTCAGCTTGTGGCATTCAGCGCACCCGACAACCACGTCTTTAAGTTCATCAGGAACAGACTTGGCGGAAATCCTTCTTGCATTTTTCTTTACGAGCATGCCCTCGGCCGGGGTGACTCGGGAATGGCGGCTTGCTTTCCAGTCAGCTACAATTCCGGGATGCAGTGATGCATGGCAGTCTATGCATTCCTGGCTTGCCTCGCTGATCTTCGGCTCCTGCGCGAGAGTCTGCGGCAATATTGCTGCAGTGCTGATTACAACAAGTACGAAAAGTTTTGTCATTAGGGCCTCCCCTGGTAAGTCGTTCAGCAAATTATGCTAACTCTACGAGCCTGCATTTGCAAGGCGCGGAACCTGGAGATCCATCCGCGCCCCCCCGGATGTGCACTGCGCTGCTGAGCACCAGTCGCCCCCTAATGGACCCAGCACCATTGACATTCAGGTTTGGCGTGAATATTATTCGACCTCATATCCATGCAATAAACTGGAGAATAGAAATGCCGAAAGCAGCGAAAAGACCCGTCGATTTTGACAAGCTGGCTACAGCCAGGCGTAAATTCACCGTTACTGACCGGTCACTGGTAGGTCATGTTCCAACGATCGCGATCACTCCGGTCGTAGATGGACGGGACGGCGCCTACGAAGACAACCTGGAAGCCACCTGGCGAATGGCCGAGCGCGTCTATAAGCTCATTTCAGAAAACGTCTGCCTGCCTGACGGAACTCCGGTCCGTGTCGTAGTTCCTCCTGAGATCGTCTACGGCCCCCGAACAGGCGCCCTCGCGCAGGAGTACTACACGACGCAGGGCGTTAGCGCGAACATTTGGGTAAGCCGTTCATGGGCATACAGCGATGAACTCATGAGCGCGTGCCAGGGCATCGGAAGCTCGGAATGGGTCCAGGCCGCCTACGGCCTTAACCAGACAGACCGACCGGGCGCGGTCTGGCTGAAAGCCTTCTGTGCCGCTATGGACGAAAAGAGGCGTCCGATTTTCTCGATCTACAATCCGGACCTGGAAGACGAAACAAAGGAAATGCCTGGCTTCGTCAAGGAGCGGCTCCTGAGGTTCGCGCGGTGCGCCACTGCAATCGCCGAGATACGCGGCAAGAACTATCTCTCAGTCGGAAGCGTGTCCATGGGCATAATCGGATCAGACGTGCGCCGGAACATGTTCCTCGACTACCTGGGCATGGGAACGGTCTCCGTCGACATGGTCGGAGTAAAGGGTCGCCTCGACAAGGGCTTCTATGATCACGAAGAGCTCGAAAAGGCGTTCCGTTTCATGAAGAAGAACTTCAAGTATGCCGCGACTGAAGGCGAGAACCCGAGGCCGCTGGACGACCTGCTTCGTGAATGCATAGCCATCACCATGATCGTGAGGGACATGATGATCGGCAACCCGCGCCTGGCGGACAAGGCGCTCGGCAGGAAATACGGCTTTAAGGCGGACGTCGAGCAGTCACAGGGCTGCAACGCCATTGCGGGCGGGACCCAGGGCCAGCGTCAGTGGACAGACCTCTACCCCAATTTCGACATGACAGAATCCATGCTGTGCAGCTCGTTCGACTGGAACGGTCCGCGTCCGCCCATGATTGTGGCCACCGAAAATGACTCGAAGAACGCCATTGGAATGCTGGTCGCCCACCTTCTCACGGGCCTTCCGCAGCTGTTTGCGGACATCCGTACGAACTGGACAGCCGCAAGCATAAAGAGGGCGACCGGTGTGGATGTCAGCAAGACTGTTCCCAATGGACTGATCGACAAGCGCAATTCAGGGGCCGGAGCCCTCGACTACGCGCTGGACATATTCAAGCTGGTCAAGGGAGGAAAGGGCAAGTCCATCTATGAAGTCGCCAAGGCGCTGAGGGAAAGCAGTGAGGCGCAGAAGGACCTCATGAAAAAGGCCATCGCAGGCACCACATACGAGCGTGCCGTAATCTCCTACTTCCCCGGCGACGGTCTGTCGAGCTCCTTCAGGACACCCGGCGGCGTACCGATGACTGCATACCGCTACAATGCCGTGGGCAACAGGATGACTTGCTCCATCGTCGAAGGCGAAACGCTGGAACTGCCCGCCAAGGTAGCCGACCACATTGCGAAGGTCACGAACCAGACATGGCCTGAGTCCTATTGGGTTCCGCGCGGAATGACATCGGCAGAATACATGGCAAAGATCGGCCCGAACCACGACGCCAATTCATTCGGTCACATCGGCGCAGACATGATTACTCTCAACGCCATGCTGCGTATCCCGATAGACATGCACAATGTCCCTGAAGACCAGATCTTCCGGCCGACAATGTGGGACCGCTTTGGCGGCGACGACTTCAGGGCCTGCGAAGAGCTCGGTCCCCTTTACGGGTAATCCGGCCGCATCGCGGAATAGCTAGAACGCAAAGTGGGCACCAATACTGATGCCTGATGTGTCCCATAAGTCGGATCGGTACAGGTCCCCTGCCAGGGTAATGTATCTATTGGCCCACTTTATTGAAGCGCCGGCGCCGAACTCCTCTGCAGTGTCGTAGACCAGCGAAACAGATGCAGAGAGCTTGCCACGACTGACGGATTCAAGTTCGTAATTGATGCCCGCGGAAGCTGAAGTGTAGTTACGTGGCGCCCAATAGGGGTGAGTTATGCCCAGAACCCCGCCCCCGGGGACGATCAGAAGGAAAGACTTCTCCCTGGCATCCCTGAATTCTGCTTTGAGAGACGGGGTAAGCTGTCCCCCAACATCAAAAGCCTGCTCAACAGACACCAGGCCGCGGAAAGCGGCATTATCATCGTTGTAATCAATATACTCGGCCTCAACCAGGAGCCTGGCGGAATCACCCCGCTCTAGCGTCAGCATCAATGTATCGGACTCAATACCCTGGAGAAGCCCGTAAAGGTTGTATACCTCCGGGCGACGGCTCAGGTGCCCTCTTAGCACAGAATGGTCGCCGGCCTGCCAGGCGATACCTGCTCCCAAAGCGCTGGCATCTGCCGCTTCTGGTTTGTCATAGTGCTTTGTTTCGGCGGTCAGCTCGACGGCCCACGAAGCCGCCACTGGCGCGCTTGCCTTGAAAGCGGTTCCGTCCGCGTCGTAAGGGTATGGGCCCTCGAGGTGCTCTTCCCACCTCAGCCTCCGGAATTCTACATAGTATTCACCTGCCAGAAGGAATCCGGCACCGGCAGAAAAGCGCTCGACTTCCGCCTGCGAAAGAAGGTTCCTCCCTTCTTCCTTCCAGGAGCGCCAATCGGAGAAAAGCGCCCAGCTTTCCCCGGCGGCAGGCTGGCCCGGAGAGGCTTCCCCGAAAAAGCGGCCACTGGACGGGAAAACGCCATCCGTTTCCGAGTAGGCAGTCAGCGCTGCACAAAGCGAAAGAAAAACTGAAAGATGAATCCATTTCATTGCGCATCCCCCTCCTTTACCCAGGCGTCATTGCCGGGGCCTTCCACCTTCTCCAGTATTGCTCTGACCGTTCCGAAGGCGGCATCAATATCAAGCCTTGTAACTATTCGTCGACTGTCGGCCGACACCCACGCCTTTACCTCTCCCTCGTCAACCAGGAGATCATCAAGCTTAGCAACGGGCGTCACCTCGTAACACTCCACGTTGTCACGCCCCGCCGCATCCATCCGGGTCTTCTTCCCTACCTTTACCACCATGTCGGTAACGCTGCGGGTAACAACCACCTTATTGGTAATCTCCTGGTTCTCCTTTATCTCATGTTTCCGCAGGAGGTAGAGCATCGATATGACATCTCTTGTATCATTCTGGATCTTGAAATCGCCGTGGTCATTCAGGCATTTTGAATACCATGCCGCTTCGCCTTCCTTTCGGTCAAAAATAACGGTCTC
The DNA here is from genome assembly GCA_041602695.1 of Kiritimatiellia bacterium. Lineage (GTDB taxonomy): Bacteria > Verrucomicrobiota > Kiritimatiellia > UBA8416 > JBFIFS01 > JBFIFS01. The sequence continues at coordinate 65,937 of JBFIFS010000003.1, forward strand.
GCTGCACCTTGGCGCCCGCCGCTGGATGTTCTTGGTGAAAGTGACGGGAACAAATCCCTCGGGATCTACGAGCACTTCAATGAAGTCATCCACCGGATAGATCTTATTGAAGACCTTGTTGGTCTTTACGAAATAGCGGATAGCGATGAGCTTCTTGCCGCCAGTGTCAACTTCCTGGGTCTCAACCCGCGAGCTGCCTATTGGAAGGAAGTTCCATTTCATCTTGTAATGGAGCACCTCGCCCACCGGAAACCAGAGCCCGGTATCTTCTGCCGGGCATATGTCTAGGCAGGCAAGCAGCAGTATTATGGCCAAACTTTTCTTCATAGTGCGATGTGCCTGAAAGAATCACATATTGTTTCAGCTTATCCAACCGCAAATCATGATTCCTGCCTGTCTCACTGCCACAGCCAACCGAGACACGCGAACCAATACAAATGCGCATACTGGGCTGAAATCTTTGAAAACACGCCATGGGTGCACTTGGCACTCTTTATGCATAAGTTAAAGGCAGAAAAAGTGAATAACGACCTTGGCTGGCAGGATATGAAAAGATCCTCAGAATAGAAAATGAAACGGAATCTGAAAATACCTGCTGGCCAAGGTTTTTTTGTGCCCTCTGCCTGCAACGATAAACGAGGCGGCCTGACATCTTGCCATTATGACGTGTTTGAGTTATAATGTCTGGGGTGGCAAATGGAACAAAGACGTTACAGTAAAGGCTTCACGCTAGTGGAGATAATGATAGTTGTGGCGATAATTGGCCTGCTTGCGGCCATAGCGATACCATCATTCATCAAAGCGCGGCGCGACGCACAGATAACCGGGGTTGCGAATGACCTGCGGGTATTCGGAGACGCCTTCGACACTTACGCCGTGGTAAACGGGAAGTACCCTGCCGACACTCACAACACCATCCCGCCGGGCATGGAGGGGTACATCAAGCAGGACGCATGGGACGGCTACGCTATGGGAGGCCACTTCAACTGGGAAGGCCCGAAGTGGGGCGAGGGAGGAGCTTACGATTACGCGGGAATCGCCCTCTTTGATGCGACCGCGACCACCGAAGACCTCCGCGACCTCGACGAAAAGATCGACAACGGCAACCTGTTAACAGGCCGCTTCCGGCGCTGCCCGAACGGACGTTATACCTACATACTGGAAGACAGGACGCCTGCCGTGATTGTGGCCCTGCCGTAACATATTACTGCGTTGACCCTGAGACGGAACTTCACGATGATAGCGTCATGAGCATTTTTGAAGCAATGATGCTGATCTGTTTCGGTATGAGCTGGCCTGTATCGATCATCAAGTCTGTCCGCACAAAGGTAGTGGCAGGAAAGAGCCCGCTCTTCATGATTATACTCAGCGTGGGGTATGTCAGCGGGCTGACGCACAAATTTCTTCACTCACTGGACTGGATAACCGGCCTTTATGCGCTAAACCTAATACTGGTGCTGACGGACCTGGCTCTGTACTACAAGTACCTGCCAAAAGATATGAGCCGGAATTCCGTTCCGCCGGAAAGAGAGGTCGGCGATGTTGATTGAGCTGAAGACGGCGGAAACCGAGCAGGATTTTACACTTATTGCGGACCTTGCCCGCGACATTTGGCTTGAGCATTACGATGGCATCGTGGGCAGGGAACAAATCGATTATATGCTGGAGACCAGGCAGTCGCCGGAGGCCATCGCTGAGCAGGTCGAGGAGGGTTACCACTACAGTGTAGTCCTTGTGGATACTGAGCCGGCCGGATACCTTTCATACAAGGTGGACCAGCCTTCAAAGGAGATATTCCTTAACAAGTTCTATGTGGCTGCGCCCTACCGCGGCAAGGGCGTGGGTAAATACATGCTGCGTGCCGTCGAGGCCGCAGCCGGGAGGTCAGCCTGCAACAAGATATGGCTCGTCGTCAACAGGAACAACGTGGAGACGGTCCGCGCCTACGAGAAGATGGGCTTCATCAACAAAGGCGAACTGAAAACCGACATTGGAAAAGGCTTCATAATGGATGACTACAAGCTCGTGAAAGTCATCGCCTTCGGCGCTTCAATTATCAACACTTAGGCAGCGCCGCGATGGTCAGCGCTTCTTCCAGACCCGCTCGGGGTGCGTAACAACTGGCAGCACCTTCTTCTCGAAAACATGTTTCCAGGAGTAGTTCTGCATTACCTGCTTGCGGAATGCCAACTCAGGCCGGCCGTTCATGGCCCTCAGGATCTCTTTTGCCACCTTATTGATTGGCTTATCAAGCCGGATGAAGATGGCGTTCCTGTCGGCAAGTTCGCGCAGCGCCGGGATATCGCTTATCACGCACAGAAGCCCGCGCAGGCCTGCCTCCAGCACGGGCAGGCCGAATCCTTCGCGTTCACTTGGGAAAAGCAGCATGTCAGACATTGAATAGAGCCCGAGCAGGTCACGCCGGCTCAGCCGTCCCATCCTCTCACAAAGAAAGACTACTTCCTTTTGAAGGTCCAGCTTCTTGCGCAGCTTCATCAGCAGGTTGTAATAGTTCATGCTCTCAGCATTGTGTGGATCCGGGGCGCCCGTTACTATCCACCTCACTGATTTCCCGCTGTCGCGCAGAGCGCCTATTATCTCCATGCCTAGGCCCAGGTTCTTGCGCTTCAGGATTCGCGAAGGAGTAAGGGCCACGATATCGATATTGGCCAGTGTTTCCCTCCTGAACAGGTCCGTCATGGGCGGCGTAAGTCCCATCAGCGCTGGAACATCTATTCCATCCGGGATCACCGGAAGCGCCCTGCGCGGAAGCCTGAAGAGGTCCCGCATCTCCTGCTGGCGCTGCCCGGAGATTACACAATACTGGCACCCTGGCTGCGCCTGCAGAAGCCTGTTCCACGGATAGCGCCAGTGCTGATGCGGCTGATAGATCGGGTCCGTGAACGTCATATCGTGCGTCCAGGCCACGAACCGAATGCTCTTGCGCCGCGCCATTATGTTCGTGATTGCGGCGGTCAGGATGAGGTTGAAATGCATGGTCATGATGTTATGCATCATACACACGTCCACGCCCGCGAGCGCCGCGGTCAGCTTGCGCTCGGTCTGCTTCACGGCGCGGTCGAACGAATGCGGCACCTCTCCGCTGGCAAGGGTCCTTAATGCACGCGCGAAAGGACCTCCCCTTGAGGCGATCTCCGGCACTACCTTAACCGGTATTCGTTTATCAAACACCTCTCCCTTGCCGACAATCAGCTTGGTCTTGTAACCCGCGTCAGCAAAACATCTGGCATGCTCCTCGATAATAACTTCGACCCCGCCAATAACCGGCGGACAGGAGTAGTGCATTATTGCTATGCGAGGCCTGCTTGGCATGGCTTATCCTTCCAGCTTCTTGATCAGGTAATCGCGGCGCGAGTGGAATATCCTGGCCTGTTCGAGTATTTCCACTTCAGCCTGCTCGGACGTCCAGTCCCACGTCTTGTTCATGAAGGCCAGCGCCCGTCCGAAATAGAGGCCCTTGAATCCATCAACAAGTGCCAGCTGATCATCGGTGGTCTTGAATGCCGCTATCATGTCATAAACAGTTGTAACCCATTGGTCCGCTGAAATGTCGATTGTGCCTCCGGAGAACATGTCAACGAGCTCCTTGTAGAGGTCCGACGACAACACCCTCTCCAGGGTCCCCTGGTTCTTCATGAAGGCGTCCCTCGCCTGCTCTTCAATCTTACTGCGGTCGAGGTCCAGGTCCTGCGGCGGATCCATCGTGGTCAGGCCGTAGAGCTTCTGCTCCTCTATCTCGCTCAAGTCTTTCCAGACCTCGTAGTTCCTCAGTACCGTGAGGAAAGCCGTGCAAACGACCTGTATGAACATCGGGCCCAGCTTGGGCGCGCTGGGCTTGTGGATCTTCGCGCCAAGCCCTGCGTTGCAGGTTTTGAAGCCGCCGAGCACCGCATTCATGGTCATAAAGATATCAACGCCGTATTCTTCCGTGGTCCTGTGCCAGGGCTGACAGACGAGATGCTGCGCGAAACGCTTCGAAAGAGCGAAGTCGCCGCCTATAGGCTGGCGGATGTTCTTGCAGAACAGGCCGTAGACAATCGGGTAGCAAATATTGTTCGTTATTGTACCGTCGTATTTGTGGCGTGAATAGATGGGATTCACAAAGTCATGCCCATCGAGCACAGGTTCAGCCAGGTACTTCACCCAGTCTTTCAGGTTCGGGCTCATCAGGTCGGCGTCCAGGCATACCAGCACTTCCGCGTCGAGTTCGAGCATCTTCCTGAACATGTTCTCGAAGTTATATCCCTTGCCCGGTGTATCGGGCGGAGTAGTAATGTAGATCTTCGGAACTTCCGTTTCCGTCCTTAGAAACGCGCCTTCCGTGTCATCGGGAGAGCAGTTGTCACAGTTTATTATGACTGAACTGCGATCAGAATAGAATTCCTTCAGGCCTTCGCTGGCCTTCAGAGTTGGGTTGCTTATATTGTCCGCTTCCTTGTAGGAAGCCAGCCCCACAATTATGTCTGCCTTGGTTACTCCCTGCGGATTCACTTCTCTTTCAAACATGCCTTTTACCCTTTCTTAATCTCTCTATTCTCAAAATGCTTACAGCTTCCTGCCCATCGCGATGAGCCTTGCGACTTCGCACGCACACGCTTCGAGCATGGCGGGGCCCTTTGACGGGAGCTGCTCCTCCTCAAGCGGCTCCTGCAGGGCAGTAAAATAAGCTCCGATTCCTATGCTGTGAACCTTGTCCACACCATCCCCGGCGGACCCGCATATCGCGATTACAGGTTTTCTGTTCTTCTTTGCGACCTTCGCCACGCCGGCAGGAGTCTTGCCGTATACCGTCTGGCCGTCCATCCGACCCTCTCCTGTTATGACCAGGTCGCACTTCTTCATTTGCTCTCCAAGCTTCACGCTGTCGATAACGATATCCACTCCAGCGCGGAGCTTTGCGCCGCAAAAAGCCATAAGGCCGCCGCCGAGGCCGCCGGCAGCGCCCGATCCGGGAACGTTGGCGATCTTTACACGCAAACAGTCGACAATGACTTCAGCCATGTTCTTCAGGCCTTTATCCAGCTCGCGGACCATTACGGAAGTCGCGCCTTTCTGGGGGCCGTAGACCGCCGCCGCGCCCTTCGGTCCGCAGAGGGGGTTGGTTACGTCACACGCCACTTCAAAACGCACGTCTTTGACCCTCTTGTCGAAATTGCTCATGTCGATGACCGCCAGGTTCCTGAGCGACCCGCCGCCCTCGAGAATCTCTTTTCCGCGCCGGTCGAGGAATCGGGCGCCGAGCGCCCTCGCCATGCCTGTGCCGCCGTCGTTAGTAGCGCTTCCGCCGATGCCCACAAGTATATGTTTTGCGCCTTTGTCGAGCGCGGCCTGGATCAGCTCACCCGTGCCACGCGTTGATGTGACCATTGGGTTGCGCTCTGAAGGCTTGATCAGCGCGAGCCCGCTCGCCGCAGCCATTTCGATGACGGCGGTCTGGCCATCCCCGGACATACCGAAATGTGAACGAATCCTTCGGCCCAGCGGACCTGAGACCAGCTTCCTGACAATCTTTCCGCCCGTGGCATCTACGATCGCCTGAACCGTACCCTCGCCGCCATCGGCCATCGGGACCTTGACGAATTTGAGCCCCTTCATGCCCTTCTTCATGCCCTTTTCGATGCAGTCGGCTGCCTGAAGGGCGGTCAGGCTTCCTTTGAATGAATCCGGTGCAATGCATATCTTCATGCTTCGTAGTCTCCTTATCGAACGCGTTTGTTGCGTACTCGCAATACTTATACACCAGTATAGATGCGCTTACAATACAAACATCCAGCACCGCGTCACGAATGCACCCGGCAAACAAAACGCTTTTACTTCATGCCGGCAGCAACATAAGATCCAACCCTTGCGCCGCTGGAGCGCGTTTATAACTAATAAAGAAATAACTGCAGACGTATTTAAGAAGTAATTATGAAAACGATTTACACAGCATTGATCACAGCAGCTATGCTCCTGTCGGCGGAAACGTACTCATATGCCGACGTCATTAAGAAGGCAATGGGCGAGGAGAAGGGAACCTTCTCTGAATACAAGAACAACAAGTTCATACTTAAGACGGACAATGGCCGCACGATCGAGGTGCCGAAGGCGTCCGCGCGTGAGCTGATTCTCGATGAGCCGGTCAGCGTCAGCCTACTTCGCAAGGGAAAGAGCAAGCCGGAAAACGCCCAGCTGATAGGTTACGGTAAGCTCCAGTTTAAGCTCAAACAAAACAAGAAGGACATCTCCCTTTCAGCCATGTATATCACTTCGCTGAAGGCACAAGTGCCCATGGCCGCATCTGAAACGGGCGGCGCGGTCGGCGGCGGCGACACACCTATCCCCGCCATTGACACCTCGGAGTTCGATGAGGGGGCCATGACGGAAACCCAGAAATCGGCTCTGTCCGGATACCGGACGGCACGTAAGCGCTACGACGCGTTCCTTTCCGAGAGTACGGCGCTGGTACGGGAGATGGACCGCTCAGGCGGGCAGCGGCGGGAGGAGCTGCTGACAAAGCTCAGAATCAGGAAGAACCAGGAACAACCGGTACGGCTCGAAATGAGCGCGGCCCACAGGTCGCTTCTGGCCGCCTTTCCAGCCGGCTTCCCCATAAAGGCGAAGGAGGTCCCGGTCAGCCGGGAGCCGGCAGCGCCGCCGCCGGGCCAGTCGGCAGGTGAGGTAATTAACGAGAAGATAGATATCGCCGAAGGGGAAGTACTCCTCATAGATACCACACCGATCGCTCTTTCGGGGAACCTTACCGAACCACAGATGAAGGCCCTTGATAAGTACGAAAAGGCTGCCATATCATTCGATAAGCTTTCCAAACAGCATTCAGCCCTGGGCACAAAGCTCAACACCGCGTCAGCCGACGAAAGGGCGCAGCTCATGTCAGCATTCGAAGAAAGCAAGGACGCTGTTGCGAAGGCCAGGGAAAGGCTTCTTGTCGCACAGAAGACCTTTTTGAAGGCATTTCCGAACCTCCGGCTGACTGATTAGAGC
>JBFIFS010000004.1:0-68449 GCA_041602695.1 Kiritimatiellia bacterium
CTTTACATAGTCTTCAGCGTCCTCATCGTCCTGGAACGTACTGATCGCTATCTCGTGTGCCCTGAATGCGTGGCGCTTCCCCTCTCCTTCCCACAAGAGTATCCCGTCCTTGTGCCGGTAATCGAGCGCCCCCTCCAGCACTGCGTTCAGGTACGGCAGGACCTCCCTGATGTCATCCTCAAACGAAACAAAGACGTTGAACGCAGTTGATCCTGGATGACAGTCAGGCGTCTCGGTCCTCGTCTTGTAGTCCTTTATCAGCAGATCATCCATATACATCATTTTACGGAAGCAGGAGGACCACTTCAACCGCGAATAATCAACATGTGAGGGAGGTGCGTCGGATCCAGCTTGATCTAGAAAAGCTTCTCCAGTTTCGCTTGAGCTGCCGCACCGGCTTTTTCGAAGTATTTGTCAGCCTCATCAACGCGCCCCATGGATTCCAGGTAGACAGCGGCAACAGCCTGCGCATCCTTGCTTTCCGGCTTGAGCGCAGCTACGAGCTGCGAAAGAGTGGCGTGATCGCCGGCCGTAAGCGCACTCCACTTGAAGTCCACCGCTTTGCTGCCACCCACCAGCGCGAAGGTCAGCGTGCCATCACTCGATGCTTTCCTGAGCCATACACGTGCGCGGGTCGCAGAAATTCGCAGGGGAACGCTCTTCAAAGCGCCGTCATCACTCAGCTTCACCAACGCCCGCGTCAGCGAGCCGTCCAAAAGTGCCCTGCTTTCCGCAGACAGTGTTCGAGCCTTGCGAGCCACAGGCGCTGGTGCCGAAACGGAAGGGCTGACCGGCGTTACGGCCGTGGCAACTGCCTTCGAAGCTCTTGCCCCGCCCTGGATCTGCAGCTTAGGAGTGGAGTAGCTGTAAAGAAACGCTATCGAGCCGGTAGTATGGTTGCGGATGTTCCCCCTGTAATACGAACCATCTGCGTAGTTTCGGCCGGGCAGGATGACGTAGGAGTCGCTCCCATGACAGCGGGCCATATTGATCCATGCCTTATAGTAATCCGTGATCTTTTTCTTCAGCGCTCGGTCTTCCGACGCGTAGACACCTGCCCACCCCCAGACGAGGCCCATCATCGGGCAGGCGTGCCCGTCGGGCATGTCCCTGTATGCCGCATCTATGTTCTTAAGATGCAGGTTCATCATCGACTTCGAGTCGGACCGCTCCGGCGAGAGCATGTACATGAGATATGCCATTCCGGATTTGTGTGAGTTCCCGTGGCGCTTGTCCTTCTTCCACTTCTCCCAGTTTATGGGCCCATTATTCATCGTAAACTCACCGCCATACGCTGTATTGCCGGAGACCCTCGTCCCATAATCGATGAACGTGAAGGCCTGGTCGAGGCCCGGATGAGTAAGTTCAAGTCCGCACTGCTTCCCGAGCTGCCAGGCCAGCACCGCTAGATAGGTTGGGCGCTGCATTGGTCCATATCCGCCTCCGCCGTACTGCCCAGGCCCTCCCGCACGCTCGACCACTACGTGATAGGGACCATGGCCAAAGCCTCCTTCATACAGGGCCTGGTGTTTGTCGACGGTCTCCTGGTCCTGCCCCTCACCCGCCGTCCAGCGCCTGATCTGCGGCCCTTTCCACTGAGCGTCCCTCAGCATGTCCATCAATGCCTCGAGCGTTTTGAGCACCGACTTGTCCTTCGTAAGAAGATAATACTCTGCAAGCGTGATACCCTGAAACCCAAGATGCCAGGACCAGGTGTCTTTGCCCGGAACAGTGTTCCATTCCTGCGCCAGCTTTTTGCCCTTCGCCAGGACCTTTGGGTCATCAGAACTCAACATTGAAAGAATTGTTACGCATCGTCCCTGCGAGCTTATCCCATCATGGTTATTCATAAGGTAGTCGTAAGCGCGCTTCTTAAGGATTTCCGTCTTCTTGCAGTTCACAGGAAACGTATCAGCAAATCGCCCGAGCTTCTCCAAAGGTATCTTCACGTCTTTGACAGGTCCACCCCGCGTGACCATGAGCGTGAGAATGCCGTCGCCTCCCTCAGCCGCCTCAATGGCCAGGCCGAGGTCCTGGATTGGGCCCGTGATTCCTGCTTCGGAGCTTCCTGCGAAGGTATGGACAGCGAACCGCTGTCCATTAGCGCCCACCACCTCATCATCCTTTTGCAGCCTCCCGAATGCAGGCGAGCCCTGAAAGACATACTTAACAACAAAAGAGCTTTGCTTCAGGATGCCCCGCGCGCCCGTAGGCCCCATGTTCACAAGAAATCCGGGCACTTCTGCGTCCGGGCCGTTTTCGCAGGGCTTCTCCCAGCGATCCTGGTTCGCCTCGTCCTTGATCGCCAGGGCGTCACCACACAGGCACAGCAGGATTATGAGCAAGTATATTTGCCTGATAGCGCGCATCCGGGGAAAATATCAATCTCACCGCGACGGTGCAAGTTGCTTGTTACGCTCGCTGAGCCGGTCATCAGGAAGACCGTTACATTCATGTTACACACAAACTTCCTGGCCGATGCTATTCTTCTATCATCCAAACAAGGAGAGAATCATGCGTAATACGGTAGTTAGTCTTGCGGCAAGTATCTGCATCGCCGGCGGCAGCCTGGCCGGAGAGCCAACCCTCATCGAGGCCGTGCCTCACGTTCTGCAGAAGAACGACTTTTGCGGCGAGGCGTGTGTTGAGATGTATTTGAAGAAACTCGGCCACACCGTCACGCAGGACGATGTATTCAATATTTCGGGAGTAGACCCAGCGCTCGCCCGCGGGGCTCACACTAAGGAGATGGTCACCGCGCTGACCAAGCTCGGGTTCGAACCCGGAAAGACTTGGCATACGGTAAAAGCAAAGTCTGCATCCGACATGGCCGAGCAATGGAATGCTATGCTCGGTGACCTGAAAAGGAAGATCCCATCCATTGTATGCATGCGGACGGGCAATGGGCGGGATGCCAGTGAGCATTTCAGGCTTGTTCTCGGGTTCGACCCTGACAAGAAGGAGGTCATATACCATGAGCCGGCGAAGGCTGGAGGCGCCTACCAAAGAATGGCGCTTGATGAGTTTCTCGAGTGCTGGCCCCTCAAGTACAGGCGCGATGAGTGGCTCACCATCCGCATGCGGCTAAGTCACAAGAAAATCAAGGTGCCCGCGAGGGAGGCGGGATTCACGAACTCAGATTTCGCACAGCACATCATGCAGTTGAAGAAGCGGATGCCAAAGGGCTTCTCTTTTGTCATATCTTCTCCTTTTGTAGTCATTGGTGATGAACCCGCAAACATCGTAGCACTGCGCGCTGAAAAGACGGTCAAATGGGCGACTTTGAGGCTGAAGAAAGCCTATTTCAAGAAAGACCCGGCAGATATTCATGATATCTGGCTGTTCAAGGACAAACACAGCTACATGAAGCACGCAAAGCTCCTTTTTAACGATACCCCCAGCACTCCGTTCGGCTACGCCTCATCCGAAGACCGAGCGCTCGTAATGAATATTGCGACTGGCGGAGGCACACTGGTGCACGAGATCGTGCATCCATTCATCGAAGCCAACTTTCCTGAATGCCCCTCCTGGCTCAATGAAGGGCTCGGCTCCCTTTACGAGCAGTCCAGCGGCCGCGGCGATCAAATCGTTGGCCTCACAAACTGGCGGCTTTCGGGGCTGAAGGCCGCGATCAGGAGGAAAGAGCTGCCCTCCTTCAAGGAGCTAACAGGAACCAGCACCTTCGAGTTTTACACGCTCGACAAGGGCTCGAACTACGCACAGGCCAGGTACCTCTGCTATTACCTCCAGGAGAAAGGCCTGCTGCATAAGTTCTATCATGAGTTTGCTGCCAACCAGAAGGAAGACCCGACTGGCTATAAAACCCTGCAGAAAGTCCTGCAAGAAGAGGACATGGACAGGTTCAAGGCAAAGTGGGAAAAGTATGTAATGACCCTGACCTTCCCCTGACCCTCGCGCTAGTACCCAAGGAGAAATTGACTTATCCGTTTAATTTGCACTACTCTCGTGTAAGTTGAATGCCAAAAGGAGGCTGTTATGCGCGATGTGCTTGTGTCTGTTCTTGCTGTAATGCTTGTCTGTTCGTCCCTGGCCTACTCTCAGGATCTTTCCGCAAAGGATATCACATCACTGCCCAACGACTTTGCCCTTTCGTACAGCGATGAGCTTATCGGCATCGTACCCGCGGAAAACAGCTACATAGATATCACAAGAAACAAGGGCGCTTCGGACGGAAGCTGCACACTCGTCTCCGGCATCCTGTCTGTATTCCGGCATGGCGGCCCAAAAACCAAGGATCCAACGCTGACTAAACGGCTGACCAAAGAGCAGTGCCTTGAACTGTACAAGGATGCCGTTCGCATGGGCTTCTTCGAACTGAACAACCGGTATACTGACGAGAAGGTTAGCGGCGGTTACGGTGTCACCATGTCCATCACAGCTGACGGGAAGACCCAGACGGTCAAAGCCATCAACGTGCAGGTCGCGGAAATCACCGCGCTCATTACAAAGCTACAGAAGCTGATGAAATAGAAACGGCGCAGGAACCGACGTGCTTCACGCCACGCCTCGGCATCATCCGCTGAAAGCATTTTCGAAGCAGTTGACGGGAACCTGCCATCCCCCCCCTGCACGTCTTATCTCTTGCCATCAGGGGCACCGTGGCTAGACTATACGCACGCAAGCATCTACAGCGGAGGCATTTGTTGGGAAAACTGATTCTGGCAGCACTGATATGTGCCGTTCTCATGCTCGGCATTTGGATCGCAACGATCTGGAACAACTTCGCGTTCCACAATGGGTTGATTGCGGACGATTACCTGATGCCTGTGTCGACTTTCGCTCTGCTTATTATCGTCCTCATCATCAACCCCGTCCTGAAGCGGCACTTCCCCCGACTGAGTTTTTCACGCCGGGGTCTTTGCGTAATCTGTGGTGTTCTTTTCATGGCAGCCATGCCGCCAAGCGCGGGAATACTGCGCCAGCTGGTCTTCCCGCTCGGTGATTCCGTCCATCGTGCCAACAACGATCCTGCTGTCGCTGGGGCCTACGAGAAACTCGCCCCAAGGCCCGCACTTTATCCCGACACCCTTGAATATGAGGCGGAGATCCCTGTCATCGAGCCTTTCGTGGACGAGCTTGACGATGGCGAGAAAATCCCCTGGAAAGCCTGGATAAAGCCCATCTCAGCCTGGTCAGGCATCGTGCTTCCCTGGTTCGCAATGATGGTTGCGCTAGCGGCAATTCTCACGAGTTACTGGCAGAACAAAGAGAGGGTCCAGTTCCCCCTTCTCACCATATTCCGCCCAATAATTGATGTACCTGAGGTCGGCCCACGGCGAACGCCGCTGATATTCAGGGACAAGATATTCTGGGCGGGATGCGCCGTCGTATTCCTGCTCCACGCAATGGCTCAGGCAAAGCAGTATTTTCCCACGCGAATTCCGGCAATCCCGCTCGGCTGGCAACTCTGGAAATACTATTCGGAAGATCCATGGCGCTATCTCCCCTGGTTCTTCAAGCGCGGACAGCTTTTCTTCACTTTCATGGCGGTGGCTTTCTTCCTGCCGAACAGAACCAGTCTTTCAATCTGGCTGGTCCAGGTAATCACCGCCTTCTACATTATGACTGGAAGGGCCTACTTTCCGCCATTTGAGGGGCATGTGATCGGGGACGCCCGTACCGGAGCAGCCATGGCTTTTTCGCTTGTCGTAGTCTGGCTGGCACGCCACCACCTTCTTCATGTGGCGCGATGCATGGTAAGGCCCGTGTCATCACCAGGTGACCGCGCATACAGAATCGCGGGATGGGCCTTCGTTCTCAGCTGCGTTGCGATGTTCTCCTGGTTCCTGTGGGTCCGTGTACCCGCGGGCTACGCTGCCGTCTTTGTGATCGCAGCCGTTTTGTCAGCCCTAGTCCTGATGAGGGTGGTCGCCGAAACGGGCCTGCCGCTGTTCTTCATGTCGACCCCCACGTTTATCAACTTCCTCAAGATGATACCTGTAGGACTGCGTTCCCTGTCGGCATCCTACTTTGGCGGAATTTTTTCCGTATGGCTTGGATCAGGCCAGCGCCTATGCGTCGGTGCGGCTGCAATACAGGCAATGGCACTGGACAAGGATGATGACGCGCCGCGCCATGTCAGGAAGGCAGGCCTGTTCATGCTGGTCCTCGGCGTATCGCTCGTCTGTGCCTGGCTCCTGATCCTTTTCATGGCCTACAACAACAGTGAGACTCCGGACGGACGGCCAATCGCCTGGTGGGGACGCCAGCAGTTCAAGCCTGCAGAAAACCTGCTTGTTGACACTGTCACTGGCGTCAGGGGCCTGCCCTTCCTCGAACATCTTCCCGGACTGATCGTCGGCGCGTCGCTAGTGGTCCTCCTCTACGGGCTCTGCCATACGGTCCCATGGTGGCCGGTGCATCCTGTAGGACTGGTCGGCACAGGAACATGGTGCGTTTCCCAGATCTGGCCAAATGTCTTCTTCGGCTGGCTCATAAAGAACGCCCTGCTCAAGTACGGCGGATCGCGCGCTTACACAGCCGCAAAACCCTTCTTCATAGGGGCGGTAATAGGAGAGCTCTTCGCCCTCTTCCTCTGGACAGGTATCGCCCTGGCCCTCGCCGCCAACGGACTGGAGTACCGCTCGGTGACAATCCTGCCCTATTGAGGCGCGACAGCTGGATTCTTACTGTAATCACACAGCTTATGCGTTATTCTGTGCTCACAATGAAGAAAGATACCGCTATACAAAGAGGACACCTCGGCGGCTATACCAGGGTTGGTATTGTCAACCGGGAGGACGCCGAATTTAACGCCGGCTACTCCTGCTACTCCGCCGCATGGCCGCTTCTGCGAGAATATCCCGGGCACAAGTTCCAGTCCGGACTATTCGGAACATGGATGTTTGCCCATCTTGATCCACCTCCTGAAAAGAGGCTTTATTCAGACATAGAGGGAGGACTGGGCTGGTGGAGGGACACTGAGTACCCAACAGAGACGCCCAAATTCATCATGGGCGGCGTCGCCCTCGACTTCAGCGAATGGGCAAACGGGCCAGGCGCCGGCAAAGGCCGCGACTGGGGCGACCCCAAAGGCAACTACGCCGTCGCACAGCTCAGCCCTTATGTCCTGTGGCCGCCTGACGGCCTTAACCTTAAACAGGGCACGTGCGGCGAGCTTCTGGGATACGGCTACATTCCCCTCCCCTTGACGGACAGAAAATCAACGACTGCCGGAGTTGAAGTTCCGACCGGAGACCACTCCTGGACGCTTTTCCTGAATGCCGCCAACTTCAAGGGGCCCGTCACCTTCTTTACTCCATATTTCTGGTCAAAGATCACGGCAGAGAAGCCTGAGCTGGGCGGCATGTTTCTCGACAGCAAGCCGTCCCAGCACAGGCGCCACTTCTCGATGGAGACACAGCACCTGCCGTGGGCACAGGCGGCCGATTCGGCAGGAAACATTTTCGGGCGGCTCGCGCCAACTCTGTTTCCGAGCTGTGACGGGGCGGATTCATCACCACTGCACCTGGTAACATCATACAGCAAAGCCGCAATGTGGGAGCGGGTAAAGGCCTGGTTTGAAGGCGGCCCCGTGCCCGCAACCACCCTGGACCCCGCAGCGGCGCACGTCCACAGCTTTGAGCCCAAAGGCGGCCCTGGCTTCCGCATTTGGCTCGATGGTGATCCGAACGAGCAGCCCCCGGAAGTCATTGTCGACAACTTCATGAAGCCCGCCGTCATTGATCAACACACGTTCTGCTTCGAATGGGACAGGGATTCTGTCGCGAGAGAGACAGGGAAGCCACTCATAGTCATGCCTGAATACTACAGGATGATCCAGGACGGGGACGGCAGGGCCCGCTGGACAGCTGTACCGATGGAATCTGTCCCCGAGGAAACAGGGCTGGCCAGCGTGTCTTTCAGCCGACCCGAAGAGCCCCCGCCCCAGACCTATATCACACCTGAGGAGCCTGACAGCTGCTGGAAGAAGCCGGGGCCCGTTGCCGGCCCCTTCAAGGCTCATCCGGGGGATGGCAGCACTGTGACCTATTACTGGTATCGCTTCGCTGATCAGCCGGCCATGCTCAATGCGGACATGACTGACGCGGAGAGGGAAACTGTCCAGCAGCGCGTGGAAAAGATTCATGCTCACTGGGGCAAAGACAGTGAATACCTGCCGCCTCCTGAAGCAGGCACGCTCGCTGAGATCGATCCCGCGCTGCTTGTGACCCCGCCGAAAGGTTTGGAAATCGGGCACGTACCGATCGTCACCCGGCAGGGGCTAGAGTAATTTTATGGATTCTACTGAGCAGAAGTACGGCTTTCACCCAGCGAACACGCTGGTCGCACCTCACGCGCCACCCTCGGAAGATATCAAGCGGAAAGCTATCTCCCTTGGGGCTGACCTGGTGGGCATCTGTGAGATCAACCCAGAATTGATGATTTCTGAAGCCGCCGTAACAAACCGGGGCGACGGGATAGCTTTCAGCCATGTTATCTCCCTCGGGATATACATGGATCGTGATGCGTTCAGGGAATCGCCCTCGCAGGCGATAAGGAGCGCAACGCGCGAGGGTTATCGCAGAATGAAGGAGACGGCGTCCGCGCTGGCGGACCACATTGCCTCCCTGGGGCACAATGCTTTCTCCACCGGCAACGGCGAGGCGGACAGCGTGGCCCTGGCGGTTATGGCCAATATGGGAAAACTGGGACGCAACGGCATGCTGCTTGCCCAGCAGAACGGCCCCTGCCTAAGGCTATGCAAGGTCTTCACGGACATGCCCCTTGAGGTCACGCCCACCCCCACGGATGTTCTCGATCCGCGCTGCGAATCATGCGCCATCTGCAGCGAGGCATGCCCCGCTCAAGCCATTGAGTCGGGCGCCGCTCCTGCAGGAGAGCGATGGCAGATCGATACAAAGCGCTGCAGGAAGCATTGGAACTCCGCCCAGCAGGGATGCGCCGCCTGCATCAGTTCCTGTCCTGCGACGTGGCAGGCAGGCAGCACTGACCGGTGAACGCCAACGCGCTGCAGCGGCTGGACTACTGAGCCGATGCCGCGCAGTTCGGCAGCCCCTCGCGTTCGATCCGCTTGCCCACGGCGCGAAGCAGTGATACTGCCTGATCCGGAAAAGATCCGTCCGGCATGGGCCCGACGTTCGCAAGCAGATTACAGTTATTTCCCCGCGCGTAGGCAAGGCTTGACCACAGTTCCTCTTCACTCCTGAACGGCGCTCCTTCCCTATAGCCCCAGCTCCCCTCCTGGAGGGTCATGCAGATCTCGTTATGCTTAACGCGGTTCTTTTCCCAGGCAGCATCGGCGATGAGCGCCGCATCCTCCCGGCCCGCCTTGCGCAGGCTCTCTCCCTGCGATGCAAAATGGAACTCAGGGGAAGCAAAGTCCTCAGTACCTGTGGCTCCCTGCTTGAACGATATCAGCGCCTCGGGGCGCGTCGAGCGGATCAGTTCATAGGTCTCCTCAATCGGAACAAGATCAGGAATAAGATAATACGCCTTGATGATATCCAGCCATATACCCGCGAGGGGCAGCTCAAGCTCACACAGCTCCTTTATACAGGCCTGAGCATAGTCCCAATATATCCGCCATTCCTCTGGCCGGGTCAGAACGTAGCGAGGGTCGCCGTCCGGATAGTCAGGCCTTCCGCACGTCCACAAGTCCCTTGAAAGCGCGTAAGGATGGCGCCAATTCAGAACATGCGTGTAATAGGTGAAAAAGCCGAGGCCCTTCCTGTCACACTGCTCCGCAAGCTCCCGCACCAGGTCCCGCCCCGCATGTGTCATAGAATTGAAGGGCTCGGCAGTGCTGTCCCAGAGGCAGAAACCCTCGTGGTGACAGGCGGTGATGTTGACGTATTTCATGCCGGCTTCGCAGGCAAGGTCTGTTATGAAGTCGGCATCGTACTTCGCGGGTTCGAAGGTCTCGGCCAGCTTCTCGTACTCCGCCACGGGAATGCGCTCCCGCATCATCACCCACTCGTGTGACTTAAGCTGGCTGTATAGGCCGTAGTGTATGAAGAGACCATATGCAGCATGGGCAAACCATTCCCGGTTCGCTCTGCGCGGATCAGCCTTCCATGTCTCAGCGAAATCTGTCAAGTATGCCGGACAGTCCATCATAAACCTCTCCTGAATTGCCGCCCTCTGGCAAACGGCAGGATGTATCTTGAATCCTCCCAAGCAAGTTTATAATATCGGCATTTCACAGAATCGCAAGAGGGAGCACCATGCCAAACACCGCAGACAACTTCGAGTATCACGACCTTCCGGCTGATAAGATGAAAACCCAAACCCGGGGAAAAGGCTGCGGGCTGGGCTGCATGGGTTGCCTCGCGTTCGCTATAGCGGTTCCGGTACTGCTGATCTTGCTGGGCTATTCCATAATCTTCCACTCATCGGCACCGCTGAAATGGGTCGCCGGCGCTATTACTGAGGATGAACCGTCCTTCCTGATCCAGGGGATCCGCGGCTCTATTTCCAAGGGCTTTTCGGTAAAACTTATCGAGTTCAAGGTTCAGAATGACGGCGAGAATGAACAAGACATCGAGGCCTCCCGGATTGAGGGGCTGACCTTTAAATATGGCGGGCTGTGGAAATCCATCCGTAAGGAAGAGCTGGTAGTCAGGGAGCTTTCCGCTGAGCGCATGGATATCGTCTTTCCCAACGGCTATTTCACCCAGCTAAAGGATCGAGGCGATGCGGGCGATGACTTGGACGAGAGCGAATCTGAAATCGAGATAACCGATGCCGCCTCAACGAATGATTCGCTGCAGCGATTCCAGATCAATGAGCTTGAATTCGCCAACAACCGATTCAGGACACCTGACGGCAAGACCGATATTCAGGTGCCACTCTTCCGGATCAAGGGGCTCAAGATCGAGGGTGACGACTTCGACCTGGAGGACCTGAAGCTGGAGAGCAACTGCCTCAGCCTTGAACTTCTCGACGCCGGGCCGGACCAGGTCGAGGGACACACAATCCCCTACAAGCGCAAGATCGTCGGAAAGGTTCTGCCCAATATACATGAGGTCGTGATTTCAACTATCGACTTTGAAGTTGAACTGGCCTCTATTGACGGCAAATCGAAAAGCCGCACGAGGGCATTTGGCGGGGCCTTTTTCCAGGCCTCCCTGCCCGGCGACAGCGGCATCGTCCGGTTCCGCGACTTTACCATCTCGGATTATCTGGACTGCGAAGGCCAAATAATTCCGGAACGCCTGAATCTCGACGCGAGCCAAACCAAGAACACGCTCGACGTGGAGAACGGCGAGTTTTACCTGGGAAGAACCCAATTCAAGATCCCAGCGCAGCAAATTGACACAAAGGACGAGGCGTCTACAATTCTTGGCGTGGCGACTGTCGGCGGAGAACCCTTAAGCCTGCTGCTGAAGCCGAACCATGATCAGAACTGGCCGCCATTCATAGTCACTCTTGAAACCCAGGGCTCCGCAACAAAAAAAGACCTCATCGCAGGCATATACTTCGCGCGCTCCTACGCGGAGCTGACAAAGGATGAAAAGTCCCGCGTAGATGAACTGGCAGAGAGCGCCGGAATCCAGACGCCTGGACGGGAGTAGAAACGCCCAGGCCTAGGCATCAAGAACGTCAAGGATTTGGGAGATAGATAGCGTTGCCGCACAAACAGCCGTATCGGCTGCGCCATAGTAAACCGTGACCTCGTCACCGCGGACAATCTGGCCGTTCGAGAAAACGACATTGCCGAAGAAGCCTTCTTTTTCGTACTTGGCCGTTGGTTCCATAATAGGTTCGTCAGATCTTGCAATTACGCGCGTGGGATCTTCCCCGTCCAGAAGCATGGCGCCAAGGCAATAGCGGGTGTTTTCATCAGCCCCGTGGTATATCGCAAGCCAGCCTTTTTCAGTACGGATCGGCGCGGCGCCGGCACCCATCCTCTGCGAATCCCACATCCCCGGCCGCGTCTTGGCTACGCATGTGTGGCTGCCCCAGTGCCGAAGGTCCGGCGAAGTCGCGTACCACATGAAGTGCCCGCCCACATCCGCGCCTGACGGCCTGTGAAAACAGGCGTACTCGCCATTGATCTTCTCCTCAAGGATCGCGCCGTCCTTGTTGTGCGGCGGAATAATCATTCCGTAATCTTCATATGACTTCCAGTCACGGGTCTTTCGCAGCCCCACCCCGACCCCATTGTCAGACACGGCTGAATAGGTCAGCAAATATTCACCATCAACCTTGGCCACCCTTACGTCCTCAATACCGAACTCCTCGAGAATCCCCCGCCCGTTCAGTGTCTGGCAGCCTTCCATCGTGAAGTTGATGCCGTCATCGCTGACTGCCATCTGAAGATGCGAAAGAGTCGTGAGGTTGCAGCGCCCGTCATAGTAGATAAACCGCGGATCGGACACGTCCAGCTTGGGATCATTGAGGTCCCACTTTACAACTCGCACGCCTGACGGCTGAGATTCATCGGCAACCAGCGTGGATACATATCCTTCTTCCTGGGTAAGCCTCTCAGCTACCCGAATCAGCAGGTAGCATCTGTCTTCATACATGAACGCGCCGGGATTGAAGGCGCACTCGACCACCGCGCCCTCAATGCTGGGCTTAATGTCCGCGGGTGTTATCAGCGGGTTGGCATCAAAACGTCTGGCAATATCCACTGGGCATTCCTCCTGGGATCAGATCAATAGTAGCCGTCCGGCTCCCACTCCCTGGCAAGGAAACCGCATTCAAGGGCCTTGAGGGCCGTCATGTCTTCATCGCTTAGCGCGAAGTCAAATACGTCGGCATTCTGCTGTATTCGCGAGGGGGTCTGCGATTTCGGCAGCGCCACAATTCCCTGCTGAAGGAGAAACCGGATCATGACCTGCGCAACGGTCTTGCCATGCCTGGAAGCAGCGTCCTGCAGGGCCTGGCCAGGATCCGACAGCTTCTTGACCTGCGCAAGCGGAGAATATGCCTCCATGACAATGCCTTTCTCCCTGCAGTATTCTACGAGGTCTCGCTGCTGGTTGTAGACATGCAGTTCCATCTGGTTGATCGCCGGGACAACGTCACTGTTCTTGAAAATAACCTCGTCAAAGCGCCTGACGGAGATGTTGCTGACGCCAATAGAGCGGCAGAGCCCCTCTTCCTTCAGCTTGATGAGCGTCTCCCATGCTTCCGGAAGCGTTGTGTCATCCAGCGGCCAGTGTATCAGGAACAGGTCGACATAGTCGGTCTTCAGTCTTTCGAGACTGCCTGAAAACACCTCTCTTATCTTGGCCTCGCTGTGATCGAAGGCGCTTTTCGTAGTGAGGAATATATCTTCACGGGGAATCCCTGATGATTGAATCGCGTTTCCTACCTGTTCTTCGTTGTTGTAAACAAACGCAGTATCAATGTGTCTATAGCCCGTCTCAAGTGCCGCCTGTACGGCCTCCTCGCATACAGCCGGGTCATCGAGCTGGAATACACCAAACCCCAGCAGAGGGATCGTGTTCCCGTCATTCATAGTCGCCGTTGAATTAATTGTCAGTTCACTCATCAGTCTCTCCTGCTTACGTTCAAAAATACCCAGCGCTTATAGCAGAAACTTTTGATTCACGCCAGCGATTATGCCGAAATGCCGCCGCCAACGGAAGGTTGACAGTTCAGCGCAATTGCTTACTGTTTCGTGACTATGGACAATTGCAGTGAAGCAGAGCGGGTGTTCAGTGACTGGGCCCTTGATGACAGAGCCGAGCGGATGTGGAGAAACCACCTCCCGCGCGTCGAACAGATATGGCCGCGCATCCCCGTCTCCAGTGGAAACTACCTTGAAGTAGGCTGCGGCGCGGGACGCTGTCTCCGCCACATTGCCGAAAACCAGTTCCGAGCCGGCCGCTGCACGGGTATCGATGTAAGCGAAGCGATGGTTGAACTGGCGAGGAAGAACAATGCAGGGGTGCATAACGTAAGTGTTGAGAAAGCCGACTTCCTGAGCTGGAAGCCGCCAGACGGCACGCACTTTGACGCCATATTCTCCATGGAAGTCTTCTACTACTTCACCAGCATCGAGGCCGGGATCAGCCGTGCGGCGTCGATGCTGGGGCCGGGAGGACGCTTGTTCGTTCTTGTAGACCTCTACAAAGAAAACCGGGACAGCCACGATTGGTCGGAAAAGCTGGGAATACCCATGCAGATGTGGTCGAAAAGCCAGTATATCGAGGGTTTTAACAGCGCCGGACTTACAGATATTAACCAGGTGCTGCTGCACGATCCCAACGGCGACCCGCAGGTCGACGCCCCCACGCTTTGCACATATGGCGCAAAGAAGGATGCTGTTCTGCAAACATGAATAATCCTCTTTACCGCCCTCCCGCGGAGGCATACAGCCTGATCCTGCAGCTTGACAGCGGCTGCCCGCACAATAGGTGCACATTCTGCGGCATGTACAAACAGGTCAAATTCGAAAGGCGCAGCATCGAAGAGTGCCGCGAGATCATCCTGGCCGAGTCGGTCCGGCATGCCGGGGCGCGGCGCATCTTCCTTGCCGACGGCGACGTGATGAGCCGGCCGTTCGAGGAACTCAAACAGATCCTCGAACTCCTCCGCGTTTCTTTCCCGCGTGCGGCGCGTGTAAGCGTATATGCCAACGGAGGCTCGATTCTGTCCAAAACACCGGACGAACTGGCGCAGCTGCGCGACTTGAAGATGCACACACTGTACATGGGGCTGGAAAGCGGCGATGAAGCAATATTGGAGCGTTGCAAAAAAGGAGAGACTGCGGCCGGCATGATAAATGCCGGTATCGCTGCCCAGAATGCCGGGCTTAGACTTTCGGTAATGATACTTCTCGGCCTTGGCGGCAAAGAGCTCTCGGCAAGGCACGCGCGGGCCACGGCTGAGGCACTCAACAGAATGCAGCCCCGCCTTCTATCGGCCCTGCGCGTGGTACCGGTGCCAGGCACCGCTCTGCACAGGGAGGTCAGCCATGGATCTTTCGAACAACTGACAGAATGGGAATGCGCGGACGAAGCCCGGAACATCATAGGCCGACTCAACCTGGACGGCACCGTCTTTCGCGCCAACCACGCGTCCAACGTCGTGCCGCTGGAGGGGCGCTTCCCCCGCGACAAAGACAGGCTCATGAAGCAGCTCGATGCACTCCTGGAATCTGACGCGCTCGACCGTACCACCCCGGGCGCAATGCCATTGTGGCTCTAAATACGCCTGGTTCAGCTGGAGAATGATTTCTGTGGACTAGAACCTTCGGGTGATCTAATATCTGAATCCTTCAAGCGGGCGGGAGTAATTCAATGGCAGAATGTCAGCTTCCCAAGCTGAATGTTGGGGGTTCGATTCCCCT
Organism: Kiritimatiellia bacterium; assembly: GCA_041602695.1. Classification (GTDB taxonomy): domain Bacteria; phylum Verrucomicrobiota; class Kiritimatiellia; order UBA8416; family JBFIFS01; genus JBFIFS01. The sequence goes on from JBFIFS010000004.1 coordinate 15,290, forward strand.
CTCCCGCTCCATATCACACTTTACTTAGCACCAAAACTGCACGTATTGTTTTCCAAACAAGAAAAGGGCATCTCATGAAGAAAGTACTGCTTATTGGAGACTCAATCCGCCTCGGCTACCAACCGGCAGTCACTGAGCTGCTCAAAGACGAGGCCGTCGTTCATGGACCCGCTGCCAACTGCAGTTTTTCAGCGTTCACCCTGTGGAACCTGGACAACTGGGCCCCCGAAGATGACTACGACTTCATTCAGTGGAACAATGGACAGTGGGACACATGCCACATGATGGACGGCAAGATTCACACCCCGCTGCCCGCGTATATGGAGATCCAGGCGCGAATAGCGAACATCCTCGCCAAAAAGACCAAACGCCTCGTCTTTGCGACAACCACGCCGGTCTGGCCTGAACAGTTCGAGAGCGCGAAATGCCACCAGCGACGGAACGAGGACATCATAAGCTACAACATCGCCGCGACGAAGCTATGCATAAAGCTGGGCATTGAAATAAATGACCTGCATGCGGTGCTCGCACCTGACGTCAAGCGCTACATCAGCAAGGACATGGTCCACCTCACGGAAGAAGGAAACAATGCCTGCGCTGAGCAGGTGGCCGCCAAGGTCCGTTCCTGATGCCGGATCAGCGTCCGCAGCACTTCTTGAATTTTCGTCCGCTCCCGCATGGACAGGGCTCATTTCGCCCGGGCTTGCCTCGCGGAGCAACCGCCTGCCTTTGCTGCGCAAGCATCTTGGCCTGTGCTGCCGCGCGCTCCTGCCTTATCTCATCCGCAAGCTTCTCAAAGAACGGCATTACATGCGGGTAAAAGATCTCCCATCCGCCGCAGAGGTGACTTAGCTCTGTCGGATTAGGCTCCCTGCTGTACCGGTGCTTCTGGCAGTCGCCTGCACAGTAGTTAAAATAGCTGCAGCCCGCGCACTTTTGATTGCAGGAGGCCTTCCTTGCCCCGAATTCCAGGTATAACGGCGACTCAAGGAGTTCCTCCCATGTGTTCTCCATGACGTTGCCCAGGCGAAGGTCCGGATCCACAAAAAAATCGCACGGATAGACATCCCCATTGTGCTCAACGACAAGATACTGGCAGCAGTTCATGCCCATGGCGCAAACATTGGCAATCCCGTCAACCATCTTTGTCAGAATGGAATCGAACAGCCTGACGGAAACCCTGCGCACGTCCGTTTTCTTCCACTCGTCAAAAATGCCGCAGAGAAATTCGCCCCATTCTTCACCGCTGATCGCATAGGGCATCAGGGCGCCGCTATCATCAAACTCCACGCATTCGATATATTGCTGAAAGAGAAAGTCGTTATCGACCATGTAGCGGTATATCTCGGCAGGCCTCGCAACATTCTCCCTGTTCACCAAAGTAAGGATGTTGAATTCCGCTCCTTTACGACGCAGGCATCCAATGCCGCGCATCACATCGGCGTGGCTACCCCTGCCCGCCAGGTTAATCCTGCTGGCATCATGTATCTTCGCGGGCCCATCCAGGCTGATGCCCGCCAGGAAATTGTATTCAGCCAGGTGCGCAGCCCAGTCATCGTCGATCAGCGTGCCGTTGGTCTGCAGGCCGTTGGCAACCTGCTTTCCTCCGGCACCGTACTTCTTCTGGAGATCAGTGACCCGCTTAAAAAAATCGAGCCCCATCAGTGTCGGCTCCCCGCCCTGCCAGCCAATAGAGTAATGGGGCTGCTGGGTTGCGAGAAAGGTGCTGATCATTCGCTCAGCCACCTCTTCACTCATACGGTGCGTGCTGCTTCCCGGATACAGGCTGCACTTCTTCAGGTAAAAGCAGTACTTACATTTAAGGTTGCAGTCTGCGCCCGCCGGCTTGACTAATAATGAAAACGGCCTCACTTGCCCTCCGAATCAGGACTGCTGGCTCTAAACCGCCATCATTCGGGCCAGAGAATCGCGGCGGGCTTCGATCTTAGCGGCATCGAGCCCCTTCATGATGTCCAGGCCGAAACCTTCCACTGCGAACGAAGCTACCGTGCTCGCTTCCAGAAGGCACCTTCGGACATCCGCATCAGCAAGCGAATCAGCCTTTGCCATCGCCCCCATGAACGCCCCGGCAAACGAGTCACCTGCCCCCGTAGGATCCACCACGAGGTCAATAGGGAATGCCGGGAGGATAAATACGCCTTCACGTGACACCAGCATGGCACCGTGTTCCCCTTTCTTTACAACCACATACTCAGGGCCCATTGAAAGCACGGCATCAGCGCATTTCACGAGGTTGTACTCACCAGTCAGCATTCGCACCTCGCTGTCATTGAGCATAAGCATGTTAACGCGGGAAATGACCTTCTCCAGGGCCGGCCGCGACATGCTGATCCAAAGGTCCATGGTGTCCGCAACGACAAATCTGGGTGACTTGACCTGGTCCAGGACGTGTTCCTGAAGCTCCGGGGAAATATTGCCAAGAAGAACATACGGCGCGTCAGTGTAGGAATCGGGAAGGTCCGGAGTGAAGTCCGCAAAAACGTTCAGGTCCGTCGAGAGCGTCCGCCTGTTTATCATGTCGTCTTCATAAACTCCCGACCACCTGAAGGTCTTTCCCTCTGCCGCCTGAAGCCCCTCGAGATCGATGCCGAAATGAGAGTAAAGCTCCCTGTATTCCTCAGGGAAATCCGTCCCCACTACCCCGACCATGCCTGTTGGCGCGTAGAATGATGCCGCCGCGCACGCATAGCTTATGGAACCTCCGAGCACGTCTTCACGTCGCTCAAAAGGGGTTTCTATCGTGTCTATTCCTATGGATCCAACTATTACCAGTTCAACTTTTGTATCGCCCATTATACGACCCTTCCAAACAGTCTTGAGTACTCAGCGATGGCCTCCGGCCGCGCGTCATTCTCATTATCAACAACAAGGCAAATCCTGAAGACGCCGTTACCCACTATTCCCCTGGCTTCCTCGACATTGCTCAATCCTCCCGCATAAAGGTACGAAACGCCGGCATCGTGGAGCTGGGCAAAAACGCCGGGGCACTGCGTACCCTCCATGTGCACAATATAGTCCGCACCAACCTCGGCCGCAAGCGTGGCTTCCTGCATGTCGTTTGTGGAAAAGCCTACAAGGCTGTCCATTCCCGCCAGCCCCCTTGCGTTTCCGATGCTCGCATCGGCCCGGCTCAAGTGAACCCCTGCCGCGCCAACCTCCTCAACAATGCCGGGATCATCCCAGGCGAAGTACAGCGCATCGCAGTCCTTACAGGCTTTCACCGCCTCCTGAATCGCTTCGGCTTCCTGCGATTTTACAGATACAATGTCGGCCCCAACATTAATGGCTCCACAGCAGATATCATAGAGACCGTCTGAAGGGAGTTGCGCAGAGTCAAAGACAACAAATAGAAGCGCGTCCTCAAGCCGCATTCAGGCCACCTCAATCGGGATTGAAGTCAGCGATGATCTCCTTGACGCTGACCTCGACCTTGCGCACGTCATTAATTCCGAGACTTCCGGCGAGCACCTCCCTGATGCGTTTCTGGAGGAGTTCACAGGCTTCGTGTATTTCCGGACCGTCCTTAATCTGTATGTAGACATGAACATCAATTGTGTTTCGTGCAGGAATGACTTCGGGTTTCATCTTTTCGATTGTCGGAAACTCGCCGGCCAGCCTGGCTATGTAATCCGCTATTGCGTCAGTGCTGATGCTCACGGTCCCGCCCTCTCCGTCAAAAGAGAGGTATTTCTGCTGTTTACGCCTTGGAATGCCTGAAAGAAGGTATACAACGGCCAGGAGCAGCAGCGCTATCCCGATTCCCCCTGCCAGCGGACGATTGCCGACAACCACCTCGCCCAGGGCGGACCATTTCGCTCCGCTCCTCGCACTGCCAACGAGAAGCACACCCGCGGCCACTACACTCAACAGCACAACTGTTCCTGCTACCCTATGGATAAACCTCATAATCATTTGTCAGCTCCGATCGTTTCCCTTTGCCCTGATATTAGCAACAAGTCCTTCAAGCGCCAGGAGGTAGCTTTGCGCCCCGAACCCGGCGACCTGGCCAATGCAGGCCGGCGCGGTCAGGCTTGTCTTCCTGAAATCTTCCCTCCCGTGAATATTGGAGAGGTGCACTTCAACACAGGGCGCTTCGACAGCTTTCAGCGCATCACCTATGGCCACACTCGTGTGGGTATAGGCCGCCGGGTTCATGATAATTCCATCATATACGCCGTCCGCCTCACCGACCCTTGTCACAATGGCGCCTTCATCGTTGCTCTGAAAATGTTCTATTTCCACGCCAAGCTCTGACGCCCTGGTGCTTAGGCTTTGTATAATATCGTCCAGCGTCTGGGTTCCGTAAATCTCCGGCTCTCGCTTTCCGAGCAGATTCAGGTTCGGTCCGTTGATCACCAGTATTTTCATCACCCTCTCCTTCAGGTCAGTGACACATCTTCCAAACTGTACTCTTTTATACGCGCATCGTCAAAGCGCACTTTGACCGTATGGGCGAGCACGTTACGGTCTATGATCACACCGTCTCCGTCATCGCACCTGACACGCCTGCCCTCCCGCGGCATGCTCTTGGACTCTTCAACGTATGCGTCGTATTCATACTTCAGGCAGCATTTCAACCGGCCGCACATGCCGCTAATGGCTCCGGGATTCAATGAAAGCTTCTGGGTCTTTGCCATCTTGACATTTATTGACTCGAATTTCTCAAGCCAGCTGCAGCAGCACATGGGCCGGCCGCAAGTCGCGATCCCGCCCATCATGGCGGCCTCGTCACGCACGCCCAGCTGCTGAACATCAACGCGTACCCCCAACTCGGAAGAAACATCCTTCATCAGCTCGCGAAAGTCCACACGTTCATCGGCCGAGAACAGGATCCTCAGGATACTCCTGTCAAAGCTGTACCACACGCGGACAAGATGCATGGGCAGCTTGTGCTTTGAGATCAGCTCCGCGCACTTGTCGCGCGCCATCTTGCTCCGCAGAACATTTTCCTTTTCCTTGGTCTGGTCCTGCAGGGTGGCACGCCGGACTATGACGGCGGCGCCCTTTTCCGGTTCTTTGGGACACTCCCCTTCGCATAACCGCGCTACGCGCCCGTACTCCGCAACGCCGTCAATTTCGACAATGCACTCGTTCTCTGCCTGGATGGCCAGTCCTTTGGGGACGGCGCATTCAATGTCCTGCCCCAACTCGGTATGTACTACTGCTCTTCTCATGCGGCACCCACAAGCCTGGAAAACCCATCAAGCAAGACGGCGTCCTCGCCCATGTTTCGTTCAAACCGGGCAGCCATCTCTTCAACAAGATCTATATTTGCACTTGCTGAGCGCACACTCAAGCCCTCGCTGAGCTCCCTGAGCCTCGCAGCGCAGCTTCCGTGAAAAAGCTGCGGCTCGGTCCCGCCCGAGGAGAGGAGAAGTATATCGCGATACCAGAGCACTATCATTTTCATCACCGCGGTACGCTCTTCCCGGTAACGAGAGCTCACCCGAGCATCGAAGACTTTGTCCTCCATGTCCTCAGAAAAGTCGTCTTCCTCCTGCTCGGCAGCCTCGATTCCCGATTTAATTCCTTTGAGAAGCCCTGCAAGCCGGTAAGACACGTCCATTCGGTTGACCACACCGCTTCCCACTGAGGCAAGAATATCAACCAGCTCCCCATACCACTCGTAATCTTCCTTACTCGATTCCTGCGTAAGGTCAAAGCGCTGGCAGCGGGAAATTATCGTCGGAAGGAGATACTGAACATTCTCCGCCAAGAGCATGAACATCGAGCGCGCCGGCGGTTCCTCGAGGCTCTTCAGCAACGCATTGGCCGCTTCCCGGGTCATCCTGTCCGCGCCGGACACAACACAGACCTTCCAGCTGCCCATGTATGCCGTCTGGTAGATCAGCTCCTGAAGTGCCCTTACGTCCTCAACTGAGATGCGCCGCGACTTCATTCGCGGCTCAATCCACACCATGTCAGGATGGGACCGGCCGGCGACCTTGAGGCACCCCGCACACTCCCCGCAGCCTGACTGGTCCTTTAGACAGAGAACTTTCTGGGCCATCTCGACCGCGAGCGGCCCACAGCCGCGACGCACCGGCCCGCTGACAAGATACGCGTGAGCGGTTCGGCCTCTTTCGATGCTTGATGAGAAATTCTCAAGTATGGATTCCCGGTTCATACGATTACTCAGGCACTGGAAGCACGGGCTCCACCTTCTGCCAAATGGCTTGCTCAATTTCGTCCTGGGGAAGGCCTCCGTCAATGATCGTGAATCGGTCATCGGCCCCCTTCGCAATCTCAAGATAGCCCTGCCTTACCCGCTCGTGAAATGCGAAGTCCTCGCGCTCAATCCTGTCGGCCTGCTCTCCAGAGGTGATGCCCCTGTCGCGCATGCGCTGCATGCCCGCGTGCACTTCGATATCGAGAAGGAAGCTCAAGTCCGGCATGGTTTTGCCGATTGCAAGCGCGTTGACGGAGCCTATGAGTTCCGGCCCAAGTTCCCTGCCATAGCCCTGATATGCGACTGCTGAATCCACAAACCGGTCAGAAATGACTACCTCGCCGGCCTCCAGCGCCGGATTGACTACCTGCTTCACCATCTGGGCCCGGCTCGCCGCGAAAAGAAGAACTTCGGTTTCGAGCTCAATATTTTCACCCGCCGTATCGTGCTGGAGAATGCCGCGGATCATTTCGCCCGTCCTGGTGCCGCCGGGCTCACGGACGCGGACGATCTTATAGCCCATGGATGAGAGTCGGCCAGAAAGAATGTCGGCCTGTGTGGTCTTGCCGCTGCCCTCGCCACCCTCAAAACTGATCAGTATGCCCTTTTTACTCATTTTTTCTTCAGTACAGGCCCATCAGGGGTGTCACGCACCGTCCATCCAGCTGAATCGATCTCATCGCGCAGCCTGTCAGATTCCGCCCAGTTTTTCTCTTTTCTGGCCTTCTCGCGCAGCTCAACCAGCTGCCGGACATCTGAATCCTCCTCAGACGCCTCAGCTCCAAGAAAGCCCAGGACGGAATCCATCCTGTCCATTAGCGCAAGCGCTGCCGATAAATCACCGCCGCATTCATCAGAATCAAGCGCCCTGTTACCTTCCGAGATCATATCAAACAGAGCGGCAAGCGCCTCGGAGATTCCCAGGTCAGTGCCTACCGCCTCCGAGAACCTCTTCTCCGCACGCTCTACCCAGCCGGGAACCGGCCCTTCGCTCCCCTTTCGCGATGACCTCGAGAGTCTGTCGCTGAAGTCATCAATCCGGGCAAGCGCTGAACGCGCCGCATCCAGCGCCGCGAAAGTAAAGTTCACTGTCTGGCGATAATGCGCGGAAGCAAGTACGTACCTTATCTCCCGGCCCGAATAACCTTTATCAAGTATCTCTCGCAGGGTGAAAAAGTTACCGAGCGACTTGGACATCTTCTGGCCTTCCACGACCAGATGCGCATTATGCATCCAGTAGTTAACGAACTTCTTACCAGTGGCGGCCTCGCTCTGGGCAATTTCATCTTCATGGTGAGGAAACATGTTGTCGATCCCGCCTGTATGAATATCGAAGGTCTCGCCTAGATATTTCATACTCATCGCACTGCACTCGATGTGCCAGCCCGGCCTGCCCCGCCCCCATGGGGAATCCCAGACAACATCGCCGTCTTCCTCCGTCCACGCCTTCCATAGAGCGAAGTCCGCGGCGTTGTCCTTGTCGTACTCGTCCTGGTCGACACGGGCGCCCGACTGCATCCCGTCCCTGTTGATACGGGCCAGCTTCCCGTACTCCTTAAACTTGTCGATACTGAAGTAAACAGACCCATCATCCGACTGATAGCCGACACCCTTGTCGATGAGTTTCCGAATAATCTCTATCATCTCCGGAACGTGATCGGTTGCCGCGGGATAGTGCTCAGCCCTTTCGATGCCCAGGGTTTCGAGGTCTTCAAAGAAGGCCGCTTTGAACTTCGCCGTGAAGTCATTGAGCGGCAGCCCCGCCTCACGCGCGCCCCTGATGGTCTTATCATCAACATCAGTCAAATTCATTACCTGCGTGACCTCGTACCCGAAATACTTAAGTGTCCTGCGGAGAATGTCCTCAAACACATATGCCCTGTAGTTTCCTATATGCGCGTAGTCGTAAACGGTCGGCCCGCAGGTGTATAACCCAACCTTACCATCTTCTATCGGGCGAAATTCCTCTAACTTACGGGTGAGGGTATTGTGGACCTTCATCATAAGACCTCGACTCCAGCTACAGCCATAGCGCCAATGCCCTCGCCCCGGCCGAGAAATCCCATCTTCTCCAGGGTCGTGGCCTTGACCGACACCTGGGCAGGTTCAATCCCGAGGGCCGCGGCTATGTTTATTCTCATTTCTTCAATGTGCGGAGCCATCCTGGGCCGCTCCGCAAGGATTGTCGCGTCTATGTTTCCTGCCTTGGCCCCACGCTCCGCAAGCAAGTCCCCGACCTTCCGAAGGAGAACAATGCTGTCAGCCCCCTCGTAGCCTGGGTCTGTATCCGGAAAATGACTTCCGATGTCCCCCAGGGCCATGGCACCGAGCAGCGCGTCGATCACCGCATGCACAAGCACGTCCGCGTCCGAATGACCTTCAAGCCCGGTCCCAAAGGGTATATCGACCCCTCCGAGAATGAGTTTTCTGCCTTCTTTAAGGGCGTGCACATCAAAACCTGTTCCCACTCTCAACATAAGTGCCAAAACCTTATCCAACGCCGGAGTCACCGACAACCCCTTTTTTGGACCGCACCAGCCGGCGCGCATTTGGGGATGAGCAAGATTGACGGATACGTTATCCTCAGGTAGACTTACGCCGTGATGGCATCACGTAAAGCAAACACATTGTTCACCTTGGCGCCTTTGCTTCTCTCTATCGCGATCAGCGGATGCGCCACTGGCTGGAACGCAGCTTTCAATCGCCCGGTATTCTCTGAACCCCCCGCGGAAATAAGCAGCTGCGCGGACTGTCACGATGATCAGTACGCCACGTGGAACCGCACCAGGCATGCCGACCCGAGGGACATGAGAGACGTGCCCACCCAAACCGGCAGGCACTGCGAGGTATGCCACGTGGTTCCGGCCGGACACGCAGACTCTCCCGAAACCATCGCGCCAGTCTCCATATCCCAGCAGACAAAGACCGAACAGAATGAGCTTTGCGGCCGGTGTCACTATGACAAAGATATCGTAGGATGGAACGCCATTGACCCGGGCGGGCGCCATGGCCTCTTTATGAGCGTCGGCCTGGATGGAAGCAAATACAAGAAACAGCTGTCATGCCTGGACTGCCACGAGGGGCACGGGCGCCATGCCGACATGCTTGTCACCATGAGGGCGCACATCTGTTTCAAATGCCACAAAGAAGCTATAGCCACCATGGGCATAGTGCAGCCGATCAACTACCTGACCTTCGGAAAAGCCTGCTTCGGCTGCCACTCACCCCACGGTAAAGACACGTGGAAACAGTGGGTTTATACAGCAGTCGGAACATATATCACGGTCGACCTGGCATGCAATACTTGTCACATTTCGCAAAATGCCGCCTGGCAGTGGTGGGTCAAATGACAACCAGAAAAGCCCGAACAACCATAATCGCATGCCTCGGCTCGCTGATTTTGGCGATAGTTGGATGCGAAGAGTGGGCCGACCGCTCCAGGTATGACCCTCCGGAAGACCACACGGTAAGCAAAAAGAAAGCCATGCACCTGCCCGGCTTGAACGACCCGGGCATCAACTGTATAGAATGCCATGGAACAGATTTGTCCGGGGGGACAACTGGCGTCTCCTGCTTCGAATGCCACGGCCGCAAATGGACCGGAAGCGGAGCGGCGAGCGACATACACAACCTGGTCCGCGGCGGTGTTACTCACGGATCGGGCCTTTTTACCCCAAACGACGCCTGCAGCAGGTGTCATGGAGGGGACCTCCGCGGAGGGTCTGTAGGCGTTTCCTGCTACAAGTGCCACGGTGAGCTGTGGCTCCTGGGAAGCGTGGGCCATAATGTCAGCGAGGATGGCGTCATGCATGCCTCCGGGCTGAACAATCCCGCCGCCAACTGCTCAGCGTGTCACGGCAGCGACCTGCGCGGTGGTGTTGTCGGCGTTTCCTGCTACAAGTGCCACGATGCGGAATGGCAAGAAGAAGAAGACGACGACTAGCAGGCAGCCAAACCGCGCAGAGCCCAGCCTCGCATGGATTCACAATGACTTTACAATGGCGTCCCGGCTCTGATAATATTAGATTCTAATTCCTTATGTCAGAATCAGTTAAACAGAGTAACGAGCGGACGCCATTCTACAGCCGGGTAGACTGGGGTGCGTTTTGGACGGCAACGATCATAGCAATGATCGTGTACTGCTGGACACTGGCTCCGACTGTATCCCTCGAAGACAGCGGAGAAATGGCTACGGCTTCAGCTAATCTCGGCGTCCCTCACCCGCCAGGATATCCGATTTGGACGATCATGACGTGGTACTTCACAAAACTCTTTGCATTCGTTACGTTTCGCGGACAGCCGAACCCTTCATGGAGTGTCGGCCTGGCATCAGCTATTTTTGGCGCTTTTGCCGCTGGATTCACATCCATCCTGATTTGCCGCTCTGGCCGCGACATGCTCAGGAGCATCAAACATACAACAGACAAGATAGGCACCAATACAGAAGATATCTTCTGCTGGGTCAGCGGGGTAGCATCAAGCCTGGTATTCGCTTTCAGCCCCGTAGTCTGGTCGCAGTCGGTCATCGTTGAGGCCTATTCGCTTAACGCCTTCTTCCTCATGCTGATCATATTCCTTGCCTACACATGGATAAGGAGCGAGGAAACGGACCTGCCCTGGGTACACAGATCTATTTTTGGCATGGGGCTTCTCATAAGTGTAACTATGGCTGTCCTCGCCCTTTCGCTCGTCGTGAAGATGGATGCCGCGAACTTTATCCACGTCGGCAAGTATTACGTCATGTATACCGTGCTCGGGGCCGGGGTGCTGGTCCTTATGTGGATGATATGGCGGAAAAACAAGAACAGCCGCCTGCTCTACCTCGCGGCGTGCGTTTTCGGGCTCGGGCTTACCAACTACCAGGTTCTCCTTCTGCTGGGCCTGACCATGGTAATCATAGTCATGGTGAAGGACATGCGGCTTCTGCGCGATTTCGTGATCGCGGGCGCCCCTTACCTTCTCATTTACGCTCTTATCAAGATGGAAGTCCTGCCGGGGATATCCCACCCGACCCACTCGTCTTTCTACGTCTACATGCTGCTTAATGCAGTCTGGCTAACAGGGCTGTACTTCCTGCTGCCGAACGGCAAGACTGTTTCCGGCGCCTTCCTGTTCGCAATGATGGGCGTCGCAGTATACGCCTATATGCCGCTATCCTCCGAAACCAATCCTCCAATGAACTGGGGGTATCCAAGGACATTTGAGGGATTCCAGCACGCAATCTTCAGGGGACAGTACGAAAAGATCCAACCAACACCCATCTTCTCATGGCGATTCGTAGAGCAGCTCGGCGCCTATCTGGCTGACCTCCGAGGCACCTTCACGCTGCCGATTGTTCTGATCGGCACGTTTCCTTTTGCCGCCTGGGGCCTTAGCGTCAAGGGCAAGCGCTTCCGCGCCCTGGACCTTGCTATTCCTCTGGCAGTCCTGGCGCTGGCCCTGATCATGGCGGAGGAAGTACTGGCCGAGACCGGCGGGACCATTGCCGTTTTCTCATTCTCCTACCGCTTCATCGGTTTCCTCCTTGTGGTAATCACCATGATTGGCGGGGCCTCTATCCTGGTAGAACAGCTGCAGGATTTCTGGGCCCGGGTCGTGAACAAGGATTGCCCAATATCAGAACGCATCTTCTCTGCCCTGTTTCTCGTCGGAGTCGTGGGACTCGGACTCCTGTGCGTCTTCAAGCTCGCTTGGAAAATCGGGGACGTTGTCGCGCCGCTCAAGGCCTCTGAGCAGTCTTTACCCGCTGACGAAATGCGGCTCATCATGTTCCAGTGCCTCGGACTGGTCGCGCTCATCCTGGGACCCCCGCTCATCTGCGCGCTTGTACTCATGCTTCGCAGCAGAGACACGCAGCTGTCACCGGACTATGACAGGCACAACCAGAGCTGGATGATCGTTACACTCAGCGGGTTCCTCGTAATGAGTGTTGTCCTCGTTGACCTTGCCAGTCCCAAGGGCGACATTCAGGATGCTTTCATTCAGCGCGTGAAATTCATTTCCTCGCACGCCCTGTTCGGCATCTGGATAGGTTACGGCCTGCTGCTTGGCCTGTCATACGTCACAGCGTTTTTCAAAGGCAACAAGTTCATCAAATGGGCCGGCGCAGCGTCAGTCGCAGTGCTCATACCCGCGATCCCGCTCCTCCTGAACGCGTTCAACCCGGAGCTTATAAAGGTATACGGCGGAGCAGAGCAGAACGGCCATGACTTTGGCTGGCAATTCGGCAATTACCAGTTGCGGGGAGCCGATGCCATCCTTGAAGAGCTGGATCCCGACGAGGAACCGATACCGGACCCCAGCTTCCCTCCGGAAATGGGCCCCCGTGCCGTCTTTTTCGGGGGCACGGATCCAGGTCGTTTTGTCCCGACATACATGATTTTCGGAGCAAAAGTGCGACCGGACGTGTTCCTCATCACCCAGAACGCCCTGGCTGACAATACCTACATGAGCGTTATGCGCGATCTCTATGGTGACGACATCTGGATCCCGTCCCAACAGGACAGCGCCAAGGCCTTCCACCGATATGTTGACGAAGTCAACAGGGGGGTCCGCCGCCGTAATGCTGACCTCAAGATAGAAGGCGGGCGCGTACAGGTAAGCGGTGCTCTAGGTGTGATGGAGATCAACGGAATCCTCGCCCAGATGATATTTGAGCACAATAACTATAAGCACGATTTCTATGTCGAGGAGAGTTATGTCATCCACTGGATGTTCCCCTACCTCACCCCGCACGGCTTGATAATGAAGATCAACAGGGACCAGCAGCCCGGGCTCATGAGAAATAACGTCAGGCAGGACACTGATTTCTGGGACTGGTACATCCGCCGCCTCACATCGGACAGCAAGTTCCTTCGCGATATCGTCGCAAGAAAGTCCTTCTCAAAACTCAGGAGCGCGATTGCAGGTCTTTACGCCTTCCGTCGCGCCTATCCTCTTGCCGAAAACGCGTTCAAGCAGGCTGGAATCCTGTACCCTCTCAGCCCCGAGGCTAACTTCAGGCTTGTCCAGGAAGTCCTGGTCCCGCTGCGCCGCTACGATACAGCGATAAGCACCATGGAAGATTTCGCCAGCCAGGATCCCGGAAACAGGAAAGTACCCAACTTCATCGAGTTCCTGAAACAGCTGCAGAGGCTCGATGCGCAAATCATCCAGAAAGAGCAAGCGCTTCAGGCAGGCTCCAAGATGGAGGCAAACACTGCCCTGGACCTGGCCGACCTCTATCGCCAGGCGACCCAGACATCAAAGCTTGCGGGATTGGCCGACAACATCCTCGCCAATTCAAACCTGCCGCCGCAGATCTTCTTCAGGCTTGCCACCATATCTCAGCAGGCAGGACTCATACCCCACATGAACCGCTCACTGGCCGCCTTTGAAGCAACCGCATCCAACAACGTGCCGCCGGAGGCTTGGGTCCAGCTTGCCCGCATCTACGCCCAGACTAAACAGACTGGAAAGATGCTTGGGGCCCTGGACCGATACCTTGCCATGCAGCCGACGGACTGGAGGGCATGGCTTGATCACGCCTCAATCTTGCTCGAGATGAAGCAGGAGGCCGCTGCGGCTGAATCCATCAACCGTGCACTCGCCGTGGGCGGACAGCCGGCATTGACGGCCGTCAGAGGCGACAAGAGATTCGCGCCCCTTCTGAAGCAGAAGCAGCAGAAAGCATCGAACCTTCTGAACCTTGGTCGCGGCCGCTGATGACGGACTCGTTCGAAACCCCGCCGTCATCGTTTGAGAATCCAGCAGCCCAGGCTTTAACGCCTTCACCACCCCCCCAGCCGATAAAGCGCCAGGATACATGTGACCTTGCAATTGTATCTATGGTCATCTCTCTGATAGGCGCCCTCTACGGCCTCTTCTGCATTGGATTCCCTTTCGCCGTTGCCGGCATAGTCTGCGGCCATATCGCAAGGTCGAAGATCCGAAAGGAATCCCTGAAGGGCGACGGATTCGCCCTTACGGGACTGATTGTCGGCTATATTGTCGTGCTGCTCTCTATCCTTGCAGGCGCACTTCTCGCTCTGACCATTGTGGCCTCTGCGGCAAATTCCGCATATGAGGTGCCAGTTACGCTGGACGATGTGGAGGGAGTCGGCGAACTCCCGCTGCACTCTGAGGTAATCGAGTGAGGCGTCTCGCGCTTTGCCTTCTTCTATCTCAAGCCATAAGCGCATTTGCAGGGACCAACGCGCTGGCCCCTTTCCCGAACTTCATCGACATTCTGATCCTGAGCGAGCAGGACGGAATAAACATATATCTGGAAGGCGGCAGGAAGGACTCCATTCCCGCCCTCCAGGCCTCTATCGATGACCTGCCCATGCAGAAGAGACGGGAAGGCGCCTTGCTGAGGTTTGATCCGGAAAGGGTCCCCCTCAATTTTGCGGTCGAGACTGCTGAGAGCATTTACCGCTGCGCAGTCCCCGTAATATACCTCTTCGACTCTACAGGACAGTACAGCAGCCAGGAGATTACGGAAAACCCTTACCTGTTCGGGCTCAGCCGAATGCCCAAATACAACAAGTTCCTGCGCGTGCTCGACATCGGCTCTTTCCTCCTCCTCCCTGCACCGGAGCAGCAACCCCGCCATACGCCGGTCCCGTCCCGGGCAGGCCCCATAACCGGGTCCCTGCTGGTGGCCGTCCTGGCCATGGGGTTTTATGCCGCCGGGCTGCACATCTCCCGGCTGAGAAGGCCCTGGTGGATTGCAGGCTATGTGATACCTATCGCCCTAACGGCAATCATCGCTGTCGCGCGATGGGTACCCACCCTTGAGATGCGTATGCCCTTCCGCCTGCTCATGTCTGAACGTAGGGAGTACATCATCATGTCCATCGCTACGGCTCTGCTGCTTTCCATTCCGGCGGCAAGGGTCGGACGCCGCGTTACGGCGGTTCTCGTTACGGCCTTCGCCGCTCTTTTCGTAATACATTTTTCCCTGCTGCCTTACCTGCTTCCCGCGTTCAACCGGGCCGAGCTGCGCTCCCTAAAGACTCACTTCGACAACTACGGCGTCTGCCTCCAGAGCACTGGATACACGTGCGGCCCCGCTGCGGCAGTGTCAGCACTCCGCGAGTTTGACATAGCGGCTGAAGAGGGCGTGCTGGCCGTGTTCTCCTATTCCACTTCTTCAGCCGGCACTCCCCCGGAACTGCTCTGCAGGGCAATGATGAAGCTTTACAAGAAAGATGGCATAGAGTGCGAGTTCAGGGCATTCGATCGCGCCGCCGACCTGAAAGAAGTTCTTCCCGTGCTCGCAGTGGTCAAGTTCGGGTTTCTCGTGGACCATTATGTAACGGTGCTAAGGGTCACGGACGACTACATCACCGTTGCCGATCCGGCCCAGGGGATGAGGGTCCTTTCAGTGGAAGAATTTGAGTCGAACTGGCGGAGGCAGGGAATAACTGTTCGCCGCCGGGCCGACTCAACGGAGCACGGCGGCGAATCCGCCTCTATCAAGCCGGCTGCCTAGCCTGCCTGCTTGCGGTAGCGCGACATCAGCCGAATGATTTCCTCCCTCACCTCCAGCATCCGCCGCCGAAAATACGAGAGGCGGTTCCGCTCGAGCAGGCCCTTGCGCAGCACGTTGTCAGCGCTCACAAGAGAGCGATTGATATAAGGCAGCGATCTCTTCAGGCAAGCCACAACGAAGCCACCATCGGTTTCCACGTCATAAGCCAGGCCGTCAAGCGCGCCCGCCAGCTTTGCCGTCAGCGTCTGCACCTGAAAAATCATGTCCCGGATGTCCTGATCGGCATCATCGGCAAGGTTTCCCGTGGTCTTGCAATAGGACCACAGCTCCATAGCTATACTGAAGGAGCGATTCGTCAGAGGATGCGTAATGCGCCCGTTATTTCCTCTGATCCAGTCGACTCCCTCGCTCAACGGATTCGGTTCGAGATCGAAATCATCGTCATCAACGTCCTCCATTATCTCGCTCTCGATTTCACAGGTGCCGGACCCGTCGCCGGAATCATTTCTGTCCGAATCAAGAAGCCAGGTCCACCCCATCTCTCTGGCAATCAGCTTGTCGCAGTTGGGATGGTCCAGGTATTTCTCCAGAACCCTGGAGAATCGGTCCGTGAGCGCATCGGACTCCCTCAGGCTTTTCTCCCACTCAAACTCATTGAGTCGACGAGGCTCTGAATCCTCCATATCATAGTCGCGCATTTCCTGCTCCCAGCGCGCAAGGTTCCCTGCCACTTCACGGATCTGCACGTCTTCTTCCTCCGTCGTCATGTACCAGGCGCTTTCAACAACATCGACTTTGAAGTCAGGCCCCTCAACCAGGACCCGTCCGTTAACATCGCTGAACCACTCCAGGTAAAGACAGTTCCCGGTCCTGCCAGCTTCGCCCTTGGCGCGGGATGAGTCCAGAAAGCGTATCTTGCGTGACGCGGTCATCTCTCCCGATGTACCCGTCTGCAGGCAGGCCAAATCAACATCGTCACCGTCCACTGGAGCATCGTTGGCAAACTCTATCCGGCAGCCAGCTATGTCCCTCATGCAGTTTCCGCGCAAATCCAGTTCCAGCGGCTCCTCGCGGCCTTTGAGCC
Organism: Kiritimatiellia bacterium; assembly: GCA_041602695.1. Classification (GTDB taxonomy): domain Bacteria; phylum Verrucomicrobiota; class Kiritimatiellia; order UBA8416; family JBFIFS01; genus JBFIFS01. The sequence goes on from JBFIFS010000004.1 coordinate 32,039, forward strand.
AAATCCTTCCAGTGATCCTCTTCCGAACAGTGTTATCGATCTCACCCCTCACAACACTGCGACCCAGCGGCCAGGTCACGTCCCGATCATCCATATCCATCAATCATTCCTTCCCTAAACCATGTTCCCTGATTTCAACCTTATAGCAACTGTCCGCTCGATAGCAAGCTGAGGTTAACAGGAGTGACATATCACCTGTCTCACAATGCACTGCGCGACAATATTTGTTCGCATTTCATTGGAAATAACGGGACACAAAATATCAATACTCGCAATATTTAAGCAAATTATGGCATATTCGAAGTGGCACAAGCTATGCTCCGTAAAACATGTAAAGTAGAGAGGGGGGAATGATGAATACAGCTTTCTTCAAGTGGTTGCTTGAGACGGTACAGCGGTTGCTCATAATTGCAGTGCTTGCAGGAGTTGCCTTTTATCTCTTTTCCGGGCGAAGGCTGCCCTTCGTAGCTGACGACTCAGGGAGGCCGTCCTCCTCAAGCTTCTTCTCGGAGTCCAGCCTAGTGGACAAGATATCTCAACTGGAGGTGTCAGGCTCTTCCTTCATGGCCCGCACAGAAGCGAAGAGACTGATCAAGGACGGCTTGACCAGCGTGGAATTTCATGCAAGCCCGTCCCCCACCCTGGTGATCAGGATCAGGTGCGGCGTTTACAAGGGCCATGAGAACACCTGGAATGAGGTCCTGGACCACTACGCGAGATACTACTGCAACAAGGAAAACATACCCGCCATAGACGCCAGCCTAATAAACTGCGAGCAGCGCGTGCTTACCGGCGGCCGCTACGGCTTTGAGGACTAAAAAACACCCTACAAACCATGTAGGGGAATACCCTACAGAAATAGTACGGGTTTTATCTTGTTCTGAAAAGTACCCAGGATTAACCTCGATACGAGTGCGCATCTGAGCGAGTTGCGTGAACGGGATTTGTCACCGCGTGTGTTACCGATGACGGTCGAGGGCCTGTCGGAGAGGGAAAAGGCCCCACAAAACTCGAAGCAGACCGCATGCGATGAAAGGAAGGCGAAGAAATGGGTACTAGGCTCTATGTGGGTAATCTGTCGTTCAACACCTCAGAGGGCTCCCTGGCAGATCACTTCGGTCAGCACGGGGATGTAGTAAGCTGCAACATCATAACCGACAAGTTCTCTGGCAGGTCCAGAGGTTTCGGTTTCGTAGAAGTAGGATCGGAGGATGCCGCTGAGGCTGCCATCTCGGCCCTCAACGGAACAGAGTTCGACGGACGAAAAATTGTCGTTAATGAAGCCCACCCGCGCGAGGAGCGCGGAGGCGGACGCCGCAACTTCGGCCGGTAAGCAACGGTACAAATTAAGGGATCTATTTAAGCCCTGGGGATCTTTGTTGATCCCCGGGGCTATCTATTTGCATTTTCGGGCGCCCGTTGGCATATTCACTTCAAAAGAAAACGGGAGAATTGCAGTGAGTTCACTTGAGGAAACAGAAGAGCTGAAACTGGATTTTGGCAAGATAGCTTCAATAGCAGAGAAATGCAGCGATGTGATCCCTGTAGCGGTACAGAACGCCGACACAAAGGAAGTAATACTTGTTGCATACACCAACGAGAAGGCCATGAAGGCTTCGATTGAATCCCGGTCACTCGTACTCTGGAGCACATCCCGTAACGAGCTGTGGGCCAAAGGCGCTACATCAGGGGAGACTTTTGACCTTCTCGAGGCATACGTCAATTGCGAACAGAATTCGCTGCTCTATATAGTCCGGCCCAGGCGCGGCGGCATCTGCCACACGAAGAACTCGTCCGGCGAGCCGAGAGACTGCTACTACAGGAAGATACGCTTCGACTCTATGGAGCTGGAAAACGTAAATCCTTGATATGAAGCTGCGGTGCCCATACTGCAAACACCTCATCGAAGGCGATCCCAAGCCACAGTGTCCCAGCTGCGGCAAGACGATGATGCTCCCTGACCGCCTGCTTAGGTCTGACAAAAAGGAGGCCAGGCGGAAAAGGGAGGCCATTGCCAGAGATGCCGAACTGAAGAAAAAGGCCATGGGACTCGGTGAATTCAAGGTCGGGGGAAAGCCTTCGGGCGTAATATTTGCCGTGGCCCTTCTGTCATTCGCCGGAATTCTGCTTATAAGCAGGGCGAAAGCTCCATCAAAAGCTACAGGAATTCGTACACGCGAGGATAAGGCCTTACAGGACTTGGGCGTCTTAAGCATCGCGCTGAACCGCTTCCGGTCTGACTGCGGAAGATATCCGACGACAGAGGAGGGACTGAAGGCCCTAATAGTCAATCCCGGCATTACAAACTGGCCCAAATCATACGTAAATCTGATCAGGCCGGATCCATGGCGCCAGCATTATTTCTACGCAAGCTCGAATGAAACCTATGCACTCTTTTCAGCCGGTCCGGACAAGACCCTCTATACCGAGGACGATGTTTACCCGCCCCTTACGATGAATCCCGAAAGAGAAGCACAACCAGAAGCAACGGGCGCCCGGGAGTAATTGACTCAATCCCCTGACGCAAGGGCGGCTACGATCTCTCTGATTTCCTCTGCAAAAGATTCCGGCGCCTCAACGTGCCCCCACCCCAAAGTCTGCTGAAATATGCCGTCGTAGGCGGAATCCCTGTAACTTCGGATGACATGAGGAATTCCCTTGTCCGAAAGCTCTTCATTTACCCTGTTGGCGAACAGCTCGCCCTTAAGCTCGACTATTTTCACATATTCGGCTTCTTCACCAGGCTGGTCAGGACCGTCCAGTCCGAGCAGGGCGCTCCACTCCTCAACGGCCGCGGCCAACGCGTTGGCCCTGTGCGAAATAGAGTTTTTCTCTTCAGGCGCCATCTCGGCGAATGTCCGGGTTTCTCCCTGCGGAATGAACAGAGGGTCATAACCAAAACCTTCATCTCCACGCTCGCGGTCCGCTATTACGCCATCCACAGTGCCGCGTACCGTCCGGCAGTTACCCTCGGGATCACACAGGGCTATCACGCAAACAAACCTGGCAGAGCGATCCTGTTTGCCCTCAAGCTCCTTCAGCAGCTTGATATTGTTGGCTTTGTAGTCCGCTGGCTCGCCCGCATACCTGGCGGAAAACACCCCCGGCGCGCCATCCAGAGCATCCACCTCAAGGCCCGAGTCGTCAGCCATCGTCCACATACCCGAAAACTCGGCGAGCTCGACAGCCTTCTTGACCGCGTTTGCTTCAAAAGTATCACCGTCCTCTATTACCTCTGGAGGCGACTCAAGCTCCACTGATGAAAGAAGCGTCAGGCCTGGATCGGACAACACATCCCTGATCTCGTGCAGTTTATGGCGATTCGTGGTTGCTACCAGTATTTGCATTTTTACCCCCTTTTTCAGATATTACACAATGCTTCTCACCGGGGCAATGGGCAGTTGACATATTGTGTCGAATGTCATATTTTATGCGGTCTTTCTGGCGGCGTAGCTCAGTTGGTCAGAGCAGAGGAATCATAATCCTCGTGTCCGGGGTTCAAATCCCTGCGCCGCCACCACTCGATCCGCTCGTTTCGTTCGCTTGCTCATGGCAGCCCATTTTGCGAGTCGAATGCCCTGAGCCTGTCGAGCGGTAAAATTCCCCCACCTGTCATTGATTCTTATTCACGTTCCCCTTATTCTGTGTGAGTTCAAAATCAGGAGCCTTCATGACACGCTTGCAGCCCAAATCCATCGCAGTTCTTCTGTTTCCGGCTATCACCCTCATTGCAGCCGAAGAATCACAGCTCTACACACAGACGGGAACGGATCCATCTTTCCAATCACTGCTGGAAGCCGGGGCTTTCCCTGTCGGGAAGAACTCGACTGGCGGAGTCAGGGGCTCGAAAATAGACGTAAATAACAAGCTCGTTGAAAAGAGTGTCGATGCCGGCACTCCTATTCCAAAAAACATCAGCATACATACCCTTTGCAACAGCCTGATCAGGCGCAAGGACTTCATTAAATGGACGAGGTGGTATCAGGAAGATGGAAACACCCAGGTTTTCCGCCTGTTCAAGGATGAGCGTAATGTGAGAAACGATCGCGCCAATGCGGCACGCATCGAGGCGTTCAGCTCCTTGAAATGGGGCAAAGGCGACTGGCACGAATGGGAAGGCACCTACACAATTGTCAAGCCGCACGCATGCGCGATCTTCCAGGCCAAGAACAATAAGAATGACTGGAGCGTTATGATAAACCTGGGCGATGACGGCAGCATCACGCTCAACCATCGCAGGCATCAGGATGACAAGGTCATCGCCGAAAAAATGACAGGGAAGAGCTTCCGCTTGAAAGTCAGGGACAATGGGCATGACTACGAGGTCTATTTCAACGGCCAGAAGGTTGGCGCGGGCCGCTACGCAAGACCTGAAGGACACACTTGTTTCAGGTGGGGAATGTATGTCGGCGGCAAAACACTGGTTACACATGACGCGATGATCCTCGTATCCGGCGCCACGTTCAAATAACCGGCCCGCGGCCCGTCAACACTTGCATCGCCTTATGGAATCTGTTAAGCACTACGCTTTGGTGTGAACGGCTCAGTGACTATGAAAATTAATCCAGACGCAGAAATATTTATACCGAACGGCGCCGGGGCAGACGAAGCCCTCTCCCAGACAACTCATCTGGGCATAGGCGCACACCAGGACGATCTCGAGATCCTTGCACTTCATGGGGTACTGCAAGGCCTCAAGTCTAATAACAGTTTCTTTTCCGGGATTACATGCACCGACGGTGCGGGAAGTCCCAGGGCGGGCAAATTTGCGGATGTCAGCGATGCAGAAATGAAGGAGATTCGACTGGAAGAGCAGAGGCAGGCCGCATCAAAAGGCGAGTACTCCGCTATGATCCAGCTTAAGCACCCAAGCTCAGTGGTGAAAGACCCAGCCAGCACAACACTCGCTGATGAACTGGAGAGCATTCTTCTGGCTGCGTGTCCATCGGTCGTCTACACACATAATCTGGCTGACAAACACAGCACGCATGTGGCTGTTTCTACCGCGGTGATAGAGGCAATGCGCCGCCTCCCTGATGACAGGAGGCCAAAACAATTGTACGGAGTAGAAGTCTGGCGCACCCTCGACTGGCTCCCTGATGAAAAAAAGGTGCTTCTCGACCTGTCAGGTGCAGAAGAACTGGCGCTGTCCCTCATCGGCCTCTACGAATCACAGATAGCTGGCGGAAAGCGCTATGATGAGGCAACGGTAGGCCGCTGGCGGGCAAACGCCACCTATTTCGAGAGCCACGGCACTGACATGTACACGCTCGTGGCATATGCGATGGACCTCTCCCCCCTGGTCCTCAACAAGAACCTCAGTGTTACCTCTTTCATGAGCAGCCTGCTGGATGAATTCAGGCAGGATGTCCTTGATACGCTTGCAGTCCATGCAGGCAGGACCAATGACACCCCGATCCAATGAACAGGACCGCACTCCCACATGCTTTTTGGAACTATTAGGAAACAGCCGTAGAGGACAGCCATGGAAGTCACAATTAAACCCGACGCAGAGACCGCAACACATCTGACTGCCAAGCTTATCGCCAATCAGGTGCGCGAGAACCCGGAGCTGGTCCTTGGCCTTGCTACCGGACGCACGATGGAGGGCGTCTATGCCGAACTGGCACGAATGCATACTGAAGACGGCCTTGATTTCTCAGGGGTAAAGACGTTCAATCTTGATGAATATGCCGGCCTTCCTGCGAGTGATCCGTGCTCCTACCGCTACTACATGAACGAACACCTGTTCTCCAGGATCAACATAGACCTGGCGAACACACACCTTCCGGACGGAACAGCATCTGATATTATTGCCGAATGCGCCCGGTATGAAGAAGCCATCGCGTCCTGCGGCGGCATAGATTTGCAGCTGCTGGGAATAGGTGCATCGGGACATATCGGATTCAACGAGCCTCTCTCTTCGCTTCACTCCCGAACGCGGGAGCAGGTTCTTGCACCCGAAACGATCGAGCAAAACTCTCCATTATTCCCATCACCGGAGCAAATGCCCTCCCGGGGAATAACCATGGGTGTTGCAACCATACTGGAAAGCAAGAATGCGGTGCTGCTTGCAATCGGCAGGGGCAAGGCCGAAATCCTTGCCAAGGCAGTCGAGGGCCCCGTCACTTCGATGATCTCGGCCTCGGCGCTGCAGTTCCATGAATCCTGCAGGATCATTGTTGACGAGGAGGCCGCAGCGCAGCTGGCGGGCCGTGAACACTATAGGCGGATGTTTGACAATCCGGCTCTTTAGAGGGAGCCAAAGCCGCCAGGCCGGACAGGCGCAGGGACATTATGCACGGACTTGACCACTTAATAGGCAACCGCAGCCAGATAATGGTCCTCCGCGCGCTTTACCACACAGAGGAGCCATTGACCGGCAGAGCTGTCGAAAGGGCTACCGGCCTGTCAAACCGTGCGACCATGAATGCCCTCGAGGCGTTGACTGACGCGAAAGCTGTGCACCAGGCAAAGGAAAACAGCCGCTACCTTTATACTCTAAACACAGACAACTATCTTGTCTGGCGCGCGCTGAGACCGGCGTTCGACGCCGAAGAATTGTTCTGGGCAGACCTCGCCAAGACCATCCAGCGCACCGTGCGCCCGAAACCCGTGGCTGCAATTGCAACCGGGCCGCTCGCCCGTGAGGAAACTTCATACGGAGGAAGAATCACATTGACCATGCTTTTCAACACCAAGACCGACCGGATAAAATGCCTTGGCGCTGTATCCCGGCTGGCGGAGCGATTGCGCGAGCGTTACGACCTGACCATGGAGCACCATCTGCTCGACATGAACACAATGGACCGTAAAGAATATGAGCCGCTCTGGCGAAGGGTGGAAAAAGAGGGTATCCTCCTCTTCGGCGCCCTGCCCTGACCAACCGGTTGCCTAGACCTTCTTGAACGCCAGGCAGGCGTTGTGCCCGCCAAATCCAAGCGAGTTCTTCAGCACGCCCCTGATCTCCATTTCCCTGCTCTCGTTCGGAACGTAGTCCAGGTCACAGGCAGGATCGGGGGTCGTATAGTTGATTGTCGGCGGCGCGATACCGTCCCTGATTGCGAGCGCGCACACAACTGACTCAAGGCCCGCTGCAGCGCCCAGAAGGTGACCTGTCATCGACTTGAGCGAGCTGACGCAAGTCTTCCTCGCATTGTCCTCACCAAGGGCCAGCTTTATCGCAGCGGTTTCCGTCTTGTCGTTCAGCTGCGTGCTCGTCCCGTGCGCGTTGATATAGTCAATGTCCTCAGGATTCAGCCCGGCATCAGCCATCGCTTTCTTCAGCGCTATGGCAGCGCCTGAACCGTCCTCGGCCGGAGCGGTAATATGATAGGCGTCGCAGGAATGCCCTGCCCCCGCCAGTTCACAGTAGATTTTCGCGCCGCGAGCCACAGCATGCTCATACTCTTCAAGTACAAGCATCGCAGCACCGTCAGCAATTACGAATCCGCTTCGATCGGCGTCAAACGGCCTGCTCGCATGCTCGGGGTCGTCGTTCCTTGTGCAAAGCGCCCTGAGCGCGCAGAAACCGGCCACACCCAGCGTGCAAACGGAGGCCTCCGCGCCGCCTGACATCATGATGTCCGTTTCGCCACTCTGGATGCAGCGCATCGCGTTCGTCAGCGAGTGCGCCGCCGATGCACAGGCGGATACAGCGCTGTAATTCGGGCCCTGCATTCCAAGCTCAATAGCGACGAGGCCGCCGCAGATGTTCGAAATCATATGCGGAATCATGAACGGCGAACATTTTCCGGGCCCCTTCTCCAGAAGGATCTTGTGCTGGGCCTCGAGCGTCTGCAGCCCGCCAACACCTGAACCGAGAATCACGCCCGCGCGGGTCGGATCTTCCTTCGACATGTCCAGGCCGGAATCTTCAAATGCTTTCTTTGAAGCGGCTATACCGAAGATGGAATACTCGTCCATTCGGCGCTGTTCCTTCTTCGGAACATATGGGTCAGGATCAAAACCCGAGACCTCGCCCGCTATCTTACTGGCGTAGTCGGTGGTATCAAACTTGGTTATCATGCCGACACCGGACTTACCTGCCTTCACGCTCTCCCAAAAACCCTCAAGCTCACACCCAAGCGGTGAGACAACGCCCATACCAGTTATAACTACTCTCTTCATGAATCTTGACCTGATCAAAAATTGATAAAAAAATACCGCCGGGAGCCAAGAGGCCCCCGACGGCGACAAAACACATTACGCGTCAAAGCCTTTTTCCTTGAGATACTCGATAACGGCACCAACGCTGGTGAGCTTCTCGGCATCTTCATCAGGAATCTCGGCTCCAAAAGCCTCTTCAAAAGCCATCACGAGCTCAACTGTGTCCAGGGAGTCTGCTCCGAGGTCTTCGATGAACGATGCACCAGCAACTACCTGCTCTGCGTTGACACCCAGCTGTTCGACTATTATGTCTTTGACTTTATCTTCAAGCGCCATCTGTGTACTCCTTTCACATTACCATACCGCCGCTAATCGTAAGGACCTGACCGGTCATATACGAGGCAGCATCGCTTGCTAGAAACGTTACCACTCTAGCCACATCCGCCGGCGAACCGAATCGCTTCATTGGTATGGCATCAAGCATCTTCTGCCTGACATCTTCAGGCAAAACTTCTGTCATTTTTGTTTCAATGAAACCCGGGGCCACGGCATTCACCCTTATGCCCCTCGCAGCCAACTCCTTGGCGCTGGACTTAGTGAGGGCTATAACTCCGGCTTTCGACGCGGAATAATTACACTGACCGGCATTGCCGATCAAGCCAATTATAGACGCGATATTTACGATTGCACCGGACCTGGCCTTCATCATCGGTTTAGTCACCGCACGCGTAAAGAGAAACGTTCCGCGCAGATTCACGTTAATCACTGCATCCCAGTCTTCATCAGACATGCGCATCAGGAATGTATCCTTAGTGATCCCGGCGTTGTTAACGACGACGTCGATCTTCCCGAATTTACCGATGACGTCTGATACAGCGGCATTAACCGCGCCAGAATCGCTGACGTCGACGCTGAAGCATTCAACCTTCCGTCCAATCTTCTTCACGGCCTCGGCCGTCTCTTCAAGCCATTCAGCCTTGAGGTCACAAAGTGCGATATCAGCCCCGGCTGTTGCCAGCTCCTCGGCTATAGCACGCCCTATTCCGCGGGCAGCTCCAGTTACAATTGCTACTTTACCTTCTAACATCTTATCTCCCGAATTCGCCTCGCCTTGTCAGCCCGATATGGCTTCGGAGGCTTTATCAAGTGTCACCTTGTCCTGTATGTTATTAAGTACCGCCCCACTGTCAATCCGCTTTATCAGGCCGGAAAGCACCTTGCCAGGCCCAAGTTCCAGGTATTCCGAAGCGCCATTGCCCTTAAGCCACTCAATGCATTCAAGCCAGCGCACAGAACAGTGAACCTGCCTGATCATGGCGTCCTTGATCTCCTCCGGTCCCGCATGCGGCTTTCCGTCAGCATTCGATAGCACTGTCTCTGCCGGCGCGCTGATCTCCACGCCATTAAGGAACTCACCCAGTTTGTCAGCAGCAGACTTCATGAGTGAAGAGTGAAACGCTCCTGCAACGTTGAGGACGATTGCCCTCTTGGCCCCGGCTTCCGTAGCAAGCTTTTCCGCGTCAGCGATGCCGCTCTTAGGACCCGAAAGTACGGTCTGGGCCGATGAGTTGAGGTTGGCCACCTCCACGCCGGCCTTTTCCGCTATCTCTCTGCACTGGTCGACTGTAAGCCCGATAACACTCAACATGCCCCCTTCAGTCTGCTCACAGGCTTCCTGCACGTAGCTGCCCCTGGCTTCCAGGACTTTGAGAGTAGACTCAAACGTCAAGGCGCCGGCAGCGCAGAGGGCAGACCACTCACCGAGGCTGAGGCCCGCAACAGCGATGCGCTCTGGCGCGCCCGACTGAATCTCCAGCGCCTTCAGGCAGGCCATACTGGTCACGAATATAGCCGGCTGGCAGTTATTGCTCTTCGTAAGTTCCTCTTCGGGCCCCTCAAAACAGATCTGCGACAGGCCCCTTCCAAGGACCTCGTCAGCCTGGCTGTAAAGAGCCTTTACTTCAGGATAGGCCTCACTGAGGTCCTTTCCCATTCCAACAAATTGCGCGCCCTGTCCGGCGAATACCAATGCTCGTGCCATTGTTATTTCCCCCACTCCATCGCTGCGGCACCCCAGGTGAACCCGCCACCGAATGCTACGAACAGCAGTTTATCTCCATTTTCAATAATGCCGCCTTTAACGGCTTCATCCAGCGCAACCGGAATTGATGCGCCGGAAATATTCCCAACCCGCGAAAGGTTGACGTAAAACTTATCAATATCGACTTCAAGCCGGTCGCCAATTGCCTGGATGATTCGCATATTGGCCTGGTGAGGAATGATGCATTTGACCTCTTCAATTCTTATCCCTGCGTTTGCCAAAGCCGTCTTCCCCGCATCGCACATGCAGCGGACAGCATGCTTAAAGACTTCGCGCCCTGCCATATTGATGAAATGCTGCCTCGCCTCAACCGTCTCCGCCGAACTGGGGGCCTTGGAACCGCCGGCAGGTATCTTCAGGAGGTCCGCGAGCGAACCGTCGGAGCCCATTACGATAGACTTGATACCCGCATCGCCTTCACCTTCCCTTAGGACAACGGCACCGGCGCCGTCACCGAAGAGCACGCAAGTTGCCCTGTCTTCCCAGTCGGTAAAAGAACTGAGTTTTTCCGCACCTATGACAAGCACTGTCTTCGCCGTGCCCGCAAGAATGTAGTTCTTTGCTGTTTCAAGAGCGTAGAGGAAACCCGAACACGCGGCTTCGATATCAAAACAAAAAGCGTTCTTCGCTCCTATCTGGTCCTGGATAAAACACGCGGTGTTCGGCATCATCATGTCTGGCGTGACCGTCGCACACAGGATCATGTCCACCTCGTCGGCAGCCACTCCGGCGTCTTCCAGCGCCCTGAGAGCAGCCTTGCTGCCCAGGTTGGACGTCGTCTCGCCCTCAGCCGCAATGTGCCGCTCGCTGATCCCCGTACGAGTCATGATCCACTCATCACTCGTATCGACCATCTCCTCCAGATCTGCGTTGGTAAGTATCTTTTCCGGTAAATACATGCCGGTGCCGGCAATTGATATCCTCTTCATCTTCCGTCCGCCCTAACTCGCTGAATGCACTGCCTTCAATTCCGCGGTGATTTTCTCATTGAGACCGTTCTCAATGGCTTCGGCACCGACCCTTATGGCATGATAAATCGCCCTAGAGGATGACCCACCATGTGTAATAATGCAAATCCCATTTACTCCAAGAAGAGGCGCGCCGCCGTAAGATTCAGGATCAAGCTTGTTCTTTACCGCTTTTAAGCCGCCGGAAAGCAGCATGCATCCCAAAAGACGAATTGGGTTCTTCTTGAACTCCTGCTTGATCCAATGCCCAATTGCCGTGGCCGCACTCTCTGTCGTCTTCAAGACGACATTGCCAACAAAACCGTCGCATACGACAACATCCACCTCGCCCTCAAAAAGATCGTGCCCCTCTACATTTCCGCGGAAATTCAGGCCGGATTCATCAATCATCTTGAAGGCCTCACGCGTGGTGTCGTTCCCCTTTATGTCCTCTGACCCTATGCTGAGGAGGCCGACCAACGGCTTCTCCTGTCCGAGTATACATTTGGAATAAAGGCTTCCCATTACAGCAAAATCAAGCAGCATTTCCGGCGTACAGTCAGGGTTCGCTCCCGCGTCAAGAAGGACTATCGGCTTTGTGCGGGTAGGCATTACCGCGGCAATGCCGGGACGCGCGACTCCCTCGAGCGCTCGCAGCTTGAGCGTTGCCGCTACGACTGCGGCACCTGTGCTGCCTGCGGAAATGATAGCGCCGGCTTCGCCCGATTTAACAAGGTCAACAGCTCGTCCTATTGAGGAGTCCTTTTTCCGCCTGACACCCTGCGCAGGATGCTCCCCCATCTCAATGACTTCAGCGGCATGCCTGATTTCAATCCTGGGATCGGCGCAGTTACACTGATCAAGCTCAGCCTGAATGGCCTTTTCGTCACCTACGAGGTACAGCTTCTCCAGGCCCCTAATGCTGCCGACGGCTTCTACCGCGCCCCTTACGATCTCACGCGGCGCGTGATCACCGCCCATGGCATCTACGGCTATCTTCATTAAGTAGGACCTTTAAAGGGTTAGGTGATCAGTCTGCTTCGACAGTCAGAACCTGCCTGCCCTTGTAATAGCCGCAAGCTGCGCAAACGCGGTGAGGCTGCGCTGTCGCACCACACTGGGCGCACTTGTTTAACGCTGTCTTGCCCCTCTTCAGGTCATTCGCCCGCTTTCTGGACCGGGCCTTGCTCTTCGACATCTTTCTCTTTGGTACAGCCATTTCAGCTCCTTTACTTCAAGTTCAGACCACCAAGGGCGTCCCAGCGGTTGTCCGCCTGCGGCCCACAATCGCATTCCTCCTCATTGAGGTCTTTCCCGCATTGTGCGCACAGCCCCCTGCAGTCTTCCCGGCACACCGGGTGTGACGGAAAGGCGCAAAGAATAGCCTCCCTCATCTCCTCGGTCAAGTCCACAGATTCAGTTCCATCGGGGGCTTCAAAAACACAGTCAAAACGGGTTTCCGAGACCTCTTTCTCGAATCTAGCTGCGCAGCGAGAGCAAGGAAATTGAACTCTTGCCGCAAGCGTTCCTGCCACAATCAACTCTCCAGACACATAGTTTGCGTGAAGGTCATAAGAGACGGGCCCGCATGCCTTGAAGTCTATCTCCCCCTCCTTCTTCAGGACGGTGGTGTCTTCACCTGCGAGATCCAGGCCTTCTGGAGGTATTCTGGCTACTTCGACTTGCATTTGAACTTCCGCCGAAGCGCACGGGCAATTGGGGCGGGGACAAACTCCCGAATGTCGCCGCAGAGACCAGCTACTTCCTTAACTGTGCTGGAACTCACATAACTGTGCGTCTCCTTCGGCATCATGAAAAGCGTCTCAACCTCCGGCGCGAGCTTCCGGTTTGTAAGGGCCATCTGGAATTCGTATTCAAAATCGGAATAAGCCCGAATTCCTCTTATAAGGACCGTCACCCCTCTCTTCCTGGCGTAATCGATGAGAAGTCCGTCGAAAGAGGTGACCTCCACGTTCTTCATGTTCTTAACCACCTGTTTCATCATCGTCACGCGCTCCTCCACAGTAAAGAGCGTGTTCTTTGGCGTGCCCGCGGCCGCGGCAAGGATAACCTTTCCAAAAATCTCCGCGGACCGTTCAACCAGGTCGAGGTGTCCATAGGTAAGCGGATCAAAGGTTCCGGCGTATATTGCTTTCTTTTTCATGCTGCCAACCTGTAAGTATGCTGAATCTCTTAACGTATAATGCCTGAATCAGAATATCTTCAAAGCTCTTTTTGCCGCATCACTGGCGAAAATAGTAATCAAGGGCGCTTTCCCCGTATTTCTTAGAGTCCAGAACGGCCCACCCTTCGCATTCTTCAGCCGCGGGGCCTGACCTGCGCTCAATAGTGACTATGCCGCCCTCAGCCAGCCAGCCACCCGCTTCAATCAGAGCCAGAAGCTGTGAGGCAAAGCCGTCCTCTTCCGCAAGCGCATAGGGCGGATCAGCATAAACCAGGTCAAAGGGCCGGTCCGTTCCCCTGCCGAGGAACTGCTCTACCCGGGCACAAACGCAACTCACCTCACCCGCAGAAAGCTCTGCCGCGTTCTTTTTTGCCACTTCTACCGCAGACCTGTCCTTTTCGACCAATACGGACCGCTCTGCGCCCCTGCTCCAGGCCTCGAGCCCAACGGCTCCGCTTCCGGAAAACAGGTCAAGGAAATGCCCCCCTGCAACGTGAGACGCCAGCTTTGAAAAATAGGCCTCGCGCACGCGGTCCTGGGTGGGACGGGACCCCGCGGCAGCTTTAATCGTCCTTCCGCCAACCAGACCTGACGTAATTCTCACTGCTCAAACCTTCCTCTCAGGCTTTAATTACGCCAAGATTATCGAAATCGGCCTCGAACAGAAATTCATTTGTTCTTTTTTTTGCTTGCAGATGTTCCAATGCCTGATTGATACTTGGAACCCGAAAAAATTCGAAAGGGAACCATGGGCTGGTTTACAAGCAAAAGAAAAAAGAAGGTCGATCTGTATCCGGGCGGAGAAGACCTCTGGCAAATTTGCCCGGCATGCAAAGCACACATATACAAACAGGAATGGAGCAGCAACCTCAAGGTCTGCCCCAAGTGTTCGTATCACGAACGCATACCCTGTCATGAGCGTCTCGCTCTGATTCTCGATCCCAACACCTTCGAGGAAATAAACGATCACGTTTCCACCTCGGATCCGTTGAAGTTCGTGGATGCTAAAGGGCCATACGCGGAGAAGGCCGCGGCGACGAAGAAGAAGACTTCCCTGAACGAAGCGGTCATAACAGGGAAAGGCATGATTGCCGGAACCAAGGTTGTTATCGCCGTCATGGACTTCAGGTTTCTCGGCGGAAGCCTCGGCAGCGGAACAGGGCAGAAAATCATGATGGCGGCGGAATACGCGCTGAAGCGCAAGCGCCCGTACATAGTGTTTTCTGCTTCGGGCGGCGCCCGGATGCACGAAGGAATTGTATCGCTTATGCAGATGGCACGCACATGCAGCGCGATCGCAAGGCTTAAACAGGCACACATCCCGTATATATCGGTCCTGACAGACCCGACGACGGGCGGAGTGAGCGCAAGCTTCGCGATGATGGGCGATGTTAATATTGCGGAACCCAGGGCGCTGATCGGCTTTGCCGGCAGGCGAGTCATCGAAGAAACAATTAAACAGAAGCTGCCTGACGACTTCCAGACCGCTGAATACCTGCTTGAGCACGGTTTTATTGACAGCATAGTGCACAGGACAGAGATGCGGGACCACCTCGCCTCTGTAATCAAATACTGGAAGCCGAAGCGCTAGCAGACGGAGCACTTTCTGATGCTTAGAAGAGAATACAGAGAGCTGGACATAGCAGAAATCGTCGTAAAGAACCGCCTCCGCAGCGACTTGGGCGAGATGGGAACGCTGACGAACTCTATTCGTAAGCACGGACTGCTCTGCCCCCTCGTAGTCGACAAGAACAACGTACTGATTGCGGGCCTGCGCAGGATCGAAGCATGCAGGCAGGCGGGACTCAGCCGGGTGCCTGTCTTCAAAGTCAATACGGGCTACAAGGAAATCGAGGCGCTGGACATCCAGTCTGACGAAAATATCTGCAGGCAGCCCCTTACACAGGACGAACTCGAGCGACAAATTCAATTGAAGAAGAAGGCGATGAGAGGAGGACCTTCAAAGGTCTTAGGCAATTTCTTTTCATCGCTTGGAGGATTCTTCACAGGAAAGAAGTAGAGCATGGAACTTGATTTCGAAAATAAGATCATCGCACTGGAAGAACAAATCGCGGACCTGGCCGGCCTTTCTGAAAAAGGCGAAGGGAGCTTCAGGGCCGAACTGGCAGAACTCAACGTCAAACTGGAGAAGGCTATCAGCGAGGCATACAAAGACCTGACCCCCTGGCAGATGGTACAGATCGCACGGCATCCGCAAAGGCCGCTGATCAAAGACTATATTGAGGGAATGACCTCTGAATTCGTAGAGCTGCATGGTGACCGATGCTTCGGTGACGATCGGGGAATCATAGGCGGCTTTGCTACCTTAGGCAGCCAGCGAGTCATGCTCATCGGCCACCAGAAAGGAACTTCCGTCGAAGAAAACATGGAATGCAATTTCGGAATGGCCAGCCCCGAAGGATACCGAAAGGCGATGCGCCTGATGAAGCTCGCTGAAAGCTACTCGCTTCCGGTAGTCAGCCTGATCGACACCCCTGGTGCGTATCCCGGGGCCGACGCGGAGGCAAGGGGCCAGGCCGAAGCCATAGCCAGGAACCTTACGGAAATGTCCGTCCTGGAAGTCCCAATGATTGTGATTGTTACGGGCGAGGGCGGGAGCGGCGGCGCAATAGGAATCGGCATCGGCGACCGCATAATGATGCTCTCCAACTCCGTATATTCCGTGATTTCACCGGAAGGCTGCGCCTCAATACTCTGGCGCGACGGGGCGAAAGCGCCGGAGGCGGCAAACGCGCTTAAACTTACCGCGGAATCCCTCCTGAAACTCGGCATCATCGATGAAATTATCCCCGAGCCCCCGGGCGGAGCGCACAGGCGAAGAAAAGAAACCATCGCCGCGGTAAAGAACGCCATACTGAAGAACCTGAAAAGCCTGAACAAAGTCTCCCCTCGCAAGCTCGTAGACAAGCGTTACGACAAGTTCGCCCAGATGGGCAAGTTTTTCTAACATTGAAATAGAACCCGCCGACGGCGGTTAAGAAAACACGGGAAGGTGTGCTGATGCCAACCAAGAAGAAGACGAAAAAGAAGACCGTTGCCGAACCCAAGAAGAACGCCCAGCGCCTGAAGCGCGACCAGCTTAAGATTCCGCTGCGCATCACGGACACGACCCTTCGTGACGCCCACCAGTCACTGTGGGCAACAAGAATGCGCTCTCACGACATAATGGGCATTATCGACACCATCGATTCAGCCGGCTTCTACTCCCTCGAGGTATGGGGCGGCGCTACTTTCGACGTCTGCATGCGTTTTCTCCGGGAAAACCCCTGGGACCGCCTGCGCGAGATGAAGAAACGCGCGAAGAAAACTCCGCTCCAAATGCTGCTGCGCGGCCAGAACGTTCTCGGTTACAAGCACTATCCGGACGACCTGCTCGAGCGTTTCGTGGCCCTCGCATGCGAAAACGGCATCGATATCTTCCGGATCTTTGACGCGCTGAATGACGTGAGGAACCTTGAACAGGCGATCAAGTACGTCAAGAAGCACGGCGGCCACGCCCAGGGAACTATTTCCTACACAATCAGCCCGGTCCACACAGTTGAGGAATACGTAAGGATCGCCAAGGAGCAGGCTGCTCTAGGTATCGACTCGCTCTGCATCAAGGACATGGCCGGCATCCTTACACCAATAATGGCGGAAAAACTTATATCCGCCCTGGTCAAGGCAATCGACGTGCCAGTGCAGCTTCACTCACACGCTACAAGCGGCATGGCAACCGCTACTTACGTTGAAGCAGTAAGGGCCGGCGCCGGCGCAATCGACTGCGCCATCTCGCCCATGGCCAACTTCAATTCTCAGCCCCCGGTTGAGACCATGCTGGCAATCTTTGACGAGACGCCCTACCACGCCAACCTGGATATCGAGGCGCTTCGCAAGATGTGCAAATACTTCCTCGACCTGATGCCCAAGCGCAGGCCTGCTGAGCACCCGGCAAACTCGATCGATCCGGAAATCCTAATACATCACATTCCGGGCGGCATGATTTCCAACCTCCGCTCGCAGCTGAAACAGCAGGACGCACTGGACAGGCTTGATGATGTGCTGACCGAACTGCCAAAGACACGAGCGGACATGGGCTATCCACCGCTGGTAACCCCAACCAGCCAGATCGTAGGCGTGCAGTCAGTACTTAACGTTCTGGCGGGCAAGCGCTACGAAATGATTACCGACGAGACAAAGCAGTACGTCAAAGGCTACTACGGCCGCTCGCCGGCACCTATAGACCCGAAGCTCAAGAAGAAGATCCTTGGCAAAGATAAGCCTATCGAAGGACGGCCAGCTGACCTGCTTGAGCCGGCGCTGCCCAACGCAACTGATGACGTTGACCCTGAGCTTATCCAGCATGAAGAGGACATCGTCTCATACCTCCTCTTCCCTGAAGTTGCACTGGAATACTTCAAGTGGCGCAAGCTGCCTCCAGAGGAAAGGCCGGAGATTCCCGCGGACCTGGAACGCAAGGAAAGGGAAGCCGAGGCGGCTCCCCCACCCCCGCCGGAAAAGGCTTTCCTCTCTCAGCACGACTACGACGAGATTGGCGGCCTGGTAAACAAGATATCCGAGCTTGGCCTTACGGAACTCACCATAAGGCGCGATGACCTTTCTATGACGCTCAAGGGCTCCGGCGTGGCAACGGGCACGGAAGCGGCCCCAGTGAGCGCACCTGCCAAGAAAGCAGCTGCAGAAGCCGTCAAAGCCGAGCCGAAGAAGGACGCTGCGCCTGCGGCCGCTGAAGGCCCGACGATAGACGCGCCCCTCACAGGAACCTTCTATCGCTCGTCAGGCCCAGGCAAGGAAGAAATCGCCCATGAAGGCGACACTGTAGCGGCCGACCAGCCAGTATGCATAGTCGAAGCCATGAAGCTGTTCAATCAGATCAAGGCCCCGGCGAAGTGCAAGATCGTCAAGTTCCTGGCGAACCACGGCGACGCAGTCCAGAAGGGACAGCCCCTCGTTTCGATCGAGAAGCTGTAGTATCCGGAAGGTCCGGCAGAATCCTTGCTTAGCGGACTAGAACAGGTACTTGATACCTGCTCCGCCATAGACATTTGTGTCCTGCTCGGGAAGGACATCCTTGTCTGCTGAGCCCGTGTAAGCTATCCGTCCGGAAAGGCCAAAGCCGGACTCCAGGGCATACGCGAAGCTCATGTATAACTCATACTCGTGGAAGCCGTCAGCGCCCGTTTCTGTCCACTCGCGCCCCCTGCCTGCAACGGCAATAGACGCTCCGCTGGTGATTAGGACATCGCTTACCGTGCCGTCATGCTCAAGGGCCAGCTTGCCATAGCCGTCCTTTACCTCATCAAAGTCATAGAAGGCTTCGAGTCTCATTGAAAGACCTTTGCCTAACCCCCTCGTGAGCTTAACATATGTTTCTGCGGTGCCCGACTGGACGATCGGATCGCCGTCACTGGAAATCATCGAGCCGTCATTCGGATAAAGGTACTGTATCACGCCGAATGTTACATCCAGCCCCACCAGCTCTGTGCTATAGGAAAGGTCTATATCAATTTCCGAGAACTCGTCTGTCTCCAGTGTCCCGTCGTAATCATCAATATTTATGTTTCCCCAAAAGAAAATCTCGAAAGACTCCTTCTGAAGAAGCAGCGAAGGCTGAACGACCAGTCCGTCATTGAGGGTAATGCCTCGCCACACATAAGCCGAGTTAAGCTCAACTCCCGCGGACACATCCGCGGCCTGAACGAAAGAGGCAGTCGCTACTGTTACCGCAGCGACTGCCCCGAGAAAGAACCTCTTCTTCATCTGATACCTCCCGAATTATACGGGGGTATCAGCCGATTGCATCCTCCCCCTTCTCGCCAGTCCGGATCCGTATGCACTCACCCAGGTCGACAACGAAAATCTTTCCGTCCCCTATGTTCCCTGTCCGGGCACCTTCAACGATAGCGTCTATGGTCGGTTTAACATAATCCTCGTTCACGGCTATTTCAAGCCTAACCTTCTTGAGCAGGTTTACCTCGATATCAACGCCTCGATACGACTCGTGATATCCCATCTGCTGTCCGCACCCAAGCGCGTTGGTTACGGACATTTTGAAGACCTTCTTCTCGTAAAGCGACTGCTTTACCGTATTCAGTCTTTCAGGCTGTATGTAAGCTATTATCAGTTTCATGGTATGATACTCCTTTCTTCCACTACTACTGCGATGTGAAGATCTGGAAGCCGCCATATGCTTCCATTCCGTGCTCGCCGATGTCCAGGCCTTTCAGCTCCTCATGCTCGGACACCCTGATACCAACCGTCTTCTTCAGGATCGCGAAGATAATGAAGGCCGCAGGGAAACACACTACCGCGTAGGCGCCTATGCCAACGAGCTGTGTACCCAGGCTGATCGTGTAGCCAAGCTCCGCTCCCGTAGCTGTGGTCGTGGCTCCGTTCGCAAAAACGCCTGCGAACAAGGTTCCAAGAACGCCGCACACAAGGTGAACCGTAGTGGCGCCCACGGGATCATCGATGTGCAGCTTATCAAGAGTCATGACGGAAACAACCGCGATAACACCGCAGATCAGCCCTATGATAACGGAGGCAGGCACAGATACAACATCGGCACCGGCAGTGATGCCTACCAGCCCAGCCAGGCAGCCGTTCAGCACCATCGAAACATCAGGCTTGTGCTGCAGGGTCCAGGAAGCGGCCATTGCACCTATGATTCCAGCCGCGGCGGCCAGCGAAGTGGTCGTCAGCACATATGACACACCGCCAGGATCAGCCGAAAGGACCGAACCGCCATTAAACCCGAACCATCCCAGCCAGAGCAGAAATACTCCGATGGTCAGGAGCGGCATATTGTGTCCCATTATGGGCTTTATTGCACCGTTCACATACTTCCCAAGCCGCGGGCCAAGCAGGATTACGCCGGCAAGCGCCGCCCATCCGCCGACACTGTGGACCAGCGTGGAACCTGCAAAGTCATGGAATCCCCTCTCGGCGAGCCATCCGCCACCCCACTTCCAGGAGCCTACGGCCGGATAAACAAGCATCACGTATATGGCCGAAAAGATCAGAAACGGTCCAAGCTTAACGCGCTCAGCCACTGCCCCTGACACAATCGTTGCCGCGGTCGCCGCGAACATTCCCTGAAACAGGAAATCTGTCCAGTAAGTGTAGCCCGGATTGTATGCCGATGTAAGCCCGGCCGCGTCCGTCGCGATACCGAAGCCGGCAAAGCCGATCACCTTGCCAAGCAGCCAGCCCTCATCCCCAGGATACATTAAATTGAAACCCATCAGTGCGTAAGTAAGAAGCCCAATGGCAACAATCGCAGTATTCTTGAACAGAATGTTTACGGTGTTCTTGGCGCGGGTAAGCCCCGTTTCAACCGTTGCAAATCCCAGATGCATAGTGAACACAAGAAATGTACACACCATCATCCACACGTTATTGACAGTGAACATTTCATCGCTCACTCCCGTTTCACCCTCTGCCGCGTATGCGCCAGCCGCAAAAAGCAATGCGGCCAGTGCCACCAGCACTATCCTGCTCCTCTTCATCGTCCTCTCCTTTGTTTGAGTTACCCCTACAAGACCTCGCGAACCTCTAATGCAATTAGCGTGCCAGCGTCTGCAGAGAATTTTTCTATATCTGTAACACACTGGAGCCAAACTATTTCCAACATTTCACTGCACAGGATTGGCAACAAACATGAATTACATTATTGTAATCGCACGCAAGATATGACACATTTTTGTCATACGTTAAAGGGAGGAAGGATGCCGACAAAGAAGGATCGCTCAAAGGTTGAACTGGAAATCCTGTACCACATATCGCAGGCGGTGGCGCACCAGGATGACGTACCCGCCCTGCTGAATGAAGTCCTGGACATCATGGAGACAGAAATGGACCTCCATCGCGGAACGCTTACACTCCGAAGGCCTGACACGGACACATTCGCAATAGAAGCCTCACGCGGACTCTCGGAAAAGGAAAAGAAGCGCGGCGAGTACAGGCTGGGCGAAGGCATCACCGGCAAGGTCGCCCAGACAGGGCGGCCCGCACTCGTGCAGGACATCTCCAAGGACCCCCACTTTCTTAACAGGACAAAGTCCAGGGGCAACAAGCAGACTTCCTTCCTCTGCGTTCCCATCGTGCACCAGGGCCAGGTAATCGGCACGTTCAGCATGGACCGGCGCCTCGAGGACAAGCAGGACCTCAAACGCGACCTGAACTTCCTGAAGCTTATTGCGGAGCTGCTCGCCGAAAGCGTCTACGGAATCCGACAGCAGAAAGAGGAGAAGGAAAGCCTCCTCGCGGAAAACAGGCGCCTCCGGCAGCAGCTGGGAAACCAGTACCGCCCGAGCAACATCATCGGCAACTGCAACAGCATGCGACGCGTGTACGACCAGATCGCCCAAGTCGCCGACAGCCTGGCCACAGTCCTGATCCGAGGCGAATCAGGCACTGGCAAAGAGCTGGTCGCGCGCGCCATCCACTACTGCAGCGCGAGAAAGAACTCCCCCTTCATTTCCGTTAACTGCGCCGCGCTGCCCGAAAACCTGGTGGAAAGCGAACTCTTCGGGCACGAGAAAGGATCGTTCACAGGCGCCAGCGCGCAGAGAAAAGGACGCTTTGAGCTGGCAAATGGAGGCACCCTGTTCCTTGACGAAATCGGAGACATCGCCCCCTCCGTCCAGGTCCGACTCCTTCGCGTGCTTCAGGAAAAAGAATTTGAGCGAGTGGGCGGAAACAAGACCATTGGCGTAAATGTCCGCGTAATCACCGCAACAAGCACCGACCTGGAAAACCTGATGTCAAACGGCAAGTTCCGCGAGGACCTTTACTACCGGCTCAACGTCTTCCCCATACACCTGCCCCCGCTGAGAGACAGGCGCGCCGACATCATGATGCTTGCCGATCATTTCGTGCAGAAATACAACAAGCTGTACAATCGAAAGATAAAGCGAATATCCACAGCAGCAATCAACATGATGATGATGTACCACTGGCCCGGCAACGTCCGTGAGCTGGAGAACTGCATTGAGAGGGCGGTCCTGACTGCAACAGACGATGTCATTCACGGCTACGCGCTTCCCCCATCCCTTCAGACAAGCGACGATACCGGCACCGCAATCATCCCGGCAGAAGGAGCAAACCTGAAGGACCTTGTCGAGAACTACGAGAGAGAAATCATAATTGACGCCCTGAAACGCAACAGGGGCAATGCATCAGCCGCCGCACGCGACCTGCAGACTACGCAGCGCATAATGAACTACAAGATCAAGAACCTGTCGATCAAGCCGTCTGACTACAAGCCGCACACTGGTTAACTCTTCCTGATAGCGTCGACGAGTTCAGTATAGTGACGGAGACGCGTGAATTCCATAAAACCGCACAGCGCGCGGGCCTCGACCCGGATCCCGCCCTCTTCAAGAATAGCCGTAGGATTGAGCCCCCCTATCACCACTGCCCCAATGCAGCCTTCGTGAACAGGAATACTGAACAGGGCCTGACCCGGACGCCCAATCACCATGAATCCGCCCAGCCCGATCCGCTCCAGCTTCTCTTCAAGGTTCAGGACAAGGTCATAACTCTCTGCAGGAAGCTCCCTGAACCCAACACCTATGAGCCCGTTACCGCTGGTAATTGCGCCAGTGTAGTTCGTTCTGCCAGCGCTTATAAAGAGCTCCAGAGGATCGAGGCTGATTGCATCATAGTTAACCACTTCCGCCAGGCGCGCAGGCCTGCCGTCCTGAAGCTCAAGCAAACCACAGAAAAGGGAACGCACAGGCACCCCGTGCTTCAGCATTACACCATTGAGAGTAATCGAACACACTGTGCAGAGACCGACCTTGCCCTCCGGCACTGTCACATCCCCTAACCTTTCCCCGGGATGCAGCACCGCCAACAAGTGCCCCATCGCGTAGCCTTTCTCAAAAACCTTCTTTATGGCATCCGCCTTCTCCAGAAGGCGCCCGGGCTCAACCAAAGTCGTGTTCACAACAACCAGTCCGGACCTGGTCTCCAAATCAAACGTCATCTGGTAAGTCATTCTGTCTATCAGCGAAGACATGTAACCTACACGCTCAAGAATCTTGGAGGTACCTACTTCTTTTCGGCCACTTTCCGTGATCGTTCGGCCACGCTTGCCGTGCAGCTCGGTAAGACCGTCACCGTCAAGCTGCTTCAAGTAAAGCCGCACCGTCCTCTCGCTAATGTCGTACCCGGCAATATTGAGCGCTTCCGCCAGCCTGCCGCTGCTCAAAGGCTCCGAAGCCTTGCGCAATACCTCAAGGATCGCCAGCTTCCTCTTCTCCGTTCTCTCAGCACCAGCCATAACCAACCTTCCTTCCAAAAACGCTTCGGCAAAAATACCCTCTTAACTACCCCTATTCGCCCTCAAGACCCCCAAGATAAGATATGATAGGTATTTTTGCCAATCTTTTTCTCTTTATTTCCGTAATTTTAATTATTTCTTGATGTTTTATCCCCGCTTTCACTATTATGATCAAGCAATGAGGCAATATTACGTCACATCTATAGGCATTTCTTTGCCCATCTATCAGGTCGGTCATTAACAAGAAGGAGAGAATATGAATTCGTATGTCAGTCGTGTCCTAAACAGTCTTGAGGGAGATCAGCCGTGGGAACGGGAGTTCCTGCAGGCAGCAACCGAAGTGTTGGCGTCACTTGGACCGCTGATGGATCGTGAACCCAAGTATGAGCGATTCAGTATACTGGAGCAGATCACGGTTCCGGAGCGCGTCATTGTATTTCGAGTACCGTGGCTTGATGATGCCGGCAACTGCCAGGTGAATATAGGTTACCGCGTCGAATTCAACAGCGCGATAGGCCCTTACAAGGGCGGGCTCCGCTTCCACCCTTCCGTCAACAAGAGCATCCTCAAGTTCCTCGGGTTCGAACAGATATTCAAGAACAGCCTGACCGGACTCCCCATGGGCGGCGGTAAAGGCGGCTCAAATTTCGATCCGAAGGGCAAGTCCGATATGGAAGTGATGAAGTTCTGCCAGAGCTTCATGCGCGAACTCTACAGGCACATTGGCGCCGATACTGACGTACCGGCAGGCGATATCGGGGTGGGCGGCCGCGAGATCGGATACCTGCAGGGCCAGTATCGCCGAATAACAAACAGCTCTGAATGCGTGCTGACCGGCAAAGGCCTGAACTGGGGCGGAAGCCTGATTCGCCCTGAGGCCACCGGTTACGGCGCGACCTACTTTGCGGAAGAAATGCTGAAGGCGAGCGGAAACGCAATGGAAGGAAAGACCGTGCTAGTATCAGGCTCAGGCAACGTCGCACAGTATTCAGTCGAGAAGGTGAACCAGCTGGGCGGCAGGGTGGTGTCACTCTCTGATTCAGCCGGCACAATCATTGACAAGGCGGGTATCGACGCCGAGAAGCTTGAGTTCGTAATGGACCTCAAGAACGTTAGGCGCGGGCGGATCAGGGAGTACGCTGACAAGTTTACGAGTGCAGAATACCACGAAGGCAAACGGCCGTGGGGACTGGTGCCCGCGGAAGTCGCGCTCCCCTCGGCAACCCAGAACGAGATCAATGGAGAGGAAGCCGTCGCGATGGTCGACAGCGGACTTCTCTGCGTTTCAGAGGGCGCCAACATGCCTTCGACGCCGGAAGCCGTCGAGGTGTTCCTGAACAAAGGCGTGCTCTACGGCCCCGGGAAGGCAGCTAATGCGGGCGGCGTGGCAGTATCCGGCCTGGAGATGTCTCAGAACGCCATGAGGATGAGCTGGACGGCCGAAGAGGTAGACGCAAAGCTTCGCCAAATCATGGTCAACATCCATAGCGCATGCTACGAAGCTGCCGAGGAAAACGGCACTCCGAAGAACTATGTAAACGGAGCCAACATCGCGGGATTCCGCAAAGTTGCTGACGCGATGATTGACCTGGGAATCTAAAACGACCCTGAACAAAGGGCGGCAGCCATCTGGTTGTCGCCCTTTTTCATTTAGCATTCAGGTCACGATGGCCCAGTCATTCCAGAAACACCTTTATCCGAGCTGCTTTCTACTTGCGCGATCTTCAGACTGAATTGCAATAGCAGTCCGGAGAGAGACTATTTCTGATGGTTGGTATGAAGCCAGTAATGCACGGGGCACCTGCAAATATGACCGTTCCCGAAAGGAATCCTATATGAGCAGACAACATCTTTTCCAGCACAGAGGAAGAGTATGTTCCGTCCGTCAGCCTCACTCACATCACACATTTCATGGGGGCCACAACGCCTCTCAGTAAGGCAGGAGTGGTTGTGCTCGCACCTGTCAGCACTATCAACAACCGATTGCGGCACAGTCATGTTCATTGCGCTGCCCTCCTTCTCGGCACCGGCCAGACCCGAATGTAAATCGCTCACTGACCTTCTTACTTCGCAGAAGAATTCTACCTGATATCTGGAAAACAGCCATAAAAAAGAGAGGCTTTTCTTCTAAGCGGCTTGCCGCCATATACTTAAGGGTGTAAAGTCCGGGCCGGAGATTAAGATGATCGAATCCAAGAAAGTCCATTTCGACGCAAAGGGAACAGCCGGGCTTCTGGGCAGCATCATCTGCTGGTCCCTCGGCCCGCTCTTTCTTAAAACCCTCGCCGGGCATATGGATGCATGGACGCAGAACGCCCTTCGCTACATCGTCTCCTGTATCATATGGGTCCCGTACCTGGTCTACGCCCATAAAAGAGGGAAGCTGCCGCGCTCTGTATGGAGAAAGGCCTGGCCGGTGGTGGTCGCAAATCTCTTTATGCAGACATGCTGGGCTGCCGGCTTCTACTTTGTCAGCGCGACGTTCCACAATCTCATGGCAAAATCAACAGTGATCTGGGTCCCTCTGGCGGCCGTGATATTCTTTCCCGGGGAGAGGCGGCTGTTCCGGAGCAAGCTGCTGTGGACCGGCATGCTCCTGTCGCTCACCGGCGTGGCCGGAGTCATCATTGCCGGCGAGGGTTTTGAAATGAAGGCAACAATCATGGGCGCGCTGATCATCAACCTGGCGACGATCGGATGGGCCGCCTACACGGTGACTATCAGGAAATGCCTTAATGACGTGGACGCACGCGTGGCATTCGGTGTCGTGAGCGTCTACTCCGTGGTTGGATTCCTCGCCCTCATGTTCATTTTTGGAGATCCCTCACAATGCTTGACCATCCCAGCGAGTATATGGACAGCGGTCGTTCTCTCCGCTGTGCTGGCCATCGCCCTCTCCCACTCTCTTTACTACATGACCATCAATCGTATAGGCGCTACCATACCCGCCCTTGCACTGCTCACGACTCCCTTCGTAGTTGCATTGCTGGCCAATATCTTCCTGAACGAGTCCCTGACCGGCGCGCAGTGGCTTTGGGGCATTGTCCTCATAGCCGGAGGCGTCTTCAGCGTCACCGCGCAGCGCGACCTCAAAGGCGAGTGAGAAAGCGGCCCCTTGTGCTGCCACAAGGGACCTGCTATCATTCCAAACGACAATCCGAGGCAGCAGAGCATGGCGGACAACACACGAGATACCATGGATTTCTTCGAGGCGCAGGACGTCCATCGAAGAAACACAGTAATACTTCTTGTATATTTCACTGTAGCGGTTGCGCTCACCGCAACTGCAGCGTACTTCGTAACACTGTCCTACTGGTTTGTGTTCAATAAGGTCGCGAACTTCTGGCGGGACCTCTACGACCTGGACATCATCCAGTTCGAATGGTGGAACGTCCACAAGTACTACTTTATTGCGGGCCCATGCGCCATAGCGCTTGTCTCGCTCAGCGTCTGGAAGACGCGCCAACTAGCGGCCCCTATCGACCAGATCATGCCTCTTATAGGCGCAACCGAAGTCGACCACGGCATCATGCACCCGCCGACAAAGGTCTATTTGGACGTTGTCGAGGAGATGTCGATCGCTTCCCGCACGCCAATGCCGCGCACATTCGTGATTCCGCGGGAATACGGCATTAACGCGATGGCCGTGGGATCGTCCGCCGACAGCGCCGCCATAGCCGTATCTGCCGGAGCCATACAGATGCTTACAAGGGATGAAATGCAGGGGGTGGTCGCCCACGAATTCAGCCACATTCTCAATGGTGATATGGCGATGAACGTTCGCTTGCTGGGAGTGCTATACGGGATCGACAGCATTGGCCTGATTGGCCGCATGTTCTGCGGCTTTCTTGTCCGAAGCGGCAGGCTCGGCATTCCCGGGCACAGCAACGTCCTTGCTATGGGGGCGTGGGTTGCCCTGCTGCTTTGCCTGCCTTTCGCGTTCCTCAGCTGGTTGGGGCTCATCTTCGGGCAGCTTATCCGCGCTGCGATCTCACGCCAGCGTGAGTACCTGGCCGATGCGTCCGCAGTGCAGTTCACGCGATTCCCGGACGGCATAGCCGGAGCCCTTACCAAAATCGGAGGCCTCACGGCAGGCTCGGCAATGCGGGGCACTGCAATGGTGGCCAGCCATTTCTTTCTGGCCAGCGCATTTGGGACCTCAAGCGGCTTGCTTTCAGTCGCATCGCACCCGCCCCTTTCAGACCGAATAAAGAGGATCACCCCGAACTTCGACGGCGACTTCCCTTACCTGCCCATGCACTACGAAGCCAAGATGGGGGATCCAAGAAAGGCCGCCTGGCAGCCGGGCAGCCGGGACCCGGAGGGAGGCCCTGCTGCGCCCGCAATTACCACTGAGAGCGGAACGCGAATGTCTCCCGAGGACATTACAAGCGCGTTAACGGCCCCAAACCCTGCATACGTTTCGTATGTGCGCAAGCTCTTCATGGGACTACCCGATGCGCTCGTCAAGACAGCGTCCGTCCCGGAGACGGCCATGCTCTTGGTCTATGCTGTCCTCCTCTCCCATGATGACAGAAAAAGAGCAGACGAGGTCGCAGTCATCACCGACAGGGAAGGCGAGGAACGCGCCAAACAGGCGGACAGCCTTTCCAGAATACTCAAGACATCCAACCCGGAAGCTGAAGTGCCGTTACTGGAAAAGGCATTCGCCTCAATGTCAAAGCTTGCCCGGCCGGAGCTTGAAGAGGCCTACGAATCTTTTTCGCGGATCTTTTCGCTCACGCAGCCCGAGGACTCCAGCGAGTATATTTTTCCTGCCGCAATCCGGGCCAGACTCTCGGCGCTGAGCGGAAAGGGAAACAAGAGCGGGCTTGCGATAAAGAAGATGGCGAGCGTCGAACACGAAATAACGACTATCGCCGCATTCCTTGTTAAATGGAAGGCTCTTGCTGAGGCCGCGTCCCAGAAAGAGCCTGCAGCTCAACTCGCATCGCGAATCCTGTGGGGAATCGATTTAAAGCAGATTGATACAAGTCCCACGCAGCTGGAAAACGCATGCGCAAAGATAGCGAGGGCCGATCCCCACCTGAAGAGAGAGCTGCTCGTCCTCGCTGTCAAGCTCTTGGCACCGAACGGAATAGTGAGCCCTGCAAGCGCAGAGATGATTTGGCTGCTCGCGGAACTTACGAGGGCGAGAATCCCACCACTAATGCCTGGAGAACTGACCAAGAGGCTCAAGCGCTGATCATCGTCGCAGTCCGGCCTGCTCAAGCAGTTCACTGCGTTCGCCCCTCATGAACCTGCGCAGCTCCTTCCGCCCCTGCTCCCTGTCTATTCCCATCTTTTCCAGGCAGTCGAGCACCTTGTCGAAATTCTTCCGGCGTTCTTCTCCAGCTTCCGACAGGTCGCGTCTGTCACGACATGCCACCAGCATCGTCGAGCCGCATCCGCAGTTCCTGAAAACGCCCACGATGTTGGAGCTCTTTCCTGCCTGGAATTCCGCAAGGCCGCTGCTTCCCGGGACCTGCTCAGTGTTTTCAAAGAAGTCCGTCAAGTCCCTGTAGGAGCGCTGACAGGTACGGCACTTCTTCGGGAATGCGCCATCGTCAGACTCTAGATACTTGTATGTCGACCCGGATGCCATTGCTTAAACCTCAGGAACAGTCAGCTTACAATTCTCCTCCACCACCTCAAGCTTTTCCAGCTTTTCAAACCCCATTGAGCCGAGCTTGCCGAGTACAGTTTGCGTAAACTCCTCAGGCGTTGACGCGCCCGCCGTGACCCCTACGGCATCGACGCCGGAGAGGTCCTGCGCATCAAGGGCCTCAAGCGTGTCTACCAGATCGGCCCTCAATCCCTCCGCTCGAGCCACCTCCACCAGTCGGTTAGTATTCGAGCTGTTGCGCGAGCCTATCACCAGGACGATATCGACCTTTCCAGCCAGGGCCCTGACGGCCTCCTGGCGGTTCAGCGTGGCATAGCAAATGTCGCCCCGCGAAGCCGTCTCTATGTCCCTGTATTTTTCCCGAAGGACCGCGATTACCTTTTCCGAATCCCGCTGACTAAGGGTCGTCTGCGTCGCCACGGCCACTCCGCAGCTCACGTCGGCGTCCGCTTCGCGCGCCTCAGACTCATCCTGGACCACAATGACGTGATCCGGGGCCTCCCCGGATATGCCCACAATTTCTTCGTGCTTTCTGTGTCCGACAAGAAACACCTTCTTCCCCGCAGCAGACCATCGCTTGACTTCGCGGTGGATCTTATCGACGAAGGGGCAGGTAGCATCGATAACCTTCAGATCTCGCGCCGCTGCCTCGTCACGTATGTTGGGTGAAACGCCATGCGCGCTGAAAAGAACGACCCCGCCGCGAGGAACATCCTTAAGGTCCTTGATGAATGCCACGCCCCTGTCCGCAAATCCATTCACGACAATTGGGTTATGAACAATCTCGTTGAAGCAGTAAAGCGGCGCACCATACTTCTGCAGCGCCAGCTCCATCATGTGCGTGGCCCGGTCCACACCTGCGCAGAAACCATGAGGGGAAGCAAGTATGATTTTCTTCTCTCGAACCATATGAATCTTTGCTGGTTGATGTTTGCCAGATACTAGAATATATTCCCCCTCATACCAAAGGGTTTTTAGAACATCATGCTAAGTAAATTAGTCATAGGCCTCAACCGGTTTGCGAACCATTTCAGGAAACTTCGGGCAAAGCCGGAAAACATTCTCCTTCTTGTGCCTCACTGCCTTCAAATAACCTCTTGCGGGCGCAATGTCATCCACGATGTCGACCAGTGCGCACACTGCGGCCAATGCAACATTACCGAAATCCTAAAAGTTCGGGACAAGTATGGAATCCAGTGCAATATCGCCTCCGGCGGACGACAGGCTATTGAGATGGTCCGCGACCCTTCCGTAAGGACCGTGGTAGCCGTGGCTTGCGAAAAGGAGCTTTCCGACGGAATCATGGCGGCCTTTCCTAAGCCCGTTGTGGCGGTGCCGAATCAGAGGCCTGAAGGTCCCTGCAAGAATACGCGCGTCGATATGGCCGCGGCGGAACGGGCGATAGAGTCACTTGTCCTCAAGGGGTGATGCACCGCAGAGGGCATGCCACCCGCCGGGATACAATTCTGCTGCTCATGACTTAAACAGTCCGCTTTTCCATTCGTCTTCGTCGATTTGCTCAACGCATTCGAAACCGAGCCCCTCAAACGTCCCGCGGACCGCGCCAAACTGCTCTTCTCGAATGCCGGCCAGCGCCAGCAAGCCTTCCCGCCGGGCAACGAGCGAGGAGATTCGCTCGGCATGTTCCAGGATCACGGGAGCCAGGATGTTCACAGCGACAAAATCGAAAGTTTCGCCGCACATGAAATCGCCAACCGACGCACATTCGACAATGGCCCCACCGCCGACGCTGTTGAGAAGAAGATTATCTTTGCAGCACTTGACGGCCATCGGATCTACATCGAACGCCCGCACCGGCCTGTAACCCAGCTTGGCAGCGGCCACTGACAATATCCCCGATCCGCAGCCAGCATCCAGAAAGCTCTTCCCCGAACCATCGCACTTATCAAGAAACCTTATACAGGCCCTGGTCGTCGGGTGAAGACCAGTACCAAAAGTCATGCCCGGATCTATCACTACCTCGAGGCATTCACTGCTGCCGCACCACTCCTCCCAGCTTGGACGCACGACAACCCGATCGGAAACCCTGGCTGCCTTAAAATGCTTCTTCCACGCGTTCTGCCAGTCCTCCGTTGGAACCGCTTCGACGCTGCACAGAAGGCCTTCAGGCGCACCGATGTCCGCAAGAACATCGTTTATCAGCAGGGCAACTGCTTCAGCCGATTTGCCTCCATCACAGTAAACGGCAATATCGACTCTATCATCTCCCAGCAGTCCCCACGAGCTCACACCAGCGACACCAGCCGCGTCACACGCATCTTCGAATTGAGCAAGAAGCGAATCAGGCAGGGCGATCTTAACAAAATAAGTCAGGCTGCCTGCCACCCCCCCCTGCTCTGCTGTTCCGGGCGCGACCAATGTTCGTCCACCTTCCTGATACTACAGCGCGCGCACGGTCACGAACCGAAACAGTTCATGAGCAGAGTCTTGAGCTTCTGGCTAAGGACCTCAAAGGAGAAGAACTTTTTCGCGAGCTCGTAGTTATGGTCCGCCATCGAAGCCGCCAACTTCGGTTCCGCCAGGACCTCCCGGGCCAGCTCGACCGTGGCGGAGTTGATATAGTTGTCCATCTCGATAGTCTTGAATCCCAGAGGCTTGATATCGCAGCTGTAAACGGAATAGTTGTTCACAAAAATCGGCTTGTGATAGTAGATGGCCTCGAGAAAGGCGTTTCCAAACCCTTCAACTGATGAAGGATACGTTACCAGGTCTGCTTCATGGTACATGTCCGCCAGAGTGTAGACCTTTCGCCCGTCTTTAAGCACGCCCCGCTCCTCACCTACGTTGTCGGAGCAGAAGATGACCTTCACACTCATAAGCTTGGCGTAGTCCTTCACGCGATCGTAGTACTCGTTTCCTTCGTCACCTGAAGCGTGAGAAATTACCAGCGCCGTCGGAATTTCGAGACGATGCGCGAGTTCTAAAGCGTGCTCGATCCCCTTCCTCTGCACAATCCTCGTCGGCTGCAGAATAAACTTTTCGTCTTCAGCTATACCAAGGGCCTGACGAAGGTCGCTTGAGTAGTCGTCCGGCGGGTCAGGCTTCTTGCTGAAGTTCATCACATTAGGCACTATCTCTACGGAGACACCGCGCCTCATGCTTATCTGGTGACGCTGCGATGAGTTAATGACGGCGTGCTGCATATTGAAGAGATTGGGTGGAAACGCCGTACTGAGATAGTCCCAGCAGGCGTTATTCAGGAAGCGCTTACGCTCCCAGAAGAAGTCATGATGGTGCGCCACCATGGCAATGCCAGTTTCAACCTTATACTCAGTGAGAGCCAGCCCGAGTGGAATATTGTAGGGAATCGCGAGGGCGTTCTCGGGAACCAAAAGGTCCAAATCAAACCGGCGGACAAATTCTCCAATGGAGTTCTTCAGCTGGTGCTTTATGTGCTCGCATCGCTCCGTGATATCGCGAGGACGGGTCATTTGCCCAAAACAGCCCTTGTAGATGTCCCAAATAGTCTCATTTCTAAAATGACAGTCGTGCACCAGGTAGGATTTCTCTTCCGGTGTGTCAAGCTCGCCTGCCATGTAGAAACACTCATGCCCCTGCTCCTGCAGGACGTGCGCCCACTTAGCCGTTTCGAGGGAAACACCATCGGTGCCCGCGAGTCTCGTGGAAATAAAACCTATTCTGTACTTCGCCATCATTTCCTCCGCTGGATGTCCTTAAATATGAAATGAATCGTAATGGATAGAATTTGCCAAAGCAACAAAGTATGCCTCTTTGCGTCACGTTGACACCGGGAGCCTTGTTTCATATCCTTTGGCCATGGTTCCCCAGTGGATAATCGAGAAAAAAAGAGACGGCCATTCCCTCACTGACGGGGAAATCAGGGATTTCATAGCCGGGTTCACTGATGGAAGTATCCCCGATTACCAGATGTCTGCCCTCGCCATGGCCGTGTTCTTCCAGGGCATGGAGCCCCGCGAAATTGCCTCACTCACCAGGGCGATGATGGAATCAGGTGATGTTCTGGAGCTGAGTTCGCTGGTGCGGCCAACTTGCGATAAACACTCTACAGGCGGCATCGGCGACAAGGTTTCACTGATTCTCGCCCCGCTCGCCTCCGCCTGCGGCCTGGACGTCCCGATGATCTCGGGACGCGGCCTGGGCATAACAGGCGGAACACTTGATAAGCTGGAGTCTATACCGGGATACAGGACGGATTTGTCGCCCGATGAGTTCGAAAGAGTCATATCGGCATGCGGCTGCTCTATCATCGGGCAGACAGCAAACCTGACTCCCGCAGACAAGAAGCTCTATGCTTTGCGGGATGTGACCGGCACAGTCCCATCTATTCCCCTCATATCGGCAAGCATCATGTCCAAGAAACTCGCGGAAGGTGCTCAGTCCCTGGTTCTGGACGTAAAATGGGGCTCGGGAGCATTCATGAAGACCGTGGAGCAGGCGCGGGAGCTTGCCAACACAATGATAAGCATCGGGGCTTCAATGGATCGGCGCGTCAGCGCGCTGATAACGAACATGAACCAGCCGTTGGGCAAAACGGCCGGCAACGCGCTCGAAGTCTTTGAGTCTATAGAAACGCTAAAGGGAAACGGCCCCCGGGACCTCCAAACCGTAACTCTTGAGCTCTGCGCCGAGATGGTTCTTCTCAACGGGCTGGCCCCTGACAGGGCTTCCGCCCTTGCTCTCGCGACTGACAAGCTCGACTCAGGCCGGGCACTGGAAGTGTTCGAGGGCATGGTAAACCTTCACGGCGGCAATACGGACATCATCAGGGACGATTCCATCCTGCCCCGAGCGGGAATTCAATATGTGCTGCAGAGTGAAAAGTCCGGGTGCGTGGCGATGATGGACGCTGATGCGATAGGCAGAGCCGCCCTCGTGCTTGGGGCGGGGAGAAAGTCGGTTGCAGATCAAATCGACCACGGGGCCGGAATATCGGAAATGGTCAAAGTCGGACATACCGTTTCGGCCGGCCAAACACTCATGATACTCCACGCAAACGAACAGGCCAGGCTCGACGAGGCTTTACCGATAGCGAAAGATGCAATCAGCATCACCGCCGCCAGCCCGGATGAATTTGTGCTGATAAATGACAGAATTGGCGGAGGAACTTGCTGATGGCAGAAGAACGCATTTCAGCGGCCCAGAGAGACAAGCTGCTGCGCTCCGCGCGCGCGGCGCGAAGTAACGCCCACTGCCCCTACTCGGACTTCGCAGTCGGTGCGGCATTGCTCACCTCGTCGGGACGAATATTCAGAGGCGTAAACGTCGAGAATGCATCCTTTGGTGCAACCATTTGCGCGGAGCGATCTGCGCTGGTTTCGGCTGTCTCGGCTGGAGAAAGAACCTTTCGGGCGCTTGCCGTTGTCGCCGGAGGGGATTCACCTGCTGTACCATGCGGCCAGTGCCTGCAGGTTCTCGCCGAATTCTGCGGTGCCGGGCTGCGCATATACCTGGCCACCCCCAAGCTCAAACCGGTCCGGTCTCTGACCCTCAAAGATCTTCTGCCCGAAACCTTTAACTTCGCCGGGTGAAGCGTTTTGCTTGCCCGCCGGAGGTCAGCACCATAAAATTAAGGCAAGACAACAACAATGGTGAAACGTAAGGCAGCCAGGATATGAAAAAGACTTTTGTCATCGATACAAACGTACTGCTCCACAACGCTGAATCAGTGGAAAGTTTCGCGGACAACGACGTGGTGCTCCCCATGGCCGTGATCGAGGAACTCGACAAGTTCAAGGCGAGAAATGACGAGCTTGGCAGGAATGCCCGACAGGTTGTCCGCAGGATTGATGAGCTTCGCGCGAAGGGCAACCTCCGTGATGGGGTCCCCCTTAACAATGGCGGCAACCTCAAGATACTCTCGTCACGGCAGTTCCCTGACGACATTGGACTTAAGAATGATGTCTCCGACAATCTGATCCTCGAAATCGCTTACGGCCTCCTGAAACAGGGCGAGAAGGTCTTTTTTGTCAGTAAGGACATCAACGCCCGACTTAAGGCTGATGCCCTCGGCATTAGCGCCCAGGATTTCGAGAAAGAGAAAGTCAACTTCGACGAACTCTACCCAGGATACTCGGAAATCAGCGTTCCTAAGCGGATAATTGACGAATTCTTCAAGACAGATGTCCTCGAGGCCGAAGGCATAGGCGAGTTCCCCAATGAGTTCATCATGATGAAGGACGAGAAGAACGAAAAGCATAATGCCCTTTGCCGGGTGATTGAGCCGGGCAAGATCAAACATTTGTCCAGCCTCTACGACATAATCTGGTCCATCCACGCCCGGAACAAGGAGCAGAGACTCGCATTGGAGCTGCTCATGGACCCGTCCGTTCAAATAGTCACACTCGTGGGCCAGGCCGGCACAGGGAAAACCCTGCTCGCAATGGCAGCCGCGCTTCACACAACCCTCAGGAACAAGAGCTATGACAGGATACTGGTCTCAAGACCGGTCATCCCCATGGGCAAAGACATCGGATACCTGCCCGGCGCAAAAGAAGAGAAGCTTTCTCACTGGATGCAGCCTATCTTCGACAACCTGACCTATCTTCTTCGGGATGGCGCGACGACGGAAACCAAGGGAAAGAAGAAAACAAAGATCACTCCGCAGGACAGGATGAATAAGCTGCTGGATGATGACACGCTGGTACTGGAAGCCCTCACCTATATTCGCGGCCGCTCGATTCCGGGACAGTATGTAATCGTGGATGAAGCCCAGAACCTGACCCCTCACGAAGTCAAGACCATCGTATCCAGGGCCGGCGAAGGCTCGAAAATGGTCCTGACTGGCGATCCATACCAGATTGATAACCCTTACCTTGACGCGAGCAGCAACGGCCTTACATACGCGGCAGAGCGCCTCAAGGCCCAGGATGTTCATGGTCACATAACGCTGAAGAAGAGCGAGCGCAGCCGTCTTGCCGCAATTGCAGCAAAATATCTCTGAGAAGCACACTAATACAGCTTCGGTAATCACCAGTATTAAAGCAGAAATGGTCTTTGCCCCATTGAAAAGCATGCACTTCGGCATTATAATTACTATATGAAGATAATTAGGAATATAGTGTGCGCCGCAATGCTTCTGGGAATACCTGCCGGGGCACCTGCCGCGGACACTGAAGCCGGCAACAAGAGGGC